>NZ_JBYMTH010000004.1:0-437584 GCF_057773065.1 Pseudoxanthomonas sp. 134C1
ATTCCTGCTGCTTTCCCTGTCCGCCTGTGGTGCCTCGATGAAACCCAAGCCCGTCTATCGCGAAAATCCCCATCCCACCCAGGCCTACCGGCTGACGATGCGCATTGCGGATGCGCCGGGGCCGTTGAGAATCATGCAGAGCGTGGCCTGGTATGAGGTGACCAATACCGAGTGCTTGCCGCCGCCCATGGAGAACTTTGGAGGTGTCCCGTCACCCATTCCGTTGGGGGACATCCCGATAGCGCTGACACGCGTGGCTGAGAATGAGTACACGGGTGTCTTTTACCTGGACGGCATGATTGACGAGGACTACCACGGCCGGGGTGTGTGCCGCTGGGAGATGAGCCAGGTGCTGATACACCTGGAGGCCACCGGCGCCGAAGGAGAGACCCTGTTTACGGCGAATCTGGAACAGCGATGGGATGGGTTCTCTTCGGACAAGCCGAAAACGACCTACTACTGGAAAAAGCGATACCCCCATTCAATGGTGGAAAACTATCCCGACCACGGTGAGGCAGCACGAGAGGAATACCGTCCCGAACTCAGAGACGACCTGTTCACCATCACGCTGGTGGCTGAAGAGGTGACGCGATGAGGTTGAGCTCACAGCAATATGCGAATCTTTCAGAGCATTGCTATGACGATGCCAGGACACTGCGCTCTCAAGTCGGTAAGGTGGCGAATATTGGAGGTGCGCGCTACAAGGTGCACGAATACGTCAACAATCCGCTTACCGGTTACCAGGGCGTCATCTACCAGCATGTCGACAGCGGTGCGGTGGTGGTGGCGCACCGGGGCACGGAAGGGGGCCGTGAGCCTCTGCAGGACGCGTTGCTGACCGATGCGGGCATGGTGTTGGCGCGGCACAATCTACAGACGCCCGAAGCCATGCAGCTGACTCAGCGGGCCATCAGGATTGCGCAAGACTACGTTGCCAACAAGGGACGAGAAGTTGAGGTCACCGTCACCGGCCACTCCCTCGGCGGCGCGTTGGCCCAGATCACGGCCCATCATTTCAACCTGCGCGGCGAGACCTTCAACGCCTATGGCGCCGCCAGTCTCAACCAGCGCATCCCCACGGGCGGCACACAGATGATCAACCATGTGATGGCCACCGATGTGGTGAGTGCCGCCAGTCCGCACTATGGACAGGTCCGTACCTACGCCCTGGCCCATGAGGTGGAGACCCTGGTGCGCAAGGGCGGTTACGACAACCACGCTTCGCGCCTGACCGACCTGCGTTCGCCGCTGGCGGCGGCCAGTCAGTCGCTGGGTTCGCACTCCCTGCACCACTTTCTGGCGGTGGATGGGGTGGGGCGGCCGGACCGTTCGGTGTTGGGCGATGCACGGGCCGAAGCGCTGGCCACACAGTTCGCACCGATGATCGGGAAGTACCGCGACGACATGCGGGACATGCGACGGGGCATGACGCTGCTGGCAAGCGGTTCGCAGGATTTGTTGCAGGAAAGCATCGACCGACTGCGGGGACTGGGCCAGTCGCGTCAGCCAACCGGGCGCTCCGGCTCACCCTCGCCGGCTTTGTCGCTGGAACCCTATGGTGGCGCGTCTTGGCCGGGCTGGGGCGGTCACGCGCCGAGCCCGGGTAAGGGGCGCGGGGCGTTGTCCCCCGAGGTTGATGCCCTGCTCCAGGCGGCGGGTTCGGGCGATTCGCGGGCATTGGACCGTGCCCTGCGGGACCTGGCCGGTTCCGCGGAGGGACAGCGCTGGGAACAGGAATGGCGGGGTCTGCATAACGCGGCGGCTTCCCGGCCGGCCGCGCCACAGGCGGAGTTCCCACCCCCGGAGTCGCGCGGCGGACGGGTGCGCTAGCTAGCCGTTCAATCGTTCCCGCAGCACCGCGGCCACCCGCGCGGTTTCGCGCAGGGGTTCGACGTCGAACGGCGCCGGCTTGCCGTCCAGCGCCCGGATCCGGCCACTGGCGAGCAGGGCATCGAGAAAACGGCGCGGACGTCCACTGACGCGCCGTGGATCGAAGACGAACACCGGCGCGCGGGTGGCGCAGGCCTCGGAGATCATGTTGACCGAATCCGGCGAGCACACCAGCCGATCCGCCCAGGCCAGCAGGCCGGCATAGGGATTGGGGCCGTCGCTTGCGTCGAGCCAGGCCAGCCCCGGGGTTTCCACGAAACGATGACGCAGGGCGGCCCGCACCTGGGCATCGGTGCGACGCGAGGCGGTGATCAGCAGGCTGCCGCCATCCCGCGCCAGCATCGCCTCCAGGCGACCGGCCAGGACTTCGAAGGCATTGCGATCAAAGCGCGCGTGCGCGCTGCTGCCGCCCAGCAGCACGGCGGTGCGCGGCGACGGCAACTGGGCGAACGCGGCGAAATCCATGCGCGCGCGCGCCAGCCAGTCGTCGTCGATCGGATTCAGACTGCCCTGCACGGTGAGCACGTTGGCTGCGCTCAGGCCGTCGTGTGCGGGGACGATCACCCAGTCCCAGCACGCCGTGTCCAGGCGCGGATGCAGGATCTGCACGGTCCGCGCACCCTGCGCGCGCAGCAGCCGGGTCGCCAATGCGGCCTGGCGGCCACAGCCGATGGCCAGCCGGGGCGGCGATGCGAGTGCCTGCCGGAATGCCGGACCGAACGCGCCGGCGTCGCCCGGCAGCCGGCGCGGGGCGAACCAGCGCCAAGGGACGCGTGAGCGCAGGACCTGCGGCGCATGCGCTCCCATCCCCAGCGCCACGGCCAGCGCCTCGGCCTGGCGGACATTGCCGGCGTGGCCGTCGGTGAGCGTCCAGAGGGGCTCGGAAGGGGGGGCGGGGCGGTCTATTTGTTCCACCTGTCAAAACAATCCGTTCCGGAGCAGCCGGATGATCGTCAAAGTCGGGACACTCTACACTGGCGCCGTTGTGATTCGACCGGCCGGGCGAATCCGATGCGCCCGATACCGCCTCCTTCCGGATATACCCCCGCCGGGTCATCCGCTGGAGCTTCGGTCGCGCCGCCGCCTCGACCCGGCCTTGACGAAGCCTGCCGTATTCGAAAGACCACCACCCCCGGAGATTCCATCATGCGCAAGACCCTGTTGATTGCCGCCCTGTTCGCGTTCGCCGGTTCCGCGTTCGCCGCCCCGGTCACCTACAAGATCGATCCCAACCACACCGACGTGATCGCCCAGTGGAGCCACTTCGGCTTCTCCAACCCCAGCGCCCATTTCGGCAAGGCCGACGGCACCATCGTCTATGACGCCGAGAACGTGTCCGCGTCCAAGGTCGAGGTGACCCTGCCGCTGTCCGGTCTCAACAGCTTCGTCGCCGATTTCGACGAGCACCTGCGCAGCGCCGATTTCTTCGACGCCGCCAAGTTCCCGGCCGCCACCTTCAAGAGCACCAAGGTGGAAGCCGCCGGTGAAGGCAAGCTCAAGGTCACCGGCAACCTGACCATCAAGGACATCACCAAGCCGGTGGTGCTGGACGTGACCCTGAACAAGTCCGGCGAGCACGCCATGGCCAAGCGCGCCGCGATCGGTTTCGACGCCACCACCACCGTCAGCCGCACCGAGTTCGGCGTCGGCAAGTACGCGCCGGCGGTCAGCGACGAGGTGAAGCTGCGCATCACCACCGAAGCGCTGGTACCGAAGGAGTAAAGCCCCCCGGGGCCGGTACCCCCGCTTCCCTCCCCCGACCGGCCCACCCGCGCCGCCCGGCTCAACCGGGCGGCGTTTTTCTTTCTTGTCCGGCTCCGGTTCCCGGGCTGTTCCGGGCTGGCCAGGCGCACGCTCTCCGCCGTGCGCGGAGGCTCCGTTCCCGCGCCGGTGGTAGACTTCCCCGGTTTTCCCGAATCGCATTCGTCGCCATGAGCCAGACCGCCACCGCGCCCGCCAACGCCGAGAAGCGCTACACCGTGCACCGCGCGGACCTGCCGTTGAGCTGCCCGCTGCCGTCGATGGCCCTGTGGAACTCGCATCCGCGCGTGTACCTGCCGATCGAGGATGCCCCGGGCGGCGAAGTGCAGTGCCCGTACTGCGGCTCGCATTTCGTCCTCGCCGACTGATTCACGCCGGGCCACGATGCCCCGCCTGACCGTGGTGCAACTGCTGCCGGCGCTGGAGTCCGGCGGCGTGGAGCGATCGACGCTGGAGATCGCCGAGGCGCTGGTCCGGGCCGGGCACCGCGCCATCGTCGTTTCGGCGGGCGGCCGGCTGGTGCCCGTGCTGGAACAAGCGGGCGCCGAACACATCGCGCTCGACATCGGCCGCAAGTCGCTGCTGACCTTGCGGCACGTCCGCACCCTGCGCGATCTGTTCCTGCGCATCGGCCCCGATCTGGTGCATGCGCGCTCGCGGCTGCCGGCATGGCTGGGCTGGAAGGCGCTGGGCGCGATGCCTGCGGCGCGGCGCCCGGGTTTCATCACCACCGTCCATGGCCTCAACTCGCCGGGACTCTACAGCGGCATCATGACCCGCGGCGAACGCGTGATCTGCGTTTCCGAGACCGTGCGCAGGTACGTGCTGGAACACTATCCGCGTACCGATCCCGGCACGCTGCGGGTGATTCCGCGCGGCATCGATCCGACATGCTTCCCACATCGGGCATGGCCTGATCGCGCCATGCGCGAACATTTCGCCAACGAACACCCGGCGCTCGGCGGGCAGGGCCCGTTGCTGCTGCTGCCGGGTCGCGGCACCCGGTTGAAAGGCCACGGCGACGCGCTGGCGCTGCTCGGCCGGCTGCGCGCCGGGGGACTGGATGCGCGCCTGTGGATGCCGGGCGCGCGCGAAGCCGGACGCGAGCAGTACATCGATGAACTGGAGCAGCAGGCCCGACGGGGTGGTTTCGGCGATGCGCTGGTGATCACGCCGCCGACCGCGCGCATCGCCGATGCCTACGCCGCCTCGGATCTGGTGCTGCAGCTGTCGCGCAAGCCCGAGGCATTCGGCCGCACGGTCATCGAAGCCCTGTCGGTGGGACGCCCGGTAGCGGGCTGGGCCCATGGCGGCGTCGGTGAACTGCTCGCCGAATTGCAGCCGCAAGGCGCGGTGGCGCCCTTCGACGAGGATGCCCTGCTGCAAGCCGCGCACACGTTGCTGGCGTCGCATCCGGCGGCGCCAGCGGCTACGATGCCGGCCTACACCCTGCGCGCGATGCAGGACGCCACGCTCGCCACCTATCTTGAACTCGCCCATGACCGTCACCGGATCGCCGCTCACTGAGAACGCGCAACGCGCGCCGCACGGTTGGCGCTGGGCGCCGGCCTGGGTGCTGACGTTCGTCGCGTTGTGGCCAATGCCGGGGTTCGCCGAGGGCGTGATGGTGCTCGGCGCGCTGGCGGCGATCATCCGCCTGCTGATGGCGCGCTTCCGCGGCAGTGCCAGCCTGCTCAGCAATCCGGCCTGGGCGCTCACCAGCGTGATGTTCCTGGCCTACTGGCTGCCCGAGCTGATTTCGGCGGTCGAAGCGGTCGATTCCGCGCGCGCGCTGCGCGAGTCCGTGGTGGATCTGCGTTACCTGCCGTTCCTGTGGCTGGTGGCCGCCGCGGTGGCCAACGAGCGTGGCCGGCGGACGACGTTCGGCGGCCTCGCCATCATCGTGGCGGTATGGACCTGCGACGCGCTGCTGCAGGCGGTGTTCGGCACCAGTCCATTGTTCTGGAGCCTGGATCAGCTCAAGCAGCTGACCAGCGGGCATTCGATGTGCACGCCCGAGGATGTGGCGGTGGTGGATCGCCTCAGCGGCTTCCTGGGGCCCTGCAACCTCAAGCTGGGCGTGGTCCTGGCCAGCCTTTCGCCGTTCGTCCTGTTCGGCGCGGGCCGCAGGCTGGGCACCTTCGGGTGGATCGTGGCGGCCGCGGCGGTGGGCGTGGTGATCATCCTGGCCGGCGCGCGCGCGGCATGGATCACCTATGCCCTGGTCCTGGTTTTCTCCGGCCTGCCGTTGCTGGGCTGGAAGCGACTGCTGGCGGTGTTCGCCTTCGGCGCGCTGGCGCTGGTCGCGCTCGGCGTGGCCTCGCCGCAATTGCGGGAGCGCCTGGACCGCACCAGCCAGGCGCTGGCCGCCGACGAGGATGGCGTGGACATGGCGTTGTCCGGACGCGCGCAGATCTGGGGCGCCGCCTGGTGCATGGCCAAGGAGCAGCCGATCAACGGGGTCGGGGTGCGTGGCTTCCGCAAGGCGTTCCCCGCATGCGATCCGCTGCATGGCGGGCGTCCGGCCTGGGGCCAGGGGCCGGCATTGCATGCCCACCAACTGGTGCTGGAAGTGCTGAGCGAAACCGGCGTCATCGGTCTGCTGCTGTGGCTGGCCGGCGCCGCGCTGGCCTGGCGCGCGTGGCGCTATGCGACCCCGCAGGCCAAGGAACGCGCGCGCCCGGCCATGCTGGCGCTGGCGGTGACCGTGTTCCCGTTCAATACCCACCTGGCCTTCTATTCGACTTTCTGGGGCGGCCTGACCCTGATGCTGGCCGCGCTGTACACCGGCAGCCTGCTGGCACGCGAGGGCGGTTCGCCATCCGCGTCCTGAGTCAGTCGTAGCGTTTGCTGCGGCCTTCGGGCTGGCGTTTGAAACGGCGATGGATCCACAGGTACTGGGCCGGCGCTTCCCGCACCATCGCTTCGATCCGCGCGTTGACGCGGGTGCTGTCGGCCACCGCGTCCTGGGTGGGAAAATCCTCCAGCGGCGGCGCCACCCGCAGGATGTAGCGGCCGCCCTCCCGCCGGTGGAAGAACGGCACCACCGCGCAGCCGGTCAACCGCGCGAGTTGGTGGGTGGCGGTGATGGTGGCCGCCGGCACGCCGAAGAACGGCGCGAACACCGTGTCCTTGCCGCGCATGTCCTGATCCGGCGCGTACCAGAGAAAGCCGCCCTGCTTGAGGTGGCGGACCGCGCCGCGGATCTCGTCGTTGGTGAACATGTGGGTGGCGTAGCGCAGGCGGCCGCGCTTGACCGCCCATTCGAACACCGGGTTGCGGTGGCGGCGGTACATGCCGGCCAGCTCGATGTGATCGCAGATCAGCCGGCCGCACATTTCCAGGGTCATGAAATGCCCGGACACCATCAGCACGCCACGCCCCTGCGCGCGCAATGCCTGCAGGTGTTCCAGGCCTTCGATGGCCACGTCGCGCCGCATCGGCGCGATCGAGCCCCACCAGGCGCGCGCGAATTCGAACAGACCGACGCCCAGCGCCTGGAAGCTTTCCTTCAACAGCGCCTGCCGCTCGGCATCGCCCATCTGCGGGAAGCACAGCGCCAGGTTGACCTCCGCCGCGCGTCGCCGGGACGGCGCCAGGTAGGGCGCGACCCTGCCGATGCACCAGCCCAGTCCACGCTGCACCGGCCACGGCAGCCATGCCCCGGCGACCATGACGCCCAGGCCGCACCACTTCAGCCAGAGGCGCGGGGAGAACGGAGGGCGGGTGGGCATCTGCGGGGCGGCCATGGCTTAATTCTAGCGTCTTACCTATCCTTTCCCGATGCGGAAGGACTTCACCGAGCGTTTGTTGCGTGGCCTGTACTCGGGCGCGCTGTACCTGTTGACGCCGGTCACCGTGTACCACCTGATCTGGCGCGGTTTCCGCTTCGCCGAGTATTTCCAGCGCTGGAACGAACGTTTCGGCAGCTACGAGCGCAAGCCGGAGCCCGCCGACATCTGGCTGCATGCGGTATCGGTGGGCGAGGTCAATGCCGCCGCACCGGTGGTGGAAGCGCTGCGCCGCGTCCGGCCCGACCTGCGTTGGGTGGTCACCACCATCACCCCGACCGGATCCGAGCGGGTCGCGGCGTTGTGGGGCGACAGCGTCGAACACGTCTATGCGCCCTATGATCTCCCCGGCGCGGTCGGGCGCTTCCTCGATCACTATCGTCCCGCCATCGGACTGGTGATGGAGACCGAACTCTGGCCCAACCTGCTGTTCGGTTGCCAGGACCGGCATATCCCCACCTACATCCTCAACGGCCGTCTGTCCGCGCGCTCGCTGCGCGGCTACAGCGTGCTGCGGCCCTTGATCGCGCGCACCCTGCGCACCCTGCGCCGGATCGCCGCGCAGTCCGACGCCGACGCGCGCCGTTTCGTGGTGCTCGGCGCGGATCCGGAACAGGTGCGGGACATCGGCAACCTCAAGTTCGACGTGCGCGCGCCGGACGGCCTGAACACCCTGGTGGCCGGATTCCGCGAGAGCGTCGGTCAGCGGCCGGTCTGGATCGCGGCCAGCACCCATGAAGACGAGGAATCGGCCGTGCTGGCGATCCATCGCCATCTGCGCCGGCAGTGGCCGGATCTGCTGCTGCTGTGGGCACCGCGCCACCCGGAACGCTTCGTGCGCGTGCAGGAGGCGGCCGAAGCCGCGCACCTGCGCACCGGAACACGCCGTGGACAGCGCTGGCCCGGTGCCGATACCGATGTGTTCGTCATCGACACGCTGGGTGAATTGGCCTCGCTCTATGCCTGTGCCGATGTCGCTTTCGTCGGCGGCAGCCTGCAGCCGATCGGTGGACACAATCTGCTGGAACCGGCGGCGGTGGGAACGCCGACGGTGACCGGCCCCCATCTGCACAACTTCGTCGAGATCACCAAATTGCTCAAGGAAGCCGATGCCTTGATCGTGGGCCAGGACGCGCAGGCGGTGGCCGCGGGCGTGCAGCGCCTGCTGGCCGACCCGGTGGAACGGCAACGCATGTCCGACAATGGACGCGCGCTGGTCGAGCACGGGCGCGGCGCGCTGGCGCGCACGCTGGCGATGATCGAGCCCGATCTGCCGCCCGCCGTGGATTGATGCGCCGATGAATGCCTCCCTTCCGTCGCCGCAATCACTGGCCGGCGTCCGCGTACTGGATCTGTCGAGGGTGCTGGCGGGCCCCTGGTGCACCCAGACCCTCGCGGACCTGGGCGCCGACGTGATCAAGATCGAACGTCCCGGCAGCGGCGACGACACGCGCGGCTGGGGACCGCCGTTCCTGCGCGATCGCGCGGGCGGGGAAACCGGCGAGTCCGCCTACTATCTGTGCGCCAACCGCAACAAGCGCTCGCTCGCGGTCGACATCGCTTCGTCCGCCGGACAGGCCGTGATTCGACGACTGGCGCGCGACTGCGACGTGGTGGTCGAGAACTTCAAGGTCGGCGACATGGCCCGCTATGGCCTGGACGCGGACAGCCTGCGTACCGCCGATCCGCGCCTGATCTATTGCTCGATCACCGGCTATGGACAGACCGGCCCGTATGCGCGCCGTCCCGGCTACGACTTCGCGATGCAGGGGCTGGGCGGTCTGATGAGCGTGACCGGCGAGCGCGATGGCCTGCCCGGTGCGGGGCCGCAGAAGGTAGGCGTCGCCGTCGCGGATCTGTTCACCGGCATGTACGCCACGGTCGCCATCCTGGCGGCGCTGCGGCATCGCGATGCGACCGGGGAAGGGCAAGTCATCGACATGGCCCTGCTCGATGCGCAGGTGGCGATGCTCGCCAATCTGGGCAGTCAGTACCTGGTGGGCGGGAGTGTGCCGCACAGGATGGGCAACGGCCATCCCAGCATCGTGCCGTACCAGGCGTTCGAGACCGCCGACGGCCACGTCATCCTCGCGGTGGGCAACGATGCGCAGTTCGCGCGCTTCTGCGCGATCGCCGGACATCCGGAATGGGCCGGCGATCCCCGCTTCGCGCGCAACGCCGATCGCGTGCGCAACCGGGAGGCGCTGGTACCGTTGATCGCCGGCGTGATGCAACGCCGCGGCCGCGCGGCGTGGCTGGCCGCGCTGGAAGCGGCCGGCATTCCCTGCAGCCCGGTCAACGGCATCGACGAAGTGTTCGCGGATCCGCAGGTGCGTGCCCGCGGTCTGCAGGTGGACATCGATCATCCGGAACAGGAGGCATTGCCGATGGTGGCCAGTCCGTTGCGCCTGTCGGCGACACCGGTGCGTTATCGCCGCGCGCCGCCGATGCTCGGACAGCACACGGAGGATGTCCTGCGCGAATCCGGTTGGTCGGTACAGGAAATCGACGAGCTCCGTGCACAGGGCGTCGTTGGCTGACGCCATCGCTGCTCGCTGCATGGCAGGGCAAAAAAAAACGGCGGGCCTGGCCCGCCGTCTTTCGTTCCCGCAGTGAATCGCCGATCAGTTCGTGGTGCTAGCCGGAGCCAGGCGGGCTTCGGCGTTGACGGTCAGCAGGCGGTTCACGTCCTCGATGTCGGTGCGCTCCAGAGTGCCGGCGGCCTGCTCCAGCAGCAGCCGGTTCTGCAGGTACTGGTACTTGGAGCGGGCGTACTCGACCTGCGCCTGGAACAGCGTGCGCTGGTTCTGCAGCACATCCAGCACGGTGCGGGTACCGACTTCCAGACCGACTTCGGAAGCGTCATAGGCGCTCTGCGCCGACACAACCGCCAGGCGACGAGCCTCGACTTCGCTCACGCCCGCGACCAGCGCCTGGTAGACGTTGCTGGTGTTGCGGACCAGGGCGCGCTTGGTCTGCTCGACGGTGTCGTCGGCGACGTCGCGTTGGGCCAGGGCCTGGCGCACACGCGACTGGGTGGCACCGCCGGCAAACAGCGGCACGTTCAGGGTGACGCCCCACTTGTAGCCTTCATTGTCCCGCGAGGTGCCCGGGCTGCCGGGGCCATGCACGGAATCCCAACTGGCGCCGTTGTTGTAGCTGCCGAGGAAACTGAGCGTGGGATAGTGGCCGGCGCGCGCGCTGGACACGCCAAAGTCGGCGGCCTGCTTCTGGAACTCGGCGGCCTTCAGCGCCGGATTCTGCTCCACTGCGCGATCCACCCAGCCCTGCGCCGACTGCTCGGCCGGCAGTTCGGGACGGAAATCGTCCGGCAGGCCCTGCAGGTTGCTGATCGGCTGGCCGGTCAGCTCCGTCAGTGCGCGATAGGTGTCGTCCAGGGTGTTGCGGCTCAGGATGGTGCTTGCGCGGGCACTGTCGTACTGCGCACGGGCTTCATGCACGTCGGTGATCGGCGCCAGACCGACCTCGAGGCGCTTCTGGGTGTAGTCGAACTGCTTCTTGGCGGCGGCTTCGTTGGTCTGGGCCGCGGCCAGCGACTCGATCGCGATCAGCACATCGAAGTAGGCCGCCGAGGTGCGGGTGATCAGTTCCTGGTTCGACGAGTTGAGGTTGTAATCGGCCGCGGCGCTGTTGGCGCGTTCGGCGCGCAGGTTGGAGATGCGGCTCCAGTCGAAGATCGACTGGCTCAGCGTGGCGCCGTACGAACGGCCCTTGGTGTCACCGACCGAGACGACATTGCCCAGCGCGTCGGTCTGGAAACTGCCGGGACGGCTGCTGTGGGTACGATCGTAACCGACCGAGCCATCGAGCTGCGGCAACAGCGCGGCACGCGCCTGGACCTTGCCTTCCTTGGTGTTCAGCGTATTGGCCTCTGCGATCGACAGCTGGGTATCGCCGGTCCGGGCCAGATCGAAGGTCTGGAGCAGGTCGGTGGCGCTGGCGCTGAAGGGCAGGGCAAGGGCGAGCGCGAGTACGAGGGGGCGACGGCTCATGCGGGTTCCTTATTTATCCTTAGAAAACGAACTTCGGCGCCGGGGCGGCACCGACAAGGTAGGCGAGATCGGTTTCGAACAACGATTCGATGCGGGCGCCGTTGACATCGGCGTGGTGCAGCACCGCTTCCATCACCGGTGACTGGCCACGGACCACGAACAGGCGGCCGCCCGGACGCAGCCATTCCAGGAAGCGCTCCGGGATGCTTTCCACCGCCGCGGTCACGCAGATCGCGTCGAACCGGCGATCGGTGGTGTAGTGCAGCGCGTCCGCGGTCTCGACGCGGACATTGTTGCCCAGCCCGGTGCGCTCAAGGCGCTCACGGGCAGCGGCGGCGAGTTCGGGCTGGATTTCCAGGCTGACCACATCGCGCGCGAGCGCGCCGAGGCAGGCGGCCAGGTAACCGCTGCCCGTGCCGATCTCCAGCACTTCTTCATCGGACTGGATGTTCAGCGCCTGCAGGGTACGACCCTCGAGGACCGGCTTCATCATTTTCTGGCCGTGGCCCAGCGGGATTTCCAGGTCCGCATACGCCAGGGCGCGATGAATCTCCGGCACGAACGCCTCGCGCGGCAGTGCGGACAGCACGTCCAGCACGCGAACTTCCAGCACGTCCCAGGGACGTACCTGCTGTTCGACCATGTTTTCGCGGGCGAGGGAATAATCGATCGTCATGGGGGAAGTCATCCGGCGCGTGGGACAGGGCCGAGCATTTTACCGGGACGGCTCCGGTCGCGCTCGGGAAGGATCGCGGCTGGCCCCCCCATGGCGCAGTGCCGGAAGTCACCGCGACCTCCGTCGGCAATCCGGGGCCGCACGAGCCTAGCGCTTGCCATACGCCCGCAGGAACAAGTCCACGCAGGCGTCGAGATGGCTGGCGACGTCGCCACGGCCCGGCCGTTCGCCGAAGCCGCACATCATGCGCCCGTGGAGGTCCCCCTTGATCAGGGTGAAGAACTGCTCGGCGGCCCGGGGAACGTCCGGGATGTCCAGTTCCCCGGCATCCACCCGCGCCTGCAGCAGGCCGGCGAAGGCGTCATGGGTCCGTTGCGGCCCGGCCTGCCAGAACACCTGTTTCAGGTTGTCGTCGATATTGCCCGGGACCATCATCATCCGCTGGGTGCTGATGGCCTCGTCACTGCTGATCAGCGCGAAAAAAGCCTGGGCGATGACCCGGAGCTGGTCGCGCAGCGGCCCCTCCAGCTCGATCTGGAACAGATCGTCGGGCAGCATTTCCTCGCACTTGGCCCGCACCGCCTCGGTGAACAAGGCTTCCTTGTCACCGAAGTGGCTGTATACGGTCAGTTTGGAAACGCCGGCTTCGGCGGCGATCTGATCCATCGAAGTGCCGCCGAAGCCCTCGCGGGCGAACAGCCGCTTGGCGGCGTCCAGGATGGCGGCGCGCTTGCCGAGATCCTTGGGACGTCCGGGCCCGGGAGCGGGCTTGGCGGCGGATCGGCGGCTGGCGGGAGGTACGGGGCTGGCCATTCGGCAATACTAGACTACTCGGTTCGATATTTATACTATACCGGCAAGTCCATTAATTACTGAATGACAACGGAGTCGCCATGCACGGGCAGGGCTTGCGCGGGATCGGAATGGGTCTATTCCTCGGATTGGCGTTGTCGGCCTGCGGGGACGGCGGGGAAACCGCGGAAACTCCGCGTCCGGCCATGGTGGTGCATCCCTCCGGAGGTGTGGAAGCCGCGCTGACGGCCTATGCCGGCGAGGTGCGCGCACGCGAGGAAAGCCCGCTGTCATTCCGGGTTGGCGGCAACCTGACCCGGCGCAATGTCGATGCCGGCGCGCGGGTCCGCCGCGGCGAGATCCTGGCGCTGCTGGATGCGGGCGATTTCGGCCTGCAGGAACAGGCCGCGCGCGCCGAACTGGCGGCGGCCGAGGCCGAGCTGGCGCGTACCCGCGGCGATCGTGATCGCTACGCGAAGCTGGTGGAGCAGGCGGTGGTCAGCCGTTCGGCCTACGACGCGCAGGTCGCGGCCTGGAAGGCGGCCGAGGGACGCGCGCGCGCGGCGCGCGCGCAGATGGAGGTGATGCGCAATCAGGCCGGCTACTCGCAGTTGCGGGCGCCGCGCGATGGCGTGATCGCCAGCCGCCAGGCCGAAGCCGGCCAGGTGGTGGCCGCCGGACAGACCATCTATACGCTGGCCGCCGACGGCGGACGCGAGGTGGCGATCGGCTTGCCCGAAAACCGCATCCGCGAGTTCAGCGTCGGCCAGCCGGTGCTGGTGGAGTTGTGGAACGCGCCGGATGAGCGCCTGCCCGGCGCCGTCCGCGAGATCGCGCCGGCGGCGGACCCGCAGACCCGCACCTACGCGGCGCGGGTCAGCCTGGTCGGCGAGGCGGTCAACGCAGTCGAACTCGGCCAGAGCGCACGTGTCTACGTGCAGGAACAGGGTGCGAAGGCGGCGCTGAAACTGCCGCTGTCCGCCGTGCAACGCGGCGCCCAGGGAGGCACCGCCGTCTGGGTCGTCGATCCGAAGACCGGCAAGGTGGCGCTGCGCCCGGTTCGCCTGGGTGCCTACGGCGATACCGAAGTGCCGGTGCTGTCCGGCGTCGCCGCGACCGACTGGGTGGTGGCCGGCGGTGGCCACCTGCTGCGCGAAGGCGTGGCGGTGACCCCGGTCGATCGCGACAACCGTCCCGTGCTGGCCGTGCCCGCCAAGGGCGCGCCGTGATGAAGGCGCCGGCAACGAAGGACCGCATGCCCGCAGGGGTTCCGGACGCCATGTGCGCTGAAGGGGACCGCTGACCATGCGCCGCTTCAATGTTTCCGAATGGGCGCTGACCAATCGCTCGCTGGTGTTGTTCGCGATGATCGTGCTGGCACTGATCGGCGCCTGGTCGTACCGCCATCTCGGCCAGTCCGAGGACCCGCCGTTCACCTTCAAGGCGATGGTCGTGCGCACGGTCTGGCCGGGCGCGACCGCGGACGAAGTGTCCAAGCAGGTCACCGAGCGCATCGAGAAGGCGCTGATGACCACCGGCAAATACGAGTTCATCCGCTCCTATTCGCGCGCCGGTGAATCGCAGGTCATTTTCATGGCCCGCGACTCGCTCAACTCCAGGGACATTCCCGAACTCTGGTACCAGATCCGCAAGAAGGTCGGCGACGTCCGTTACACGATGCCCGAAGGCGTGGTCGGACCGTTCTTCAACGACGAGTTCGGCGACACCTTCGGCAACATCTATGCGCTGACCGGACCGGGCTTCGACTATGCGGTGATGAAGGACTACGCCGATCGCATCCAGCTGGAACTGCAGCGCGTATCCGACGTCGGCAAGGTGGAACTGGTCGGTCTGCAGGACGAGAAGATCTGGATCGAACTGTCCAATACCAAGCTGGCGACCCTGGGCATTCCGTTGACCGCCGTGCAGCAGGCGCTGGACGAGCAGAACGCGATGACGCCGGCCGGTTTCTTCGAGACCCCGTCCGATCGCGTGCAACTGCGGGTCAGCGGTGAGTTCAGCTCGGTCGAGGAGATCCGCGAATTCCCCATCCACGCCGGTGGCCGCACGGTGCGGCTGGGCGACATCGCCGAAGTGCGGCGCGGCTTCGCGGATCCGTCCGCGCCGAAGATGCGTTTCATGGGCGAAGACGCCATCGGCATCGCGGTGGCGATGAAGGACGGCGGTGACATCCTCAAGCTCGGCGATACCCTGGAACACGAATTCCAGCGCCTGCAGAAGACCCTCCCGGTCGGCATGCAGTTGCGCAAGGTGTCCGACCAGCCGCACGCGGTGGAGGAGTCGGTCGGCGAGTTCGTGCGGGTGCTGACCGAAGCGGTCGTCATCGTGCTGGTGGTCAGCTTCTTCTCGCTGGGCCTGCGCACCGGCCTGGTGGTGGCGGTCTCGATCCCGCTGGTGCTCGCGATGACCTTCGCGGTGATGCACTACTTCGGGATCGGCCTGCACAAGATTTCGCTGGGTGCACTGGTGCTGGCGCTGGGCCTGCTGGTGGACGACGCGATCATCGCGGTGGAGATGATGGCCATCAAGATGGAGCAGGGCTACGACCGGCTGAAGGCGGCGAGTTACGCCTATGAGTCGACTGCCTTCCCGATGCTGACCGGCACGCTGGTCACCGCGGCGGGCTTCCTGCCCATTGCGACCGCAGCCTCCAGCACCGGCGAGTACACCCGGTCGCTGTTCCAGGTGGTGACAATCGCACTGGTGGTGTCGTGGATCGCGGCGGTGCTGTTCATCCCGTACCTGGGCGACAAGATGTTGCCGGATCTGGATCAGCCGCGCGTTCCGAAGCCTGGTTCGCTGGCCGCGCGCTGGCACGGGCTGCGCGCGCGCCTGGCCGACCGTCATCCGGCCCTGGCTGGATGGCTGGAACCGGCGCCGCACGATGCGCACGAGCATGATCCCTACCAGCGGCCGTTCTACCAGAAATTCCGCAAGCTGCTGGATGCCTGCCTGCGCCATCGCTGGCTGGTGATTGGCGTGACCGCGCTGGCGTTCGTGCTGTCGATCGTGATGTTCCGCTTCATACCCCAGCAGTTCTTCCCCGATTCGGTGCGTCCGGAGCTGATGGTGGATCTGGAACTGGCCGAAGGCAGTTCGCTCAAATCCACCGACGCGCAGGCGCGCCTGCTCGAGAAGCTGCTGGGCAAGCGCGAAGGCATACGGAACTACGTGGCTTACATCGGCACCGGCTCGCCGCGTTTCTATCTGCCGTTGGACCAGCAATTGCCGCAGGCCAATTTCTCGCAGTTCGTGGTGCTGGCCAGCGACATCGAATCGCGCGAGGCGACGCGCAAGTGGCTGATCGAGGAAGTCGCGCCGCAGTTCCCGCAATTGCAGTTCCGGGTAACCCGGCTGGAGAACGGGCCGCCGGTCGGCTATCCGATCCAGTTCCGGGTCTCCGGCGAGCACATCGAGCGCGTGCAGGCGCTGGCGCGCCAGGTGGCCGAAAAGGTGCGCGCGAACCCCCATGTCGCCAACGTCAATCTGGACTGGGACGAACCCAGCAAGATCGTGCGCCTGGTGATCGATCAGGATCGCGCGCGCGCGCTGGGCGTCAGCACCGCCCAGGTATCCCACTTCCTGACCAGTTCGCTGTCGGGTCTGCATGTCAGCACCTACCGGGAAGGCAACGAACTGGTCGAGATCCTGCTGCGCGGCCCGGAACGGGAGCGCGCGCGCATGGATCTGGTGGGCAGTCTGGCGGTTCCGACCAGCAACGGCGGCAGCGTGCCGCTGTCGCAGATAGCGAATCTGGAGTACGCGTTCGAGGACGGCATCATCTGGCATCGCAACCGCCTGCCGACGGTGACCGTGCGCGCGGATCTCAACACCGACGCGCTGACACCGCCCACCGTGGTGGGGCAGATCCAGCCGACCCTGGAGGACATCCGCAAGGCGCTGCCGGAAGGCTATCTGCTGGAGACCGGCGGCACCGTCGAGGACTCGGCGCGTGGCCAGAACTCGATCAACGCCGGCATGCCGCTGTTCCTGCTGGTGGTCGCGACCCTGCTGATGCTGCAACTCCGCAGTTTCCCGCGGATGGCGCTGGTCGCGCTGACCGCGCCACTGGGGTTGATTGGCGTGACCCTCGCGCTGCTGATCTTCCGGGTGCCGTTCGGGTTCGTCGCCATGCTCGGCACCATCGCCCTGGCCGGCATGATCATGCGCAACTCGGTGATCCTGGTGGATCAGATCCAGCAGGACATCGATGCCGGCCACGATCGCTGGCACGCGATCATCGACGCGACCGTACGCCGGTTCCGGCCGATCGTGCTGACCGCGCTGGCGGCGGTGCTGGCGATGATTCCGCTGTCGCGCAGCGCCTTCTTCGGACCAATGGCGGTGGCGATCATGGGTGGCCTGACCGTGGCGACCCTGCTGACGCTGTTGTTCCTGCCGGCGCTGTATGCGGCGTGGTTCAAGGTGAAGCCGGAGGAGGGCGACGCGGCTTGACTCGGGGGAGGCCCGGGGCCACGCCCGTTGGTCTGATCGGATCGCGTATCGTGCGGAAGATCCATGGTGGGCCGAGGCCCACCTTACGGAAGATGCGGCGGGACCTTCACGCGCAGCAGGCGGACCAGCATCGGATCCATGTAGTCGTACTCATCCGGGATGTCGAGGCAGACGACCCGTTGCCGTCCAAGGTGGGCACGGAAGCGCGACGACAGCTTGTTGCGGTGCGCCCGCTCCATGACGAACACCAGGTCCGCCCATTTCAGCAATTCCGGCGTGAGCGGGTTTTCCGCGTCGTTGTTCAGGCCGGCGGACGCGGTCTCCACACCAGGCCAATCCGCGAAGACCTGTTCCGCCGTGGGGCTGCGAAGCCGGTTCTGGCTGCAGATGAAAAGTACCTTGCGCATCGCCGTGCTCAATCGTCGAGTGCGTGGTCCGCGGCGGCTCGGGCATGCAGCGCGGTCGTGTCGAACAGTGGCACCCGCGAATCCTCCCGTCCCACCAGCAGCGATATTTCCGTGCACCCCAGGATCACCGCTTCCGCGCCGCCCGCGATCAATCGGTCGATGACGCCGCGATAGACGGCGCGCGATCCGTCGTCGACGATGCCCTGGCAGAGTTCCTCGTAGATGATGCGATGGACCTCGAGGCGATCCCCGGCGTCGGGGATGAGCACTTCCAGACCATGTTCGCCTTGCAGGCGTTCGCGATAGAAATTCTCCTCCATCGTGAACCGCGTGCCCAGCAGGCCGACGCGCCGGAATCCCGCTGCCACCACGGCGAGCGCAGTGGGATCGGCGATATGCAGCAACGGCAACGTGGTCGCGGCCTCGACCGCCGGCGCGACCTTGTGCATCGTGTTGGTGCAGATGACGAGGAAACCGGCGCCCGCGGCTTGCAGGCGCTGGGCGGCGTCGGCGAGCAGTGAGCCCGCGCGATCCCACTCGCCGGCATGCTGGAGTCGTTCCACTTCCTGGAAGTCCAGGCTGTAGAGCAGGATGCGCGCCGAGTGCAGCCCGCCAAGTCGCTCCTGCACGCGCTGGTTGATCAGGCGGTAGTAGGGCACGGTGGACTCCCAGCTCATGCCGCCCAGCATTCCGATGGTCTTCATGCCCGCATTGTAGGGTAGTGACCGGAATGCGCGGTGCGAAGCGGGGCGTCGCCGTGGACGGACACCTGCTGCGATCAGTCGGCGCGTTCCACGGCATCTCCGGCGCCGCCAACGGGTCCGGCGTCGGATTCGAGGATGATCTGCGCCAGCAGCGCCACCCACACGGGAATCACCAACCAGCCTCGCCAGACATCTTCTAGCACGCTTTTCGGCAACCCGTACTTCGCCACGGTGTAGAACACGCCGAAGAACAGCAGGGCGAAGAGTGGAATCAGTCGCGGCTGCATGAGGCCCATGACGCCGGAGTCGGAGGATTCGGCGGGGTCCGTCCGTGAATTGAGCAGAAAGATCAACGAAAGCGGAAGGAAGCCTCCCAGCACCGGCCACCCCGCCAGCGAGCCAACGCCCCACAGGGTGATCAGCAAGGTGGACGTCACCCGTCTCAATCGATGTTTCGCACCAGGCGTCATGTCCGCGCCCCTCCCGAGAGAGGGACTATCGCCGCCCGGGCGGCACGGCCGCAAGCGGGTGGGAAGAGACCGGCAAGATACGCAAAAAAAAGGCGGGCCGAAGCCCGCCTGTCAGAGAGAGCAGACTCAGTCCCGGAGTTCGGCGACGTAGCAGTGCTCGTTCAATTGTTCGATCACGGCCTGCGCGGCCGCCTGGGTGGAGACGCCGCGACCACCCGCGGCCAGATCGTTGGTGAATACTTGTGCGTTCAGGGCGCCGTCGACGGCGCGCTCGATGCAATCGGCTTCCTCGCTCAGTCCCAGCGAATGGCGCAGCAGCATCGCGCAGCTCAGTATGGTCGCGTAGGGATTGGCGATGCCCTTGCCGGCGATGTCGGGTGCCGAACCGTGAATCGGTTCGTACAGGCCGACCCGGCCATCGCCCAGCGAGGCGGAGGGGAGCAGGCCCAGTGAACCGGCCAGCATCGAGGCCTCGTCGGTCAGGATGTCGCCGAACATGTTTTCGGTGACGATCACGTCGTACTCGCGCGGGCGGGACAGCAGATGCATGGCCATCGCATCCACCAGCACGTGTTCCAGCCTGACGTCCGCGAATTCCTCGCGACCGATGCGCGCGGTGACGTCGCGCCACAGGCGCGAGGTTTCCAGCACGTTGGCCTTGTCCACGGACACCAGGTAGCCACGGCGCTCGCGGGCCAGGCGGAAGGCGCTGCGCACGACCCGCTCGATCTCGGTGACGCTGTAGCTGCACAGGTCGCTGGCGCCGCGCTCGTCGCGGGTCTTGTCCCCGAAGTAGATGCCGCCGGTCAGTTCGCGCACGACCATGATGTCCACGCCGGTCAGCAGGTGCGGCTTGATCGGCGAGGCGTTCAGCGCGGCCGGATGCGGCCGGACCGGCCGCAGGTTGGCGAACAGCCCCAGGCCCCGGCGCAGCGCCAGCAGGCCCTGCTCGGGACGGATCTTCGCGTTGGGATCGGACCATTTCGGCCCGCCCACCGCCCCGAGCAGCACCGCGTCGGCCTGCTGGCAGGCGCGCAGCGTGGCGGCGGGCAGCGGATCGCCGTGGCGATCGATGGCGACGCCGCCGATGTCGTGCTCGGTGAAGGTGAAGTCATGGCCGTGGCGGCGGGCCACGGTACGCAGGACGGAGACGGCGGCGGTGGTGACTTCAGGGCCGATGCCGTCACCGGGCAGGACGGCGATTTCAGCGCGCATGGCGGGTTTCCTCGTAGTGTTCGATATCGGCCTCGCGTGCCAGCAGGTAGCCCATTTCGTCGACGCCCTCGAGCAGGCAGGTCTGGGCGAAGGCATCCAGAGGGAAGGTATGGACGCGGCCATCGGGCGTGCGCAGCTCGCGCGCGGCCACGTCGATGGTCAGTTCATCGTCCGGGCGTTCCATCAACGCCTGCACGTCGGCCTCGGCCAGGACCACCGGCAGCAGGCCGTTCTTCAGGCTGTTGTTGCGGAAGATGTCGGCGATCTCGCTGCTGACGATGGCGCGCAGTCCCAGATCGGTCAGCGCCCACGGTGCGTGTTCGCGCGAGGACCCGCAGCCGAAGTTGCTGCCGGCCAGCAGGATGCGGCGCCCGGCGTTCTCCGGCTGGTTGAACGGAAACGCTGGATTGGGCGAACCGTCGGCCTGCCAGCGCCAGTCGTTGAAGGCGTTCCGGCCCAGGCCGGCACGCTCGGTGGTGGACAGGAACCGGGCCGGGATGATCTGGTCGGTGTCGATGTTGGTCTGGCGCAGCACGACGCTCTGCGATCGCAGTTCACGGAAGTGGTTCATCAGGCCACCTCCTTGCGTGCCGCGAACAGCTCGCGCGGATCGCTCACGCGTCCGTTCACCGCCGCCCACGCCGCGCTCAGCGGCGAAGCCAGCAGGGTGCGTGAACCAGGGCCCTGGCGGCCCTCGAAATTGCGGTTGCTGGTACTGACCGCCAGTTGGCCGGGCGCCACCAGATCGCCGTTCATGGCGATGCACATCGAGCAACCCGGTTCACGCCATTCCGCGCCGGCGGCGCGCACGATGGCGTCGATGCCCTCGGCCTCGGCCTGGCGCTTGACCTGTTCCGAACCCGGTACGACCAGCATGCGCACGCGCGCATCGATGGTGCGGCCGCGCAGCACCGAGGCGACCTCGCGCATGTCGCTCAGGCGGCCGTTGGTGCAGGAGCCGACGAACACCACGTCCACCGGCGTACCCGCCAGTGCATGGCCGGCCTCGAACGCCATGTAGTCCAGCGCCTTGCGCGCGGCGGCGTCGTTGGCGGCGGGAATGGGCGCATCGATTGCGATCGCCGTCCCCGGATGCGTGCCCCAGGTCAGGGTCGGGCGGATGTCGCACGCATCGATGCGCACGTCCACGTCATGGCGCGCGCCCTCGTCGCTGCGCAACGATGACCAGTCGTGCTTCGCCTGTTCGAAGTCGGCGCCCTTGGGCGCGCGTGGCGCCTGCGCCAGCCAGGCGAAGGTGGTCTCGTCCGGCGCGACCATGCCGGCGCGCGCACCGGCCTCGATCGACATGTTGCACAGGGTCATGCGCTGTTCCATGTCCATCGCGCGGATGGTCGAGCCGCGATACTCGATGACGTGGCCGGTGCCGCCGTTCACGCCGATCACGCCGATGATGTGCAGGATGACGTCCTTCGCGCCGACGCCCGGCGCCAGTTCGCCCTCCACCGTGATCGCCATGGACTTCGGCTTGCGCTGAAGCAGGCACTGGGTCGCCAGCACATGGCCGACCTCGCTGGTGCCGATGCCGAACGCCAGCGCGCCGAACGCGCCGTGGGTGGAGGTGTGGCTGTCGCCGCAGACGATGGTCATGCCCGGCTGGGTGAAACCCAGTTCCGGCGCGATGACATGGACGATGCCGCGCTGGTCCGAACCCATGTCGAACAATTCGATGCCGTGCTCGGCGCAGTTGCGCGCCAGGGTCTGGACCTGGGTTTCCGCGGCGGCGGTGTAGTAGGGCAGTCTGCCGTCGGCGTCGGCGGGCAGGGTCGGGGTGGAGTGATCCATCGTCGCCTTGGTGCGGTCCGGGCGGCGTGGCTTCAGGCCGCGCGACTTCAACTCGGTGAACGCCTGCGGCGAGGTGACTTCGTGGATCAGGTGCAGATCGATGTACAGCACCGCGGGCGCGGCGTCGCTTTCGGGACTGACGACGTGCGCGTCCCAGAGTTTGTCGAACAGGGTACGGGGAGCTTGGGTGGTCATGGTCGATGGGTCGAATGGATTCATGTCGCGGGCGATGGACGGGCGATCAGGCGGCAGCCATTTCCTGGCTGGTGACGCGGCGACGGCGCAGCAGGCGGTTGGCGACATCCAGCCAGGCCAGCGCCGAGGCCTCGATGATGTCCTTGCTGGTGCCGGTGCCTTCGTATTCCTCGCCTTCGCAGCGCACCGACAGACTGGCTTCGCCCCGCGCGTCGGCGCCGATGCCGACGCTGTGCACCTGGTAGCTCTCCAGCTGCAGCTGCACGCCGGTGGCGGCGGACAGTGCGCCGAACAGGGCGTCGACCGGACCGTTGCCCTGCGCGGTTTCGGCGACGCGGTTGCCATCCGGATCCGACAGTTCGACCAGCGCATTGGCGCGGCTGCCGACGTCGCTGATGGTCATCGAAGCCAGACGGTAGCCGTCGCTGACGGAAGCGTCCTGCATCAGCGCCTGCAGATCGGCGTCGCCGACGACGCGCTGCTTCTCGCACAGCGCCTTGAACTGCTCGAACACCAGCTTCAGCTCTTCCTCGTCCAGCCAGTAGCCCAGCGCGCGCAGGCGCTGTTCGACCGCGGCGCGGCCGCTGTGGCGGCCCAGCACCATCTGCGAGGACGGCCAGCCCACGTCCTGCGGCTGCATGATTTCGTAGGTGCCGCGATGGCGCAGCATGCCGTGCTGATGGATGCCGGATTCGTGGGCGAAGGCGTTGGCTCCGACGATCGCCTTGTTGCGCTGGACCGGCATGCCGACCAACCGCGACAGCAGTTGCGAGGTCGGGACGATGCGGCGGGTGTCCACACCGGTGTCCAGGTTATAGAAGGCGTTGCGGACCTTCAGTGCCATCACGATTTCCTCGATGGCGCAATTGCCGGCGCGTTCGCCGATGCCGTTGATGGAACCCTCGACCTGGCGCGCGCCGCCCTCGATGGCGGCCAGCGAGTTGGCGACGGCCAGGCCCAGGTCGTTGTGGCAGTGGGTGCTGAACACGACCTTGTCCGCGCCAGGCACCTGCGCGATCACGCGCTGGAACATGCCGCGGATTTCCTCGGGGGTGGTGAAGCCGACCGTGTCGGGCAGATTGATGGTGCGCGCGCCCGCGGCAATCGCGGCGGCGACCACTTCGTGCAGGAAATCTTCCTCGGTGCGGGTCGCGTCCTCGGCGGAGAATTCGACGTCGTCGATGTGCGCACGCGCCATGCCGACGTGCTTGTGGACCGATTCCAGCACCTGCTCGCGGCTCATCCGCAGCTTGTGCTCCCGATGCAGGGGGCTGGTCGACAGGAACAGGTGCAGGCGTGGCCGGGCGGCGGCCTGCACCGTGCGCAGCGAGGTCTCGATGTCGCCGGCCAGACAACGCGACAGCACCGCCAGGGCTGGCCCGCGCAGTTCACGGGCGATCAGCGCATGCGCCTCGCGGTCCGATTGCGAACTGGCGGGAAAGCCGGTCTCGATGATGTCCACGCCCAGTTCGGCCAGGCCGCGCGCCATCACCAGCTTCTGCTGCGGCGTCATGCTGCAGCCGGGCGACTGTTCGCCGTCGCGCAGGGTGGTGTCGAAGATGCGGACGTGGCCTGACGGATGGGGTTCGGAAATGTTCGTATTCACCAGCTGGATTCCTCTGCGACTGCGGCGGTGCGGCGTTGGCGGGGCATGGGCGGCACGGCGATGGATGGGGGAGAAGCGGGGCTGCGCGATGGCGTCCCTGCAAGCGAAGGCTCGCCTTCGCGGTTGCGGCGGCGCGGCTTGCGCGGCGCGCGCGGGCGGACTTCGGACAGCAGGCGCGCCAGCACGGTCGCGTCGATGTTGCCGCCGGACACCACCGCGCACTTGCGCTTGCCGGCCACGCGCCGGCCCGCGGCCAGCGCCAGCGCGCCGGCCCCCTCGGCGATGACGTGTTCCTCCAGCGCCAGCCGCACCAGGGTTTCGCGCAGTTCGGCTTCGCGCACGATGACCACGTCGTCCAGCAGGTGCGCGCACAACCGGCGGGTGATGAAACCGGGAATCTTGACCCGCACGCCATCGGCCAGCGAGGCGGCCGGATCGCGCGCGGCGGTGTCGCCGCGGATCGCGCGCGCCATCGAGTCCACGCCTTCCACCTGCGCGCCGATCACGCGGATGCCCTGGGACTTCAGCGCCAGCGCGACGCCCGACGCCAGCCCGCCGCCGCCGATCGGCACGATGACCACGTCCGGCGCGTGCGGCGCGATCTCAATGCCGACCGTGCCCTGGCCGGCGATCACGTCCGGATCGTCGAAGGCGGACAGGAAGCGGTAGCCGTTCTGTTCAGCCAGTTCGCGGGCGAAGGCGAAGGCCTCGTCGTAGCTGGCGCCATGCTGGCGCACGGTCGCGCCCCAGTGGGCGACGCCGGCGATCTTGGTTTCCGGCGCGCCATGCGGCATCACCGTGATGGCCTGCACGCCCAGCCGGTACGCGGCCCAAGCGACGCCCTGCGCATGGTTGCCGGCGGAAGCGCAGATGACCGGGCGGCTGTCGCCGCGCTCGCGTGCGGCCAGCAGCGCGTTCAGCGCGCCGCGCACCTTGTAGGAGCCGGTGCGCTGCAGGTTTTCCAGCTTGAGCAGCACGCCGAAGCGCTCCGCATGATGCAGCGGCGTCGGCGGCAGGTAGCGGCGCAGGCGTGCCTGCGCGGCCAGCACGTCGGCCACGCTGACACGGACGTCGCCGACGTCCGGGTCTTCGCTGCTGGCGGCGCGGCCGGCATCAGGCATGGCGGCACGCGTGCGGCTGATGTTGAAGAAGACGCCTCCGGACGTGGGTGTCGACGGCGTGGACGGACAGCGTGTTCATCACGCGGCCTCCCCGTTGTCGACGGCGGTGATCTCGACCGATTCGCAGTCGTAGATCTTCTGCATCTGCAGGCGCAGGGTTTCGGGCGGGCGCTGGCCGTCGACCACCAGCTGCACGCGCCAGCGCCCGTCGGAGGGCGCGGGTTCGCCGCTGATCGCGCGCGGCGCGAAGCCGCGTCGCTCGGCCATGCCGATCACGCGAGTCAGCGCGCCCTCGGCCGGTTTCAGCACCAGGTCAAGCCGGTATCGCATGGGGGGAGGGCTCCGGACTCTGCTTGGCGGGATTGCCATCCAGCATCGAGCTGTTGGCGTGATTGGGCGGCACCAGCGGCCAGACGTTGGCCTTGATGTCGATGGCGACGTGCAGCAGCGCCGGGCCGGGCTGGGCCAGCAGTTCGGCCAGCGCGTCGTCGACCTGGTTGCGCAGTTCGATGCGGCGGGCGGGAATGCCGAACACCTGCGCCAGCGCGGCGAAGTCGGGGTTGTCGGACAGATCGATCTCGCTGTACCGCTCCGCGAAGAACAGTTCCTGCCACTGCCGGACCATGCCCAGCGCGCTGTTGTCCAGCAACACGATCTTCACCGGCAGCCTGCAGCGGGCGATGGTGGCCAGCTCCTGCACGTTCATCATGAAACTGCCATCACCACTGACCAGCACGACGGTGCGGTCCGGGCAGGCGAACTGCGCGCCCATCGCCGCCGGCAGGCCGAATCCCATCGTGCCCAGCGCGCCGCTGGTCAGGTGGTTGCGCGGATGCCCGAACTTGCAGTGCTGGGCCACCCACATCTGGTGCTGGCCGACATCGCAGGCGACGATCGTGTCGGCGGGCGCCACTTCGGTCAGCCGCTTCAGCAGGGCCGGCGCGTAGATGTCGCTGCCCGGCGCGTCGTAGCGGAAACCATGCCGCTCGCGGTTGCCGGCGCAGCGCTTGCGCCATTCCTCGCAAGTGCTGCGCGCCGCGCTCAGGGTGCGCAGACCGGCGGCGACGTCACCCGGAATGGCGATGTCGGCGCCGCGCAGCTTGGAGATCTCGTAGGCGTCGGCGTCCAGGTGCACGACCCGTGCGAATGGCGCGAACTCGGCCAGCTTGCCGGTGGCGCGGTCATCGAAGCGGGCGCCCACGACGACCAGCAGATCCGCTTCCTGCACCGCCATGTTGGCGGCGCGGGTGCCGTGCATGCCCAGCATGCCCAGGAACTGTGGATGGTTGCCGGGCAGCGCGCCCAGCGCGCGCAGGGTCAGCACGGTCGGGATGCGGGTGGCCTCGACGAACTGGCGGAACGCATCCACCGCATCGGCCAGGGCGATGCCACCGCCACCGTAGATCACCGGCTTTTCCGCACCGGCGATCGCCGCCAGCGCCTCGGCCAGCCGCGCGTCGGCCGGTGCGGGCACCGGATCGATCGCGGCCGGCGCATGATCGGGCAGGTGCGAAGCGTCTGCCATCTGCACGTCCTTGGGCAGGTCGATCAGCACCGGTCCGGGGCGACCTTCGCGCGCGATGCGGAAGGCCTCGCGGACCATCTCCGGCAGATCCTCGACGCGCCGGGCCAGGAAGCTGTGCTTGACGATCGGCATGGTCAGGCCGAATACGTCCAGTTCCTGGAACGCGTCCGTGCCGATCAGCGGAGTGGCGACCTGCCCGGTCAGGCAGACCATTGGTACCGAGTCCAGCATCGCGTCGGCGATGCCGGTGACCAGGTTCGATGCGCCGGGGCCGGAGGTGGCCACGCAGACGCCGACCTTGCCGCTGGCGCGGGCGTATCCATTGGCGGCCAGCGCCGCGCCCTGCTCATGGCGCACCAGGATGTGCTTGAGCGAAGAGTCCACCAGCGCGTCATAGAACGGCATGATGGTACCGCCCGGATAGCCGAACAGCGTTTCCACGCCTTCGGCTTCCAGGGCCTGGGTCAACCAGCGGGCGCCATTGCGTGGGGCAGCGGCAGCGTCGGCGTTCATGCGGCGGCGGCCTGTTCTGTATCGGGTTGGGAGGCGTTGGCCTGCAGCCACACCATCTTGGCGCGCAGCTGCTTGCCGACGACTTCGATCGGATGCTCCAGGTCGGCCTGCTTGTACTTCTTGTAATTCGGCAGGCCGGCTTCGTACTCGGCGATCCAGTTCTTGGTGAAGGTGCCGTCCTGGATGTCCTTCAGAACGTCCTTCATGCGCGCCTTGGTGCCTGCATCGATCACGCGCGGGCCGCTGACGTAGTCGCCGTACTGCGCGGTCTCGGACACGAACTCCAGCATGCGGGTGATGCCGCCTTCGTAGAACAGGTCGACGATCAGCTTCAGTTCGTGCAGGACTTCGTAGTAGGCGATTTCCGGCTGGTAGCCGGCTTCCACCAGGGTCTCGAAGCCGGCCTGCACCAGCGAGGAGGCGCCGCCGCACAGCACGGCCTGCTCGCCGAACAGATCGGTTTCGGTCTCTTCCTTGAAGCTGGTCTTGATGATGTTGGCGCGGGCGCCGCCCAGGCCGGCGGCGTACGCCAGCGCCAGCGCCTCGGCCTGACCGCTCTTGTCCTGGTAGACGGCGTAGATGCAGGGCACGCCGCGGCCGATTTCATACTCGCGGCGGACCAGCGCGCCCGGACCTTTCGGCGCGACCAGCACCACGTCCAGGTCCTCGCGCGGGGCGATCAGGCCGTAGTGGACATTCAGGCCGTGGGCGAACAGCAGGCAGGCGCCGGCCTTCATGTTCGGCGCCAGCACCTCGTTGTAGAGCTGCTTCTGGACCATGTCCGGGGTCAGCACGGCGACCAGGTCGGCGTCCTTCACGGCCTCGGCCGGCGACTTGACCAGGAAGCCGTCGGCCTGGGCCTTGGCCTCGGTGGGACCGCCCGGACGCAGGCCGACGGTGACGTCGAAACCGGATTCGCGCAGGTTCAGCGCGTGCGCGCGGCCCTGGCTGCCGTAGCCGACGACGGCGATCTTGGGTTGCGGGGCGGAGGAGGCGGCGGTGGTCATTTGCGGAGTTCCTGAGTTGGGAAGGGCAGGGTGGGTTGGAAACTGCGGCAACAAAAAACCCCGCACTTCTCAGTGCGGGGTTTTTGCGAATCTGGCGTTGTTTTCTGCTTACACGCCGGTTCGTCCCGCACCTGTTGGCGAGGTAATAAGGACGACGACGAGAATGGAGGCCGCGCTGGGCGCGGTCCGCAGGTCGTGGGTCAGGGGCGTGTGGCGATGCAACATGCAGCAAGAGAAACATGCCCGTTCGAGGCTTGTCAAGCGCAGCGGGAAAATTTTCGGTAATGTCCCGATGAGAGGCCGGTTTGCGTGGTGATGGTTGCAACTGCAACCATGAAAAGCCCGCAGAATCGCGGCCTTCCGCGCAACACGACACCTCCGCAGACCATGCCTGAATACCGATCCAAGACCTCCACCCATGGGCGCAACATGGCCGGCGCCCGTGCGCTCTGGCGCGCCACCGGCATGAAGGACGGCGACTTCCAGAAGCCGATCATCGCCATCGCCAACTCGTTCACCCAGTTCGTCCCGGGCCACGTCCATCTGAAGGATCTCGGCCAGCTGGTCGCGCGCGAGATCGAGCGCGTCGGCGGGGTCGCCAAGGAATTCGACACCATCGCGGTCGACGACGGCATCGCGATGGGCCATGACGGCATGCTCTATTCTCTGCCCAGCCGCGAGGTCATCGCCGACTCCGTGGAATACATGGTCAATGCGCACTGCGCCGATGCGCTGGTGTGCATTTCCAACTGCGACAAGATCACTCCGGGCATGCTGATGGCCGCGTTGCGGCTGAACATCCCCACCGTGTTCGTGTCCGGCGGACCGATGGAGGCGGGCAAGACGCGGCTGGCCGATCACAAGCTGGATCTCATCGATGCGATGGTGATGGCGGCGGATCCGAACGCCAGCGACGAGGCGGTGGCGGCGGTCGAGCGCAGCGCCTGCCCGACCTGTGGATCGTGCTCCGGCATGTTCACCGCCAACTCGATGAACTGCCTGACCGAGGCCCTGGGCCTGTCGTTGCCGGGCAACGGCACGGTGGTCGCCACCCACGCCGATCGCGAGCAGCTGTTCCTGCGCGCCGGGCGCCTGGCGGTCGAGCTGTGCCACCGCTGGTACGGCGCGGAGGATCCGACCGCGCTGCCGCGCGGCATCGCCACCTTCGAGGCGTTCGAGAATGCGATGACGCTGGACATCGCGATGGGCGGTTCGACCAACACCATCCTGCACCTGCTCGCCGCCGCGCAGGAAGGCGAGGTGGCGTTCGACATGCGCGACATCGATCGGCTTTCGCGGCGCGTGCCGCAACTGTGCAAGGTCGCGCCGAACACGCAGAAGTACCACATCGAGGACGTGCACCGGGCCGGCGGCATCATGGCGATCCTGGGCGAACTGGCACGCGGCGGTCTGCTGCACACGCAGGCGGCGACCGTGCACGCGAAGACGCTGGGCGACGCGATCGCGCAATGGGACGTGGGCGTGGTGGAGGACGAGAAGGTCCACACCTTCTACAAGGCCGGGCCGGCGGGCATTCCGACCCAGGTCGCCTTCAGTCAGGACACGCGCTGGCCGTCGCTGGACACCGATCGCGCCGAAGGCTGCATCCGCGACGTCGAACATGCCTTCTCGCAGGAAGGCGGCCTGGCGGTGCTGTACGGCAACATCGCCCGCGACGGCTGCGTGGTGAAGACCGCCGGCGTCGACGAATCCATCCACGTGTTCGAGGGCAACGCGCGTGTCTACGAAAGCCAGGACGCCGCGGTGAAGGGCATCCTCGGCGATGAAGTGAAAGCCGGCGACGTGGTCGTCATCCGTTACGAGGGACCGAAGGGTGGACCGGGCATGCAGGAAATGCTGTATCCGACCAGCTATCTGAAATCCAAGGGCCTGGGCAAGCAGTGCGCGCTGCTGACCGACGGGCGTTTCTCGGGCGGCACCTCCGGACTGTCGATCGGCCACGCTTCGCCGGAAGCCGCGGCGGGAGGCGCCATCGGTCTGGTCCGCGACGGCGATCGCATCCGCATCGACATTCCCGCCCGCGCCATCGACCTGCTGGTGGACGACACGGAACTGGATGCGCGCCGTGCCGGACAGGACGCGCTGGGCTGGAAGCCGGCGCACCCGCGCGCGCGCCGGGTAACCACCGCGCTCAAGGCCTACGCGTTGCTGGCCACCAGTGCGGACAAGGGGGCGGTGCGCGACAAGGCGCTGCTGGATCGCGCATGAAACCGCGCAGCCCACACAATCCGCGCGGCATGGGATGCCTGGCCGTTGGCCTGCTGATGGCGTGGACGGTGCTGTCCGTCCCGGCACCGGTCGGCGCGAAGGATCCCGAACCGCTGGTCGTGGCGACATACGCTTACCCGCAACGGGATCGTGCGGCGGCGATCCGGCCATTGGCCGATTATCTCGGGCGGCAGCTCAAGCGGCCTGTCGAAGTGCGCGTACTCGCTTCGCCCACCGCCTTGATCGCGGGCCTGGCGTCAGGCGAGATCGATGTCGCGGTGCCCAATCTTCACGGCTATCTGCAGGCGCTGCGGCTGCCGGCCGGCAGCGTCGCCACGCTGCCGGTGCCCGCCGTCCCGCCCGCGCAGGCGCAACGCTATCGCGCGGTCATCGTCAGTCGCCGTCCCTTGTCCGGCGCCGCGCTCGCCAGCGAGGCGGCGGGTCTGCGGCTGGTGCTGGTCGGTCCGGATTCGGCCTCGGGTGGATTCGTGCCCCGCGGCCATCTGGCGGACCTCGGCATCGAGACACCGGAAACGGCGTTCGCGCGCGTCGACTACGCGGGTTCGCATGCCGCGTCGCTGGCCTGGCTGCAGGAAGGTCGCGCCGATGTCGCCGCGTTGGCGGCGGATGTCTACGACGCCGCGCCGCATGCGGATACGCATGAACTCTGGCGTTCGCCGGTCATTCCACCCGGACCGTTGCTGTGCCGCCCGGCCGCGCATCTGGATTGCGCAGGCGTCGGTGCGGAACTGCTGGCCGCCGAGGGCCACGATCCCGCGGTGATGGCGGGATTGCGTGCCGGCTGGCCGGAGTTCGGCGACGCCACCCGGCTGGAGCCTGCCGACGAGGCGGCGCTGGCGAAGCTCGCCGAACGCATCGACTGACGGAACGCGCGCCGTCAGTCGCCGCTGGACTGGTTCGCGTCCTCGCGTGCGATCCAGTCCATGATCAGTCGCCGCGCGCGTTGCTCGCGCCGGCGCTGCAGCAGGTACTCCTGGTTCAGGGCCCGATACAGGCCGAGCATCACCAGCAGCAGCAACAGCGCGAAGGGCAGGGCGGCGATGGTGATGATGCCCTGCAGCGCATCGAGCCCGCCGGCCAGCAGCAGGGTCGCCGCGACCAGCGCCACGCCGACGCCCCAGACCAGACGACGCCGGAGCGGCGGATCACCGGGCGTGTCCGTGGACATGCTGGCCAGCACCAGCACCGCCGAGTCGGCCGAGGTGACGAAGAAAATCATCAGCAGCACGACCGCGATGCCGGCCAGCACGGTCGACAGCGGAAGATGGTCGAACAGGGTGAACAGCACGGTTTCATAACCGCGCGCGAGCGCATCGCTCATGTCGACGCCGCCGAGGATCTGCATCCACAGCGCGGTGCTGCCGAACACCGAGAACCACACGAAGCCCAGCAGGCTCGGCACGACCACCACGCCGAACACGAACTCGCGGATGGTGCGGCCGCGCGAGATGCGGGCGATGAACGCGCCCACGAACGGCGCCCACGCAATCCACCAGGCCCAATAGAAGATGGTCCAGTCGGCCACCCAGGTGCTGCCGGAGAACGGCGACATCCGCAGACTCATGTTGACCAACTGGTTGAGATAGGTGCCCAGCGTGGTCGTGAAGGTATCGAAGATGAAACCGGTGGGCCCCAGCACGAGCACCATCGCCAGCAGCAGCGCCGCCAGGCCGAGATTGAAATTTGACAGCCACTTGATGCCGCGATCGACACCGCTGATCGTGGATGCCATGTAGAGCACGAATGCCACGCCGATGATCGCCAGCTCGGTCCCGATGGAGTCCGGAATCCCGGTGACCCGTGCCACGCCCGCGGCGATCTGGATGGTGCCGAAGCCCAGCGTGGTGGCCACGCCGACCGCGGTCGCCACCACCGCGGCGATGTTCACCGCGTGGCCGATCCAGCCACGGTGATGCCGGCCGATGACCGGTTGCAGCAGATCGCTGATCAGGCCACGCCCGCCGCGATTGAACTGGAACCAGGCCATCGCCAGTCCGATCAGCGCATAGATCGCCCACGGATGCAGGCCCCAGTGGAAGAACACGTAGCGCATCGACGCGCGCGCGGCGTCCAGGCTTCCGGGCGCCAGTCCTTCCGGTGGCTTGAAGTAGTGGGAAACAGGTTCGGCGGCCCCCCAGAACACCAGTCCGATGCCCATGCCGGTCGCGAACAGCATCGCCAGCCAGCTGGCGTTGGAGAATTCCGGCTCGGCATCCTCGCCACCGATGCGCAGGCTGGCGAAACGCCCCACCGCCAGATAGAGCAGAAACACCAGCGCGGCGAACACGATCAGCAGATACAGCCAACCGGCACTGGAGATGATCCCGGTCAGCTGTTGCTGGATCCAGGCATTGAACGGACCGGGTGCAAGACCGGCAGCGGCGACCAGGATGGCCACCAGCAGGATGGAGATACGGAAAACCACGCAGGCCTCCTTGTCATGAACGGAGTCGCCCGCCGGTGGAAAAAAGGCCCGCGCTAGGGCTTGGCGTCACCGGCGAGCGCGCATGATAGCAATCCGCTCATTTACGTTCCCTGATGACGGGATCACCGGTGGAATGCAGGTTACAGCCTGTTTCCGGAGCGGAATCGGACGCCGCGGGCGAGCCCTCCGCCCAGGGACGGAAGGCGGGCCGCGATCATTGCTTGCCGGGACCGATGTTCCTCGAAAGGAAGGCTTCCAGTCGCTGGTAGAACGCGATGTTGTTTTCTTCCTTGTAGAAGCCGTGGCCTTCCTTCGGCACGGCCATCCATTCGGGCTTGTTTCCCGCGCGCTCCAGCGCATCCTTCATCGCGCGCGCCTGCGCGAACGGCGTTCGTTCGTCGATTTCGCCGTGCACCAGCAGGACGGGCACCTTGATGCCTGCCGCCAGCGAGGTGGGTGAATTGGCCGCCAGTTCCGCATCATCCTTGCCGACCACGCGTTCCAGGTAGTTGCGGCCGTAGCGGGTCGATTTGATGTCGCCCTTGCTGTACATCATCTTCAGATCGTAGAGACCGGATACACCGACCGCGCATTTGATGAGATCCGGCGCCCTGGCCGCGGTCATCATCGCGGAGTAGCCGCCGAAGCTGGCGCCGTAGGAACAGATGCGAGCGGGATCCGCGTAACCCTGTCCAATCGCCCAGCGCATGCCTTCCAGCAGATCGTCCTGGATGCGGGTGCCCCATTTCAGGTAGCCGGCCTGTTCGAAGCGATAGCCGCGTCCCTTGGAACCGCGGAAATTGACCTGCAGGACGAGGTAGCCGCGGCTCGCGAGGAACTGCGCATCGGTATCGAATGCCCAGTCGTCGCCGACCGCGTGCGGTCCGCCGTGGGGAAGCAGGATCATCGGCAACCGCGAAGGCTGCTGGACGCCCGCCGGGAGGGTCAGGAAGCCATCCAGTTCCATGCCATCGCTGGCCTTGAAGCGGAAGGGACGACGTTCGCCCATGCGCGCGGGATCCAGGCCTTCCCGTCCCGCCAGCAGCCGGGAGACCTTCATCTGCTTGCGATCGAACAGATACCAGGCACCGGGATCGCGATCGCTGTAGGCGTACAACAGGGACACCGCGCCGTCGCCACTGTGATTGACGTAGGTCACGTACATGCCCGGGAAGCTCTGGTTGAGCTTCTGGTGCAGTTGGGCTTCCGCGGACGCGGCGTCGAAGTAAACCATCCGTGGCTTGCCCTCGCCCAGCGTGGCGGCGAAGGGCTCCATGGGCGTCGTGGTCCACTCCACGTCGCCCACGCTGCCGAAATCATCCCTGGCCAGCACGGTGCGGTTCCGGCCCCGCAGATCGGACTTGACCAGCATGGATGGCCCGCCGTCTTCGCTGAAGAACGCGAACAGGTGCTGTCCGTCCGCGGAAAACGAATAGGGCACGAACTTGCCGCCCAGTTCCTTGCTTGAAACAGGCGACCAGTTTTCGCCCTGCGCATCGGCGGCGTACAGCAGGTAGTTGTTGTTGTCGTCGGTTCCCGACGCGAAGCGCGGGATGCCGTCGCGGTCGAGGGTGAATGACAGGTCCTTGACCGGAATGTCGGCGACCAGACGGGCGGTCGTGCGTTCGGCATCCACGTCGTACAGCTGCGAGCGGGTCGTGCCCATGGACAGCCGGCGCATGTAGAAATGGCCGTTCCGCACTTCGGGCACGCCCTCGATGTAGCCGAAACCCGCGTCAATCCCTGCCGTGCGCGTGCTCTGCTGGTAGCCGAACACGTATTTCTGGTTCTTGCCGTCGAAGTCGGTGGCGATGATTTCGCCCATCGGGGTGGGCTCTTCGCGCGAGCCCATCTGCCGCCCCTTGGCAATCACCAGACGCTTCGGGCTGACCCAATGGATCTGCGCGGGCAGCTCATAGCGGGGCAGGCGCAGCAGCGCGGTCTGCTGCATGTCCTGCAGGCGGTAGATCAGCAGCGCATGGTTGCCATCGCCGAAGTCGGCGGCGACGGAGAGATGCTGTCCGTCGGGCGACAGGCGCGGCGAATGCAGCTTGTTGGATTTCGCGAAAGCCTCGACCGGAACCGGTTCGGCCGCGGTGAGGTGTGACGACAGCACGCACAATGCTGCGAATGCAGCAATCTTCCCTGTGTTCATGTTTCCCCTGGTGGCTTCGTGTATCCCCGGGAGGAGGGTAACCCGTCGCCTCGGCCGACGTCATCGGCCGCCAATGGCGTTCCGGGCCTTTTGGTTGTCTAATAGCGCCCGAAGCGGGGGTATCGTCGGCCCGGTGGGCGGCGGTTGAGACAGACCCTTCGAACCTGATCCGGTTAAGACCGGCGTAGGGAAGCTTCGCAGGACGCGACCGATCGCCAGCGATCCCTCCGCGTTCCATGCGCCGCCGCTTCGTCCCGCTTTCCAACCAGGACGATGCCGATGAACGCCGTGCCCTCCCGCCTGCTGCAGGATACCCAGCAGCTTTCCGAATCCGTCACCCGCCCGATTCCCGGGTCGCGCAAGGTCTTCGTGGCCGGTTCGCGTCCGGATCTGCGCGTGCCGATGCGTGAAATCGCGCTGACCCGCACGCCGACCCTGTTCGGGGGCGAGGAGAACGCGCCGGTCACCGTCTACGACACGTCCGGTCCGTACACCGACCCGGATGCGCATATCGATCTGGCGACCGGCCTGCAGGCGCTGCGTGCGCGCTGGATCGAGGAGCGTGGCGATACCGAGGCGCTGTCCGCGCTGAGCTCGGAATTCGGCCGTTCGCGCGAGACCAATCCGAAGCTGGATGCGGTCCGCTTCCCCGGCCGTGCGCTGCCGCGCCGCGCGAAGGCGGGCGCCAACGTCAGCCAGATGCACTACGCGCGCAAGGGCATCGTCACGCCGGAGATGGAATACGTGGCCATCCGCGAGAACCAGCGGCTGGAAGCGGTGCGCGAAGCGCTGCTGCTGGCACAGCATCCGGGCGAGAGTTTCGGCGCGAGCATCCAGAAGATCATCACGCCGGAATTCGTGCGCGACGAAATCGCCCGTGGTCGCGCGATCCTGCCGAACAACATCAACCATCCGGAGAGCGAGCCGATGATCATCGGCCGCAACTTCCTGACCAAGATCAACGCCAACATCGGCAACAGCGCGGTGTCCTCCGGGATCGCCGAGGAAGTGGAGAAGCTGGTCTGGTCGATCCGCTGGGGCGGCGACACGGTGATGGATCTGTCCACGGGCAAGCACATCCACGAGACCCGCGAGTGGATCATCCGCAATTCGCCGGTGCCGATCGGCACCGTGCCGATCTATCAGGCGCTGGAGAAGGTCGACGGCCGCGCCGAGGAGCTGACCTGGGAGATCTTTCGCGACACCCTGATCGAGCAGGCCGAGCAGGGCGTGGATTACTTCACCATCCATGCCGGCGTGCTGCTGCGCTATGTGCCGCTGACCGCGAAGCGGGTCACCGGCATCGTCTCGCGCGGTGGTTCGATCCTGGCCAAGTGGTGCCTGGCGCACCACAAGGAGAATTTCCTCTACACGCATTTCGAGGAAATCTGCGAAATCATGAAGGCCTATGACGTGGCCTTCAGCCTGGGTGACGGCCTGCGCCCGGGCTGCATCGCCGATGCGAACGATGCCGCCCAGTTCGGCGAGCTGGAAACACTCGGCGAACTGACGAAGATCGCCTGGAAGCACGACGTCCAGACCATGATCGAAGGCCCGGGCCACGTCCCCATGCAGCTGATCAAGGAAAACATGGACAAGCAGCTGCGCGAGTGCGGTGAGGCACCGTTCTACACGCTGGGACCGCTGACCACCGACATCGCGCCGGGCTACGACCACATCACCAGCGCGATCGGCGCGGCGATGATCGGCTGGTACGGCACCGCGATGCTCTGCTACGTGACGCCCAAGGAACACCTGGGCCTGCCCAACCGACAGGACGTGCGCGACGGCATCATGGCCTACAAGATCGCCGCGCACGCCGCGGATCTGGCCAAGGGCCATCCGGGCGCGCAGGTACGCGACAACGCGCTGAGCAAGGCGCGCTTCGAATTCCGCTGGGAGGATCAGTTCCACCTCGGCCTGGATCCGGAGAAGGCGAAGGAATTCCACGACGAGACCCTGCCCAAGGACGCGCACAAGCTGGCCCACTTCTGTTCCATGTGTGGCCCGCACTTCTGCTCGATGAAGATCACCCAGGACGTGCGCGACTACGCGGCCGAGCATGGCGTGGATGAACAGCAGGCGATCGAGGCCGGCATGGCCGAGAAGTCGGCCGAATTCCTCGCCCAGGGCGCGAAGGTCTACCACGAAGGCTGAACCATGCGGCGGACGGATGCGTCCGTTCGCCGCTTTTCCGGGGCGGCGGGGCTTGTGCCGCCGGCGCGCCCGCGCGACGCTTGGGGTCCCGGACAGGAGATTGCCGAACATGCGCCAAGCCACCCCATTCCTCACCCGCGGCCTGCTGCTGGCGTGGGTCCTGCTGCTGGCGGCATGCGCCACCGGCCCCCGCATCAGCAGCGAAGCCGATCCTTCGGCCGATTTCGCCGGCTACCGCAGTTTCTCGTTCTACTCGCCGCTGGCGGTGGAGAGCGAGGGCTACGCCACCATCACCAGCGCCCGGCTCAAGGCGGCGGCCCGCGCCCAGATGGAGTCGCGGGGCTATGTCTACGACGAGAAGTCGCCGGACCTGTGGTTGAACATCAACGCCTACATGCAGGAAAAGACCGATGTGGTCAGCATGCCGGACGTGGACTACAACTATTACTACAGCTACCGCGCCCGCCGATACGTGGCCGTTCCCTACTGGTACGACCGCACCAACGTCTATCAGTACACCGAGGGCACCCTGAACTTCGATCTGGTCGATGCCAAGCGCAACCAGCTGGTCTGGGAAGGCATCGCGGTCGGCCGGGTCGCCAACGCCAAGCCGGCCGAGCGTGCCGCGCGGCTGGACCAGGCGGTCGCCGACATCTTCGCGCGCTATCCCTACCGGGCCGGCAGCGGTACGCCGATCGTTCCCGCGGCGCCGCGCAAATGAGCGGCGCGGCGAGTGCGGCCAGGGCGGGCATCGGATTCGGCACCGCGCTGGCGATCACCATTTCGTGGACCGCCAACAAATCGTTGCTGTGGGCGATCATCCACGGCCTGTTGTCGTGGATCTACGTGATCTATTACGCGCTGGTCTACCACTTCAAGGGATGAGATGGGCATGACCTGGCTCCGCTGGCTGGTCGCGGCACGCCGGCATCCGTCGGCATGGTTGCTGCTGGTGCAATTGCTGGGCGTGCTGCTGTACCCGCTGATGGAAGACACCGCCGGCGGCCGCGCGGTGTTCGGCGCATTCGGCATCCTGGTGCTGGCGCTGGCCCTGTGGGTGGTGAACCGCAGCCCGTCGCGGCTGTGGATCGCACTGGCGCTGGCGGTGCCGGCGATGGCGCTGTCGCTGCTGGCCGCAGCCTTCGACAATGCCGATCTGGGTGTGTTCGCGCACCTGCTGGAGAGCGGTCTGTACTTCTATACCGCCGGCAGCCTGATCGCCTACATGCTGCAGGACCACCAGGTCACCAGCGACGAGTTGTTCGCCGCCGGCGCCACGTTCACCCTGCTGGCATGGGCGTTCGCATTCGCCTTCTCGGTCTGCCAGCAGTGGTACCCGGGCAGTTTCATCGCCGCGGTGGCGCCGGACCAGCCCCGCACCTGGATGGAACTGCTGTTCCTCAGTTTCAGCGTGCTGTCGGGGGTGGGCCTGAGCGACATCGTTCCGGTGCAGGCGGAGGCGCGCGCACTGGTGATGCTGGAGCAGTTCGCCGGGGTCATGTACATCGCGCTGGTGGTGTCGCGGCTGATCGGCCTGACCACGCTGCGGATGGGCATGCGCAAGGACGGCTGAAAACGCCGGTGCTCGCCGCAAGAACGAAGAAAGCCCGCCGACGGCGGGCTTTTTTCCGTCCGAAGGGAAGATTTACTTCTTCAGTTCGGCGTAGCGCTGCATGGCATCCACCAGTACCTGCTTGGCGTCGGCGGCGTTGCCCCAGCCGTCGAGCTTCACCCACTTGCCCTTCTCCAGATCCTTGTAGTGCTCGAAGAAGTGGCCGATGCGCTCCAGCCAGTGCGGGCTGACCTGATCGATGTCGTTGATGTGCTTGTAGCCGGAGAAGACCTTTTCCACCGGCACGGCCAGCAGCTTCTCGTCGCTGCCGGCTTCGTCGCTCATGCGCAGCACGCCGACCGGGCGGCAGCGGATGACCGAACCGGGGATCAGCGGCAGCGGCAGCACCACCAGCACGTCGGCCGGATCGCCGTCGCCGCACTGGGTGTTCGGCACATAGCCGTAGTTGCAGGGATAGCGCATCGGGGTGGAAAGGATGCGATCGACGAAAATCGCCCCGCTTTCCTTGTCCACTTCGTACTTCACCGGTTCCGAGTCCTTCGGGATTTCGATGATGACGTTGATTTCTTCCGGCGGGTTCTTGCCGGTGGAAACGTGGTCCAGACCCATGATGCGTGTGCTCCAGAGCGTGCGGAATGACAGGGCCGGCAATTCTACGCGCTTGCCTGCTGCGGCGCAGCAGCGGCGGCCCGGAGCCCGTCGGGGCGGGGCTTCCCGTCCGTCCGGAAGGTGCCTCGAAAGCCGTTTCCAGGGGGGTTGCCGCTCAGCTTGCCGGCCCTAGAATCCGCCCCCATGCGTCCCTCCCGCGCCCTTGTCATGGTCTGCCTGCTGGCCGTTTCGGCCGGCTTCGGCGTGCCCGAGGCCCAGGCGCGGACGGTCTACCGCTGCGTCCGCGACGGCACGGTCAGTCTGGCCACCGCGCCGGAGCCGGGTTCCCGCTGCGAGGCCCGCCAGATCGAGGACAACGCGGTCCAGTTGCCGAACCTGTGGGGGCGGATGGGCGTTTTCAGCGGCACCCTGTACGAGCGGGAGCAGGACGGGCAGCAGGTCTACAGCACCCGCAACCTGCCGGGCTCGCGGGTGTACCTGAAGTTCACCGTCGCGACCCCACCGGGCGAACCGGCCCATCCCGGGCTGGGCAAGGTCGGCAAGCCGCGCCTGAACATGTACCCCGGGGATTTCCGCACGGCGGCGAAGAAGACCGGTGTGGACGACGCGTGGCTGCGCGCGATTGCCCACGCGGAGAGCGATTTCGACTCGGCGGCGGTGTCAGCGAAGGGCGCCAAGGGCGTCATGCAGCTGATGCCGGAAGTGGCCACCGAATACGGCGTGACCGATCCGTTCTCCTCCACCCAGTCCATCGATGCCGGCGCACGCCACCTGAAGCTGTTGATGCGGCGCTACAAGGGCGACCTCACTCTGGTCGCGGCGGCCTACAACGCGGGCATCGGCACGGTGACCCGCTATGGCGGCGTGCCGCCGTATGCGGAAACGCAGGAATACGTGGCCAAGGTGACCGCCCTGTACGACCTTTACCTGCGCGCCCTGGGCCGCAAGAGCGCGGCTGAACGCCCGGCGCAGTGACCCTCGCCGGGCACCGGCGGGCACGGCTTTTCTTCACCTCCGCATCCCGCACGCGGGCCTATCGTCGTCCCGAGGCTGGATGACAGCCGCCCACGGGAGTCCGCCATGAATCGACGTGTTTTCAGCGCTCCGGACCTGGGCACCGCGGAACAGGCGATGGGTGCCGCGCTCCGACTCGGCATTCGTCCCGGCCATGCCGCGGTGCTCGCCCAGTCCGACATCGAGATGACCCTGGTTCCCGATGCGGAGAAAGAGGCTTCGCCCACCGATTTCATGCCCGCCGCCTGGCGCGGCATCGTGGGTGGTGGCGCGATCGGCCTGATCGGCGGCCTGATCGGGATGTGGCTGCCGCAGGCCGGTTTCCACGTGATCGGGGTGCTCATCACCACTCTGGTTGGCGCGACGGTCGGCGGCTGGTCGGCGGCGCTGGCCGGTTCGACCGTGCCGAGCGAGGTGCGGCGCGACTACGAGCGCGAAATAGAAGCCGGTCGCCTGTTGGTGGTGATCGACGGCGAGGATGACGCCCTGCTGGACCGCGCGAGCCAGGCGATTGCCGCCACCGACGGCATCCAGCCGCTGCGCCAGGTCCCGCACGGCCTGTTGCGCTGAGCCGGGGGCTCCCCCGCATCTGATGACAACTGTCACTGGTCCCGGCGATGCGCCGGGACCTAAGGTGGGCGCCACCCGATTCCTGGAGCGCCCCATGCCCGCCGTCGCCCTGCCCGCGCTGACCCCCTATCTCGTCACCGCCGGTATCGGCTGGGTCATGTATCGCCGCATCCGCCGCAGCTTCGGCCGCCAGCCCTGGCAGCCGAAGCGCACCATGTTGCGCCTGGCGCTGATGGTGTTGCTGCTGGGCATGCTGATGATGGCCGCGATATTCCTGCCCGGGGTCGCGATCGGGATTGCCGCCGGATTGGCGGGCGGACTCCTGTTGGGGAGCTTCGCGCTTCGGCACACCCGGGTGGAGTGGCACGACGGGCATCCGACCTACGTGCCCAACCCCTGGTTCGGCGGCCTGCTGACCCTGTTGCTGATCGGACGCCTGGCCTGGCGCTGGTCGCACGGTGCGTTCGCCGACGGCGCCGCGGCCACCGCCCAGCAGGCCAGCCCGTTGACGATGGCGTTCGCGGGCGCGCTGGTCGGCTATTTCCTGCTGCTCAATGGCGGATTGCTGTGGCGCATGCGGCAACTGCACGCCGCGGCCGGCTGACCGGCGTCAGCGGGGAATGTCTTCGGATTCGACGATCCGCACGCCGGGCCTGGCGGCGCGCACGGCCCCCAGCAAGGCGGCGGCCACCGCGGTCGCCGGCACCACCCGGTAGCGCGCGGGGACCAGCGGAGCGAGTGCGGTCAACACGCGCAGTGCGGCATGTTCGCCCGGGCGTCGCCGCGCGCGTTCCCCACCCAGCAGCGACGGGCGGACGAAGGTGAGCGACGCGAAACCGCATGCGGCCAGCGCCTGCTCCAGTTCTCCCTTGGTGCGGCTGTAGAAAATCCGCGAATCCGCGCGCGCGCCGGCGGCCGAGGCAACCGCCAGGGTGTGCGCGCCATGCCGATGCGCGAGGCGGGCGATGGCCAGCGGATAGTCGAAATCGACCCGCTGGAACGCGGCCCGGGAGCCGGCGTCGCGCAGGGTCGTGCCCAGCGCGCAGATCATCGCCTCGGCGCGCCAATGGTCCGCGTCCGGATCCAGCCGGTCGAAATCGACGATCGGGTTCAACAGGCGCGGATGTGGCGGCAACGGGCGCCGGGTGGGCGCGATGACGGTGCCGACGCGGGAATCCGCCAATGCGAGCGCGAGTGCCGCCTGGCCCACCAGGCCGGTGCTTCCCACCAGCAGCAGACGTTCCATCCCCATCCTCCTCCTGCGGAGCCACGCGGCCCGCATGCCTCACGTATCCTATGCCATCGGTTGCCGGCCGCCGCCGGCCCATCGCGATCCGGATGCGCGGATCTTCGCGTGACGGGAGCACGCATGACCCCATGAACCTGCCTTTGCACTTCGGATTCCTCGGCGCGCTGGAAGCGTGCCTGATCGCCTTCGCCGTCGGGCTGCTGGTCTATGCCGGCTGGCAGGCGATCTGCCGCGCGCTGGGCTGGTCGATCGGGCACGCGGTGGGCTGGGCCTGCCTGATCGCGGTCGCGATCGGCGCCGGTGTCGATACCTGGAACCTGTTCTACATCGGCATGGTGAAGCTGGAGTCGCCGCTGTACGCGCGCATCGCACTGAAGGCGATCCACGATCCCGACGCGCTGGGCATGCGCGTGGTGCTGGAGATCGTCGGCGCGCTCACCGGCGTCGTAATAGGTTGGCAATGGTTCAGCCGAGGCTGGCGTGAAGGAGTCGTTTCCCGGGAACAAAAAAACACGCGGATTGAACACTGATCTGACGTGCGCATCACGCCGCGATGCCGCCTCCACATAGCCATCACGTATCGCTAACGAAGCAAGTAATCGAAAAAAAATCGCGTGTGGTTAAGCCTGCGTGCACGTTCATTTCAGGGCGCAGGGTTGATTCAGAAGCACAACGGCATCGTCGGCATCGTGCGCTACAGGACGCACTTCCTAATTCCATAACGGAGCAAACGACGATGACCAAGAACAACACCCGCAAGCCGCTGATTGCCCTGATTGCCCTGGGTGCCGCCGTCGCCATGCCGATGGCCTTCGCGCAGGACACGCAGGCTCAGCAGCAGCCGGAGCAGACCCAGCAGGCCGAGCCGGCGCAACAGGCCCAGCCGACCACGGATCAGGCGACGGGCGGTGCCGAGCAGTCTGCACAGCAGTCGACCCAGTCGGGTAGCCAGCAGGGCTGGGCTGACATCGACAAGGACGGCGACGGCAACATCACCAAGGAAGAGGCTGCGGCCAATGCCGGCCTTTCCCAGGTCTTCGACAAGGCCGACGCCGACGCCGATGGCAAGCTGACCGCCGACGAGTACAAGTCGTTCGTCGAAAAGAACTACAGCGAGCCGCAGAAGTAATACGCGCACCGCGGTCATCCGCATGACCGCACCGCGATGGCGCAAGGGCGCCATCGCGCAGCGCCCGCGGAGGGCGGCCACGCCGCCCTCCGCCTCCCGCGAGCCGTTGTCTTCCCGCCATCCGATGCGAGCGAAAGCATCCGGGAACACGAACGCAGCAAGAGGAGACGCGCATGAAACGATCATCCCGCCGGTTCCCGGCGCCACTGGCCTTGTTGGCCATGACCGCGTTGCTGATTCCCGCAGGGGTGTCGGCGCAGGAACGCGACGCCCGGGAACAGCGCCAGGAAACACCGCCGCAGCAGACCGACTCGCCGCCTGCGAGTGACGCGTCGGCGCCAACGCCGCGACCTTTCGAAGAGCTGGACGCGAATGGCGATGGCAGCATCGGCAAGGACGAGGCGGCGGTCGATCCCGCGCTGACCCAGGCCTTCGGCACGCTTGACCAGGATGCCGACGGCAAACTCGCGCCGGCCGAATACTCCGCCTACAAGCCGGCCGGCAACGGCCGTTGATTTTCATCCGTCGCGGCACGATCCGCGGATCGGCGCGACAATCAGGAGGAAACGAATGAACTCCCATGTCCACAGCAACACGCAGATCCGCCCGCGGCCCGCCTGGCTGCTGGTGGCGGTGCTGGGTGGCGCGCTGGCATTGACGGCTTGCAGCAAGACGCAGGACGAAACCATGCCGCCGCCGACCGACACCGCGCCTCCGGCGGAAACCACGCCGCCGCCGGCGGAACCGGCCACCACGCCGCCACCGGCCGATCCGAATGCGCCGCCGGCCACGGATCCGAATGCGCCCGCGACGACGACACCGCCACCGGCGGACGGCACCACGCCGCCGGCCAGCGATCAGACGCCGCCGCCTCCGGGTGATTCGGGTAGCGGCAGCACCACGCCGCCGGCGAAGTAACAGCAGGCGTCGCCTCCACCCGGCATGGGCCGGGTCGGATGCATGCACGAACGAAATGCGAAGGGCGGCCACAGGGCCGCCCTTCGCATGCCGGCTGGTATGCTGCGCGCCCCACGAAAACAAGAGGCAGCACGGTATGGGCGGTATCCGCTGGGTAGGTTTCGACGGTGACGACACGCTCTGGAAGAGCGAGGACTACTACCGGCAGGCCGAGCAGGATTTCGAAGCTATCCTGGGCCGATACATCGATCTGGGTGACCGCCGCATGCAGCAGCATCTGCTGGACACCGAACGGCGCAACCTCAAGGTGTTCGGCTACGGTGTAAAGGGCATGACATTGTCGATGCTGGAAACCGCCATCCAGCTGACCGGGGAGCGCATCAGCGCCCGTGACCTGCACCGGGTGATCGAAATCGGTCGCGCGACCCTGCAGCATCCGGTGGACCTGCTGCCCGGCATCCGCGAGGCGGTGGAAGCCATCGCCCGGGATCACGAGATCGTGCTGATCACCAAGGGCGATCTGTTCCATCAGGAAGCCAAGATCGCGCAATCGGGACTGACGGACCTGTTCCACCGCATCGAAGTGGTGTCGGAGAAGGATGTGCCCACCTATACGCGCGTGTTGCAGGAACTGGAGGTGGAACCCTCCGGATTCGCGATGATCGGCAATTCCCTGCGTTCGGACATCGAGCCGGTGATCCAGCTCGGCGGCTGGGGTATCCACATGCCCTACCACGTCACCTGGGCGCTGGAAGCCGAACATGGCCTCGGCGATGACGTCCCCCGCCTGGTGACTGTTTCCGGCGCGGTCGAACTGCCGGCCGCGCTGGCCGGCATCGAGGCGAGGACGGCCTGATCGGTGCTGCGCCGCGGGCTCCTGCCGCGCGCCGGCCCGCCTGGAGCGGCGGCACGAGTTGAACGGAACGTGTCCGCCGTCGACATCGCGGATGCCACCCCCGCGGGGTTAAATCCGGGTTCACGCGTCAGGCGACATCTTTCACACACAGGTCCCCAGGGACGGACCTTTCACCCATCGGCCCGTGCAGACGGGCCACCGGAGGATGTCATGGCAAGCTTCTCACTCACGCGTCTGTTGGCTCCCACCGTCCTGGCCGCCGGCCTTGGACTGGCGGCGCTGGCCCCTTCGCCGGCCCGCGCGGACGATGACCTGGTCCGGGTCATCGTGGACGTGGCCGATGTCATCTACAACGGCGGGCAGCCCTATTACCGCTACGGGGACGGAGACCGCTACGGCTATGGCAATCGGGTGGTCATCGTGCGTGATCGCTACCATCGCCCGACCTACTACCGTTACGTGCCGCGGCAGTACTACCGCGTCCCGCCGCGCGGCAACGCCTACGGTTACTACCGCAACAACCCGCACTACGTGCGCTACGTGGATCGGGACCGTTACGACCGTTATGACCGCCATGATCGATATGACCGCCGCGATCGCCATGATCGTCGCGATCGCTGGGACGACGACGACCGTCGCTGGCGTCGTCACGACGGACGCCGTCATCACGACGACGATTGATCCGGACATCGCTTCCTGATCCGCAGGCGGCCGGCATGCGCCGGCCGCCTGCACGGAAGGAGGCACTGCGGCACAATGCCCGCATGTCCGTGCCTTCCCGCCATCGCACCTGTCTCTTCCCGCTGGGCCTCGCGCTTGGCCTGATGGCGTGCGCGCCTGTCCACGCCGCCACGCCCGCGCCGCCACAGGCCGAATGGCCCGGCAGCGGCGATGCCTCGGTGGATCGCCACCTCGAGGACATCAACGAATACGCGGCGCGCTATCCGGCGGCGTTCGCCGACGAGATGGCCCGCTACTACAGCGTGCCGCGCGCGTACGTGGAAGCCATGATGAAGCAGCCGGACTGGTCGGCCGGCGACATCTACATGGCCTGCGCGGTGGCGCAGGCGGCGGGGCAGCCGTGCCGCGCGGTGGTGCGCGAATGGTCGCGCGATCATGGCGGAGGCTGGTGCGCGGTCGCCGAGCGCCTGGACGTGCGCCCGGGTACTGCGGGCTATCGGCGCCTGCGCAAGGGACTGGATGACACCTACCGACGCTGGGAGCGTCCGTCCCCCTGATCGGGCTGTGCGCGGTTCCTCACTTCTGACCGGATCTCTCTCCGGCTTCCCGCCGGCGGGCGGGCAGGCGAACGGGGCTCGCCGTACACTCCGCGTCCGGCACATGAAACGACAGGGAAGGGAGGCACGGTGGGGAAGGTCGTCTGTTTCGGCGAGTTGCTGTTGCGGCTGGGTGCGCCCGGGCGGGAAACCCTGCTGCAGTCGCCCGCGCTGGAAGTCCATGTCGGTGGCGCGGAGGCCAACGTCGCGGTGTCGCTGGCGCGGTTCGGCCATGCCGCGCGCATGGTCGGCGTGGTCGCCGACAACGCGCTGGGCGAAACCGCCGTCGGCGAATTGCGCCGGCACGGTGTCGATACCGCCGCCGTGCAGCGGGTGCCGGGGCGGATGGGACTCTACTTCCTGACCACCGGCGCGATCCATCGTCCCTCGCAGGTGCTGTATGACCGCGCCGGCTCCGCCTTCGCGCAGGCCGGTGGCGGGCGCCATGACTGGGCCGCGTTGCTGGATGGCGCCGACTGGCTGCACGTGTCCGGGGTGACCCCGGCGCTGGGCGCCGACGCGGCGCAAGGCGTGCGGGAAGCGATGCGCGCCGCGCGTGCCGCCGGGGCCAAGGTGTCCTTCGACGGCAATTACCGCCCGCAGTTGTGGCAGGCCTGGGACGGGGATGCCCCGACCCTGCTGCGCGGCTTGATGGCGGAGGCGGACGTGATGTTCGCCAGCCATCGCGACATGGAAGTGGTGCTGGGCCGCGCGTTCGAGGGTGACACCGCGCAGGAACGTTTCGCCGCGGGGGCGCAGGCCGCGTTTGCGGCGTTCCCGCGGCTCCAGCTGATGGCCGCGACCGTAAGGGCGCAGCGCAGCGTGGACCACCATGCGTTGTCCGCGGTGGCGCTGCGCCGCGACGGACGCCCGCAGGGCACGCCGGAGTACGAGATACCCGGCATCGTCGATCGCATCGGCACCGGGGATGCCTTCGCCGCCGGCGTGTTGCATGGCGCGATGAGCGGCCGCACCGACGCCGACGCGCTGCACTTCGGACTTGCGGCGGGTTGCCTCAAGCATTCGTTGCCTGGTGATTTCAGTACGCTGGGCGTCGCCGACGTGGAAGGTTTCCTGGCGCAGGCGGGATTCGACGTCCGCCGCTGAGTGATGCGTCGGCGCGGGTTGCATCGCAGCAAATCCGGCGCGAGCGAACCGGGTGGGTGATCCGGACGACGTATCGCGGCGGCGGGGCCGGCTTGAACATGCGGCCGGGGGGCCGCCGGATCGCAGGCGCCGCAAGGTGTGGCCGGCGCGGAATCGGGTATCGCAAGCAAATGTTGGGTCTGAAGATGCCGGGCACGACTTTTCTTTGTGTCCGCATCGTTGAAACTGCCTCGCCATGAAGAGTGCGGTCCATGCGTAGCAAGCTGTTCGTGCCCGGCAACCGTCCGGAACTGTTCGCCAAGGCCATGGCGAGCGGTGCCGATGCGATTTCCTTCGACCTGGAGGACGCCGTGCCGCAGGCACGCAAGGCGGAGGCGCGCGCGAACCTGGCGGCTTTCCTGGACAGCCCCGACCTGCCCACCGGCAAAGTGATCATCGTCCGCACCAACGCGCCGTCGTCGCCGGAGTTCGAAGCCGATCTCGCCGCGCTGGCCGGGCGCAAGGTGGATGTGATCAACCTGCCCAAGATCGATCACGCGCGCGAGGTGACCGTGGCGGTGGTCGCGATGGCCTCGCTGCTCGCGGACGAACAGGCGCCGGAACTGCTGGTCAACATCGAGACACCGCTGGGCCTGCGCCAGGCCGCCGACATCGGGCGTGCGCATCCGCGCGTGGTCGGCCTGCAACTGGGGCTGGGGGATCTGTTCGAAGCGCTCGGCATCGACCGCCAGGATCCCGCCAACCTGCACGCCGTGCTCTACACGCTGCGCATGGCCGCCGCCGAGGCGGGCGTGTTCGCCTACGACAGCGCGTATCCCGACGTGGATGACGCGTCCGGCTTCCAGGCCGAAGCGGGCATCGCCCGCCGCCTGGGCTACCTGGGCAAGAGCTGCATCCATCCACGCCAGATCGCCCTGGCCAACGTTATCTTCCAGCCGTCCGGGGAAGAAGTCGCCCGCGCGCGACGGATCGTCGCGGCCGCCGCCGAGGCGGCGCGGCTGGGCCGCGGCGCCTTCCTGCTGGAAGGACGGATGATCGATCCTCCCTATCTCCATCGCGCGCAAGCCATCGTCGCGGCGGCGGACGCATGAAGCACGCGGGGGAGCGCAGGGGATTGCCGTCCACGCGGCGCATGGCGGGCACGCCGGGCGTCGCGATCACACCGAATTTCGAAAGCATGGAAACACGATGAGCCGAACCGCCGTCCTGCCTGTATCCAAGGAGGCGACCGGCTTCCTGCGAGCCGCGTTGTACCTGCTGCTGTTGCTGGGCGCCGCCATTCCCGGCGTGCACGCCGAGAGCCTGACCTCGGTGGAGCGGGGCGTGCTGCCGGCGTTGCCCGCGGGGGCGGCCGTGGAGATGCTGCGATCGATCGAGGATCGTCCGATCGCGCTGGGCGGGGGCGGCGCATGGGTCCTCTCCGCGGATGGCCGCCAGTGGCAGGTGCTGGCGTGGCAAGGCGGCCAGCCGCCGCGGGTGATCGATGCCGGCGGCGACGGCCGCCGCCTGTTCGCGTTGGTGTCCGCCGGAACGGAACCGGCGCGGATGGAAGAACTGCGGCTGACCGGCAACACGCTGGCGCGCCAGCCATTGCCCACGCTTCCGCAGGCGCTGAACTGGGCGCGCTTCGCCGTCCTCGGCGATGCCCTGTACGTGGCCGGCGCCGGTGACGGCGCGCCGCGGTTGTGGCGCGTGGCACTGACGGCGCCCACCGCGTGGACCGATGGCCCGGCATGGCCGGAGGGCGCGCCGGCCGGCGATCTGCTGGCCCAGACGAATGCGCTCTACCTGATGGGCACCGGCACGACCTCCCAGCCGCTGTGGCGCTGGACGGTGGATCGCGGTTGGGAAGCCAAGCCGGCGGTGCCGGGCACGCGCCTGCCGGGTTCGGCGCGCGCGCTGGGCCAGGCGCACCTGCTGATGCTGGTGCGCGACAACCGCGGCATGCACCTGATGACGTACCACACCATCACCAGTGTCTGGGCCACGTTGCCGACCGGGATCGGCAGCGAGGTGCGAATGGCCACCGGTTGGCACAACGGTCTGGTGTGGGCCGCCGACGACGGCAAGGGCGGACAGGTCCTGGAATCGGCGCGGCTGGCGTCCGGCAAGCATCTGCTGAAGTGGATGGACTGGCTGGTGATCATCGTCTACCTGGCGTCGATGATCGGCATCGGCATGTACTTCTACCTGAAGGAAAAACGCAACTCGACCTCGGACTTCTTCGTCGGCGGACGCAGCATTCCGTTCTGGGCGGCGGGCGTGAGCCTGTATGCCACCAACACCAGTTCGATCAGTTTCATCGCCATCCCGGCCAAGGCGTTCGAGACCAACTGGCAGTACATGACCAACAATCTCATCGCCGTGATCGGATTGATGTTCGTGGCGGTGTGGATCGTGCCCCTGTTGCGTCGGCTGGATCTGATGTCGGTGTTCTCGTACCTGGAAACCCGGTTCCATCCGGCCATCCGCATGCTGGCCAGCGCGCTGTGCATCGCCATGCAGGTGGGCGCGCGGATGAGCGTGATCCTGTTCCTGCCCGCGCTCGCCATCGCCACCATCACCGGCATCAGCGTGGTCTGGAGCGTGATCCTGATGGGCGTGTTCACCATCATCTACACCGCGATGGGAGGCATGAAGGCGGTGATCTGGACCGATTTCGTGCAGGTCTTCGTCAAGATGGGCGGCGCGATGTTCGCCATCGGCTTCATCATCTGGCATCTCAAGGGCGGCACATCCGAGTTCTTCGCCACCGCGATGGCCGAGCAGAAGATGCATACGCTCGATTTCAGCTTCGACCTGACCAAGGCCACCGTCTGGGGCTTCATCTTCCTGGTGATCTTCGACGTCGTCCTGACCTTCCCGAAGGACCAGGTGCTGATGCAGCGCACCCTGTCGACCAAGTCGGACAAGGAGGCCGGGCGTTCGATCTGGGCGTTCGCCGCGATCATGATTCCCGGCGGCTTCATCTTCTACGGCATCGGCACCGCACTGTTCGTCTACTACAAGAACAATCCGGAGCGGTTGAATCCGCTGCTGCCGATCGACGCCACGTTCCCGCTGTTCATCGCCGCCGAGCTGCCGCCGGGCGTCACCGGGCTGATCATCGCCGGCATCTTCGCCGCCGCGATGGCCACGCTGTCGAGCATCATGAACAGCGTCGCCACCCTGATCTCGGTCGATTTCTACGAGAAGCTCTCGAAGAAGGCGGACCAGAAGAAGAGCGTGCTGTTCGCCGAGATCACCACGGTCATGGTCGGCCTGGTCGGCATCGGCCTGGCGCTGCTGCTGTCGCGCTACGACATCCATTCGCTGTTCGACATCTCCATCGAACTGGCCGGCCTGCTGGGCGGTGGTTTCGCCGGCGCCTACACGCTGGGCATGTTCACCCGCCGGGCCAACTCGCCGGGCGTGGCGATCGGCATCGGGTCGAGCATCGTGCTGACCTTCCTGGCGTGGTCGATGGATCTGGTGCATCCGTACTTCTACCTGGCCATTTCGATCCTGCTGTGCATCGTCATCGGTTACCTCGCCAGCCTGCTGTTCCCGGCGCCGCAGCGCTCGCTCAAGGGCCTCACCATCTATCGCGATGCCGAATGAGCGCGCCTTCCGCCCCTGCCGTTGGTCCTGTCGCGCCCGCGGCGGGGCTGCGGTAGCCTGCTGAGCGCACGCCAGGGGGAGAGCCGTGGATACCCAGTTCCTGAATACCTTCGTCACCGTGGTCGATCGTGGCTCGATGGCGGCGGCCGCGCGCGAACTGAACATCACCCCGGCGGCGGTGGCCCAGCAGATCCGCACGCTGGAGCGCGAGCTCGGCGCATCGCTGATCGCACGGGTGGGACGGACCGTCAGCGTCACCGAGGAGGGCTCGCGGATCATCCAGCGGGCCCGCGACTTGCTGCGCGACGTGGCCGACATGCGCAGCGTCGCCAACGACAGCGCGGTTTCCGGGGAACTGCGCCTGGGCGCCTGTCCCACCGCGCTGGCCGGCATGCTGCCGGACATCCTGGCGCGGATGGTGGAAACGTTTCCGCAGATCAACGTGTTCATCAAGCCGGGCTATTCGGCCGACCTGTATCGCGCGGTGGAGTCGGGCGAACTGGATGCGGCCATCGTGCTGCAGGCGCCGTTCTCGCTGCCCAAGACCTGCCAGTGGCAGTTGCTGCGCGAGGAACCGCTGGTGGTGCTGGCGCCGGCGGCGATGGCCGGCCGGGATCCGCACGAGCTGCTCGCCAGCCAGCCGCTGATCCGCTACGACCGCAACCAGTGGGGTGGCCGTCAGGCCGACGAGTACCTGCGCAACGCCGGTATCGTTCCGCACGAGCGTTTCGAACTGAACGCGCTCAACGCCATCGCGGTGATGGTGGATCGCGGCCTGGGCGTGTCGCTGGTGCCCAACTGGGCCAGACCCTGGCCGGAAGGACTGGACCTGGTCCGGATTCCGTTGCCGAACGAATGCGTGCCGCGCCGCATCGGCATGGTCTGGTCGCGCTCGACCGTGCGCATCCGCCTGGTCACCGTGCTGCTGCAGGAAAGCCAGGCCGTCTCGCAGCTGTCCTGAACACGGGCGATGCTGCACTGCATCGATACCGCCGGCCGGGATCACCCAACAAAAACTAGGCTCTGAACATAGGTGCGGAGGATTCTTTCCGTGACGGCGTGCACCTAGGCTCTGTCGACATTGTCGAGGCTGTCGCCGGCGTCTGGGAGGAACGTCTGGCAGCGCGGGCGCCATTCTCTCCGCCGCCCGCGGATGCGCAATAACAACAAGAACGCTATCGGAGAGCCCTGCGGCCAGCGCCGCGGTTCTTGCAGCCCACCATCTCAGAGAAGAACACCATGAAGCACGTGCCCGCCGCATTCGGCGTATTCCTGCTGGCCGCCGCCGTCAGCGCCAGCGTCAAGGCCCAACAGAACACCCCGCCACCCCCGGCCGAGGCGTCAAAGGCCGGGGAAGTGGAAGCCACCAATCTCGATCAGGTGATCGTCACCGGCGTGCGCACGCCGAAGGCGGTGGACAAGATTCCGGGTGCGATCACCCTGGTGTCGAAGGAAGACATCGCCCACACGCTGCTGGTGACCGAAGATGCCACCGCCGTGCTCGCGCGCACCGTGCCCGGCTACGCCGAATCGTCGCAGGCCATGAGCAACACCGGCGAAACCCTGCGCGGCCGCATCGCGCTGCGCCTGTTCGATGGCGTGCCGCAGGGTTCTCCCCTGCGCGAGGGCGGACGCAATGCGACCTTCACCGACATGGGCATGGTCGGCCGCATCGAGGTCATCAACGGTCCGTCGGCGTCCGAAGGCATCGGCGCGGCGGGCGGCATCATCAACTACCTGTCGAAGAATCCGACCAAGGAAGGCCACGAAACCACGGTCACCACGCGCTATTCCACCCAGTTCGGAACCGACAGCGCCGGCTGGAAGCTGGGTGTCAACCATGCGTACAAGCAGGACAACGCGGACTTCATCGGTGGCGTCTCGTTCATCGATCGCGGCATTTCCTACGACGGAAATGGCCGCCGCATCGGCATGAACACCAGCGGCTCGGTGTCCGATTCGGAAGCCAGGAACCTGTTCCTGAAGGGCGGCATCAACTTCGGCGAGAACGGCGAGCAGCGCATCCAGGCGACCATCAGCCACTTCAAGATCGAAGGCAAGGGCAACTATGTCCAGGTGGTGGGCTGCCGCGGTCCTGAAGACGAGGACGCCGATCCGCCGTGCACCGTGCCGCGCACCAATACCTCCGAGCGCGGCCAGATCTTCGGCCAGAAGGCCGAGTTCAACGATTTCAAGCAGTACGCCGTCAAGTACACCCATGGCGACTTCTTCGGCGGTACGCTGGGCATCGATGCCTACTATGCCGACCAGGCCATGCGTTATCTGCCGGAGAACGGCGATGACAAGCAGCTGGTCAAGGTGGACGACGACTTCAACGAGGCCGACCGCATCTACGACCAGTCCGAAATCGTCACCGACAAGAAGGGCTTCCGCGTCGGCTGGACCCGGCCGGAACTGTTCAACGTCTCCGGACTGGAGCTGCGTACCGGTGTCGACGTGGTCAAGGACACGGCCGAGCAGCGTCTGGCGCTGACCAATCGCCTGTGGGTGCCGCCGATGAAGTACGAAAGCACCGCCCCCTATGCGCAGCTGACCTACGACATCGGTCCGGTGACCCTGAGCGGCGGTTATCGTCGCGAGGACGGCGAGCTGAACGTCGACAGCTACACCACCACGGCCTACCGTAACAGCGTGTTTGTCCAGGGCGGCGGGGTGAAGTACAAGGAAAACCTGATCAACTACGGCGCGATCTGGCGCATCACTGATCAATGGTCGGTATTCGGTTCCTACGGCGAAGGCTTCGGTCTACCGAACATCGGCATCCCGCTTCGCAACATCAACGTGGTGGGACAGTCGGTGGATCGCATCGCCGATATCGCCGCCATCGTCGTCGACAACACCGAGTTCGGCGTCAACTGGCGTGGTGATCGCGGTTCCTTCAGTGCCTCGCACTACGACTCCAAGACGCCGTTCGGCACTTCGCTGGCAATCGATCCCAACTCCAACGACTTCATCCTCAGCCGCGCGCCGACGCGCATCAAGGGTGTGGAAGTCAGTGGCGACTGGCGCTTCAATCCGCAGTGGAAGGTCAGTGCGCTGTACTCGCGCATCCGCGGCAAGACCGCGTTCTGGGCGGCCGACCCGGCCGGCAACTACGGCGCCGGCGCGCTGAACAAGCCGATGGGCGTGCTGGACATCAACCCCGACAAGATCTCCGCCGCGGTGACCTGGAATCCGACCGCGAACATCGACGTCACCCTCGGGGCGACCCGCCTGGCGGATCGGAATCTTTCGGGCAGCGATACCCGTGCCTACGACAACCGCTTCTTCGAGTACGAGGAAAAGACCACCGGCTACACCCTGTTCGATCTGGGTGTGAACGTCCAGACCGAAAGCTTCGGCAAGTTCTCGCTCGGAATCGAGAACCTGACCGACAAGCAGTACATCCTGAGCTGGTCGCAGCTGGCGGGCTACCAGAACTACTGGGCGGGCCGTGGCCGCATGGTCTCGCTCACCCACACCATCAACTTTTGAAACGGACGACTCCCCCACGTCGGATGTTTCAGGGAACGCACGCGCAGCGGGTGTGGCCGCTGCTGATGGCCGCCCTGATGGTCGCACCCGCGGCCAAGGCGGCTCCCCCGGTGGTGGACCTTCCGGCCGCGGCGCCCACCGCGGCGGAGGGTTTTTCTCCCTCCCGCCTGCGGCGGCTGGACGACTTCCTTGATCGGGCAACCGGGCCGGAGGGCTATCTCGGCGCGGTCGCCCTGATCGCGCGCGATGGCAAGGTCGTGGCCGTGCAGGCCTACGGTAGCCGTGATCTGGCGCGTAGCCGGCCGATGACGGAAGACGCCATCTTCCGCATCTATTCGATGACCAAGCCGATCACCTCGGTGGCCGTGCTCCAGTTGATGGAGCAGGGCAAGCTGGGCCTGGACGATCCGGTGAGCCGCTACCTGCCGGAGTTCGCGCACATGCGGCGCTTCGCCGGCGGCACCGCGGACAAACCGGTGCTGGAGGCGGCGCGACGACCGATCACCCTGCGCCAGCTGCTCACCCATACGGCGGGTTTCGCCACCGGCGGCGAAGGCTCCGAGGAAGCCACGCGGCTGCTGGAGCGCGCGGATCTGCACGGGTCGCCGGATCTGGCGACCTTCACCGCTCGTCTGGCGAAAGTGCCGCTGGCGACCGAACCGGGTACCCGCTTCAAGTACGACGGCACCGGCATCGAAGTGCTGGCACGCGTGATCGAAGTCGTGAGCGGTGAATCTTTCGACGCCTACCTGCGTGGGCACATCCTCGCGCCGCTGCGCATGCGCGACACCGGATTCAGCGTGCCGGAAGCCTCGCGCGGGCGCGTGGTCGATCTGACCCGCATGGGCGCCGATGATCGTCTGGGGCTGGACGACAGTCGCAGCGCACGGCGACCGGGCGTGTCGCTCAACGCCTATCCCAGCGGGGCGGGCGGCCTGTACTCCACGATCTCCGACTACGCGCGGTTCTGCCAGATGCTGCTGGATGGCGGCGCACTGGATGGCCAGCGCATCCTGGGTCGCAAGACGGTTGAGCTGATGATGATGAATCATCTGCAGGGACAACTGGATCCGCCCGTCACCGAGTTCAGCCGCGCCGAAGGCTTCGGCCTGGGGGGTTCGGTGATTCTCGACGTCGCCGGCCGTGGCCGGCTGGGTTCGGTCGGCGCGTTTGGCTGGTCCGGCGCGGCCTCGACGTACTTCACGGTTGATCGCCAGGAACGCATGTTCGCGATCCTCCTGCTGCAACATCTGCCGGATGGTCAGCCGCACGATCTTCCCCGCCTCGCGACGCCTTTCTACAACCTGGTCTACCAGGCACTGGAACCATGACCGCCGTAACCAGGCACATCCTCGTCGCCGGTTCGGCGAACCTCGATTTCGTCGTCCGCGCCGCGCACGTGCCGGCGCCGGGCGAGACCGTGCTGGGGCGCGACTTCGCCACCTTTCCGGGCGGCAAGGGCGCCAACCAGGCCGTGGCGGCGGCACGCGCCGGTGGCGCGCCCACGCGCATGCTGCTGGCGCTGGGGCAGGATGCGTTCGCCGCGACCATCGAGGACTCGCTGCGCGGCGCGGAGGTGGATCCGGTGATCGTGCGATCCCGCAGATTGCCCACCGGCACCGCCTTCATCTGCCTGTCCGACGACGCGGAGAACGCGATCACCGTCGCGCCCGGCGCCAACAACTCGCTCCGCGCCAGCGATCTGCCACCGCTTGCCGCGGTGTCGCATTTGCTGCTGCAACTGGAAACCCCGATTGAAACCGTCACCGCGTACGCCGCCACCGCGCGTCACGCGGGGGTGACGGTGGTACTCAATGCCGCACCCGCGCGGATGCTGCCCGATGCGCTGCTGCGGGCGGTCGATGTGCTGATCGTCAACGAGGGCGAACTCGAGGCACTGGCCGGCCCGGCGGGCGGCATCGCCGATCGCCTCGCGCGCCTGGCCGTTCCCTGCGTGGTGGTCACCCTGGGTGCGCGTGGCTGCATCGCGCGCAGCGCCGAGGGCCTGTTCCTGCAACCGGCGTTCCGCGTGGATGCCGTCGATACCACCGCCGCGGGCGATACCTTCTGCGGCGCGCTGGCGGCGCGGATGGCGCAGGGCGATGCCCTGGCCGATGCATTACGCTACGCCTGCGCGGCGTCGGCGCTGGCCTGCACGCGCCTGGGCGCGCAGGCCTCGGTGCCCGCGCGCGAGGCGGTCGAAGCCTTCCTGCGCGACGCGCCGGCCACCACCGCGCAGGCCCGCGAGGCACTGGCCACGCAGTTTGGCCTGACCTGAATCCCCCTCCCTGAAAGAACCACGCCATGAACGCCGCACCGGATCCGTTTCCTTCCGCCCACGACGATGACGCGCCGCGCCACGTGCCGAAGACCGAATACAAGTTCTCGCACGTCACCACCCAGCGCTACCTGCCGACGCCGGGCAAGGCGCCGGGCTGGCCGTTCGCCGAGATCGGCCATTGGAAGATCGACGTCAGCGCCACCTCGGCCGACTGGATCGCCGAACTGCGCGACTGGCGCCGCGAGCACCTGACCCGCATCGGGTACGACGACGCCAACTACCGCCGCCCGGAACTGCAATGGGCGCAGCGCAACTTCGTGCACGCGCAGATGATGGTGGAGGACCGCTATTTCCATGATCCGGCCACCGGCCGCTATACCGTGGATCGCTATCTGGATGATCTGGAGCAGCGCTTCGGCGGACTGGACAGCGTGCTGCTCTGGTACGTCTATCCGAACATCGGTATCGACGATCGCAACCAGTTCGACATGGCCGCCGACCTGCCCGGCGGCCTGGCCGGACTGAAAAGCGCGGTCGATGATTTCCATCGCCGCGGCGTCAAGGTGTTCCTGCCGACCATGCCGTGGGACAACGGCACCCGCGCACAGGGCGAGGCGGATTGGCAGGCCGTCGCGCGGCTGGTCGAGGAGGTCGGCGCCGACGGCATCAATGGCGATACCTACAACGGCGTACCGCGCGCGTTCTTCGATGCCTGCGACGCACTCGGCCGGCCGGTGGTGGTACAGCCGGAATCCACGATCAGCGCCGAGGAGCACCTGATCTGGAACGTGCAGAGCTGGGGCAAGAAGGCGCCCAACGAGGTGATTCCGCCGGTGGCCAAGTTCAAGTGGCTGGAACCGCGCCACATGATCAACTACGAGAATCGCTGGGGTCGCGATCGCAACCACGATCTGCAATACATCTTCTTCAACGGTATCGGCTACAACGCGTGGGAGAACATCTGGGGCCTGTGGAACCAGTTCACCCCGCGCGACGCCGAATCGCTGCGCCGCATCGCCACCCTCGAGCGCCGCTTCGCCCCGCTGATGGTCAGCCGCGACTGGACGCCGTACTTCCCGACCCTGCAGGCGGGCGTGTTCGCCAGCCGTTTTCCGGGCGAGGGCCAGGTGTTGTGGACGCTGGTCAACCGCAACGAGTACGACGTGGAGGGCGAACAGCTGGCGCTGCCGCACCAGCCGGGCCGCCAGTATTTCGATGTCTGGCACGGCGTCCGGCTGCAACCGCTGATCGCGGGCGATCGGGCGGTGCTGGAGATGAACCTGGAAGGCCGCGGCTTCGGCGCCGTGCTGGCGCTGGACGAGGGCGTGCAGATCGAAGGCCTGGCGGCATTCCTGTCGCTGATGGCCGATCTGGCGCGGGTGCCGCTGCGCAGCCTGTCCAACCGCTGGCATGCGATTCCGCAAGAGATCACGCCGATCGCGCCGACCGACGTGCGCGCGCAGGCGCCGGAAGGCATGGTGACGGTGCCCGCTGGCGAATTCGTGTTCGTCGTCGGCGGCGTGGAGATCGAGGGCCAGACCTGGGAAGGGCTGGACGTGCAGTATCCGTGGGAAGGCAGCGCCCGGCGCCACCATCGGCGGCGGATGGCGATGAAAGCGTTCCACATCGACCGCCACCCGGTCACCCATGCGCAGTTCAAGCAGTTCCTGGAGGCCAGCGGCTACACGCCGCGCGATGCGCACAATTTCCTGCGCGACTGGCAGGACGGCGCGCCGCGCCCGGGTTGGGAAAACAAGCCGGTCACCTGGGTCTCGCTGGAGGATGCGCGGGCTTATGCCGCGTGGGCGGGCAAGCGCCTCCCGCACGAATGGGAATGGCAGTACGCCGCGCAGGGCACCGATGGACGGCTCTATCCGTGGGGCAATGACTGGCGCGCGGATGCGGTGCCGCCGGTGAACCGCGAGCGCCGCCTGCGGCCACCGGCCGACGTCGGTGCGTATCCGCAGGGAGCGAGCCCGTTCGGCGTCGAGGATCTGATCGGCAACGTCTGGCAGTGGACCGACGAATACGCGGATGAACATACCCGCGCGGCGATCCTGCGCGGCGGCAGCGCCTACCAGCCGCAGACCTCGCACTGGTATTTCCCGCAGGCCTACCGGCTGGATCAGCACGGCAAGTACCTGCTGATGGCGCCGAGCAAGGATCGCTCCGGCATGCTCGGCTTCCGTTGCGTGGTGGACGCGGAGTAGGGCATGGCGATGAACGGACAGGAGCGGCGGGGTGATCGCTTCGCCCCCGCAGCGGCCGGCGCGGTGGCGCTGGGCGGCGTGCTGGGAGAGGCCATCGAAGCCAGCCGGCGCGGTCGCCTCGGCCACTTCATCACCGGCGCGGACAGCCCGGCGATCGCGATCTTCCATCCCGAGCACACCCGCGAGAATCTGGAAGGCGACTGGTACGGCGAACATGCGGGCAAGTGGCTGTACGCGGCCGCGCGCGCGGTGGCGCGCAGCGGTGACGACATCCTGCGCGAGAACCTGCGCGCCGTCGCCGATTACCTGCTGTCGCGCCAGGCCGATGACGGCTATCTGGGCAACTACGCGCCCGAACGCCGTTTCATGCGCCCGCAGCCGCCCAAGCCGGTCAGCTGGGACGGCGCGCCCGCCTGGCGCACCTGGGACATCTGGACCCACAGTTACCTGATCCTCGGCCTGATCGAAACCTGGCGCGCACTGGACGATGACCGCTACCTCGCCGCCGCGCAGCGCATCGGCGATCTGTGCTGGCGCACGCTGGGCGAAGGCGGCATCGACATCACCACGCTCGGCAACCACTTCGGCATGTCGGCCACGGTGCTGATGGATCCGGCGGTGGAACTGCACCTGGCGACCGGCGACCTGCGTTACCTGGAATTGGCCGAGCGGATCGCCGAACAGGCCGACGCGGAGCCGCGACTGCGGCTGATCCGCCGGGCGCTGGAAGGCGCGGACGCATCCGAGATCGCCACCGGCAAGGCCTACCAGCTGGCCTGGAACCTGGTCGGGCTGGCGAAGCTGCACCGGGCGACCGGGAAAGCGCGCTACCGCGATGCGGTCGAACATCTCTGGCGCAACATCCGCGAACACCATCTGACCCTGGGCGGTGGTCCCTGGGGCGGCGTGGCGCATCGGTCGCGCGAAGTATTCAATCCCGCCGGCGTGTTCAGTCCGCAGGCCTACGTGGAAACCTGTTCGGTGCTGGCGTGGCTGCAACTCAACCGCGAGCTGCTGCGGATCACCGGTCACGCGCGCCACGCCGAGGAAATCGAGCGCATCGCCTACAACGATCTGCTCGGTGCCGCCGCGCCCAACGGCGAGGATTGGTGCTACTACTCGTTCCCCAACGGCCCGCGCGTGCATACCACCTACTGGCGTTGCTGCAAATCCAGCGGCGCGATGGCCTGGGAGGAACTGCCGCCGCTGGCCTACGGCGTGGCCGACGACGGCGCGTTGCAGGTCAATCTCCATGGTCCCGGACAGGCGCGGCTGGCGCTGCCGGGTGGCGAGGTCGGGGTCGTCCAGTCGGGCGGTTACCCGTTCGACGGCGACGTGATGCTGGAGCTGCAACCGGCACGGGCGATGCGCTTCACCCTGCGCCTGCGCGTTCCCGCCTGGGCCGAAGGCGCCCGTGTGGCGGTGAACGGCGAAGCACTGGATATCGCCGGCACGCCCGGTGAATGGCTGGATGTCGATCGCGACTGGCAGCCGGGCGACACGGTGTCGCTGCGCCTGCCGATGACGCCGGTCCTGCATCACCGCCGCAGCCGCAACGTGCAGGAATCACGCGCGCCGGACGGTTCGCCGGTGCGCCAGCAGGTGCTGCGCTACGAGTATGTGGGCCTGACCCGCGGGCCGCTGGCGTATGCGACCGGGCTCATCGACGGCTTCAAGCACGAGGAGGCGGTCCGCCTGCCGGACGACGCGCCGATGGATTGGCTGCGCGAATCGCCGGCGGCCGATGGCGGGCCGGGCGTGGACGTGGAAATGCGCCTGTCCTGCCGCGCGCCGCTGCGCTTCAGTCCCTACTACCGCGCCGGTGGCCGCGACGACGGCGCCTGGCGGCTGGGCTGGCTGTCGCTGGCGCCGGATCGCTGGCGGGCGGATCCGGAACCGGAGGCCGGTTGATCCGGGAGGACGCCATGCACGCGCCGGGCAAGCAAGAATTTGTCGCCGCAGAAAATATCCGTCCCCGCTGTTTTGCCACCGGGGCATGCGGGAGACTGGCCCCGGCACGGCTCGCGGCACCCGATGGAAAATTCACGCATGGATAACCCGTCTCCCTTCGCCCTGGCGCGGCGCGAAGGCCCCGCCGGACCGCTCAGCGGCGTCAAGGTGCTGGATCTGAGCGCCTACATCGCCGGGCCGTATGGCTGCACCCTGCTGGCCGATCAGGGCGCGCAGGTCATCAAGATCGAGCCGCCCGACGGCGACAACCTGCGCAAGTATCCGTCCACGCTCGCAGCCGAAAGCCGCGCGTTCATGGGCGTGAACCGCAGCAAGATCGGCATCGTCCTGGATCTGAAGAGCGCCGGGGGCCTGGCCGCGCTGTTGCGGCTGGTGCGCGAGGCCGACGTGCTGGTGCACAACTTCCGCCCCGCCGTGCCGAAACGGCTGGGCATCGATTTCGATCGGCTGGCCCTGATCAATCCGCGCCTGATCTATTGCGCCGTCACCGGCTATGGCGAACACGGCCCGATGAAGGACAAGGCCGGCTACGACCAGGTCCTGCAGACCATGACCGGCATGTGCACGCTGCAGGGCAAGCGCGGCGGCGCGCCGGAAATCACCTACGGTTCGGTGGTGGACTACTATGCCGCCGCGCTGCTGGCGGCGGGCGTGTCTTCGGCGCTGTACGAGCGCGAGCGCAGCGGCCGTGGCCAGTTCGTCGGCGTGTCGCTGCTGCGCAGCGCGCTGACCATGCAGTCGGCGCGGATGATCTGGGCCGAGGGCGAATCGCTCGACATCGGCCGCGACATGCGCTCCGGCGGCGTCACCGGCATCCATCCGGCGCGCGAGGGCCACATCTACATCTCCGCCAATACGCCGCGGTTCTGGAAGGCATTATGCGAGAAGACCGGACTGGACGCGCTGGCCACGAACGAACGCTACGACAGCGTGCGCAAGCGCGCCGAGCATGCGAACGAGATCGTGCCGCTGCTGCACGAGGCGCTCGCGACCCGCACCGCGCTCGAATGGGAAGCCCTGTTCGGCGATGAAGTGCCCTGCGCCGCGGCGCGCCGGATCGAGGATATGTTCGATCACCCGCAGGTGCTGGCCGAGGACATCGTCGCCAGCATCGAACACCCGGCCGTGGGCCGCTACCGCGGCGTGACCCGGCCCATCGCGTTCGGCCGCACGCCCGGGCCGGCGCCTTTCGCCGCGCCGGTGTTCGATCAGCACACCGACGCCGTGCTGGGCGAAGTCCTGCCCGAGCACGAAGGCGACTGACCGGCCACCGGCGTTACGCCGGTTTTACGCGGATGGGGCCACCCGCGAATGGTGGCTTTATGCCACCTGTCTCCATCATGTCGCGCTCTGTTCAAGCGGACGCGACATTGAAGCTCTTTCCTCTGCGCCTGGTGCCGGATCAACCGCGCATCGATTTCATGCGCTGGCGCCGGTTCACGCTGGTGGGCGCGGCACTGCTTGCATTGGCGGCGATCACCATCGTCGCCGTCAAAGGCTATCGATTCGCGCTGGACTTCACCGGCGGCGTCCTGGTTGAAGCCCGCTTCGAGCGGCCGGTGGGGCTGGAAGCGCTGCGCCGGGATCTGCGCGCCGTCGGCTTGGAAGGCGCCCAGGTGCAGCAATACGGCAGCGGCCACGACGTACTTATCCGTACCGGCAGCGATGGCGTGCGATCGGACGAACAACAGGCGATCCGTGACGCCGTCGACGGCGTGCTGTCCACTTGGGACGGCCACGTGCTGCGCACGGAATACGTCGGCCCGCAGGTGGGCCGCGAACTGGCCGGCAACGGCCTCATGGCGCTGCTGGTGGTGTTGGGCGGATTCCTTGTCTATGTCGGCTTCCGTTTTGAATGGAAGTTCGCCGTCGCAGCCAGCGCCACCACCCTGTTCGATCTGCTGCTGGTGGCAGCGCTGGTCTCCTTGCTGGAATGGGACGTGGACCTGACCGTCATCGCGGGCCTGCTATCGGTGATGGGCGTTTCCATCAACGACAAGATCGTCGTGTTCGACCGGGTCAGGGAGAACTTCCGCCGTCACCGTGGAGATCCGATCCCGCTGATGAACACCGCGATCAACCAGACCCTGTCACGCACCTTGGTCACCTCGCTGGTGATCTTGCTTTCGGTGCTGGCGCTCTATCTCTACGGCGGCGATTCGCTGCGCGGGCTGTCGTCCACGCTGATGGCCGGTGTGGGTATCGCCACCCTGTCCTCGATCCTGGTGGCCTGCCCGTTGCTGTCCGTCGGCGCACTGCGGATCCAGCCGAAAGACCTGATTCCACGCACGGCCGACCGGAGCGATCTGGATCGACGCCCCTGAACGCCGCCGCCGCCCGATCTCCCGCAACACCCACGCAAAGCCTTCCGTAAAGCCATTTCCGCGCGTTTTTACGCCGAATTTACGGGGTGGGGTGGGCACTCGAATGGAGAGTTTACGCGGCGGCTACGCACACTAATCCCCGGCCGAAAGGCCTTACCAAGAGCAAAACCATGAAGTCTCGCATTCAAGCCGTCCACCCGCGCCACCGGCGCTTCCTGTCGCTGATGACGGGAGCCTTGCTGCTGGGCGCGTTGCCGCTGGCCCATGCGGCCACCGTGAGTGGCAACGCCACCCTCACCACCGACTACATCTGGCGCGGCACCAGCCAGACCCAGGGCGATCCGGCGATCCAGGCCGGCTTCAAGGCCGCCGCCGGCAACGGTCTTTACGGATCGGTGTGGGGCTCCAACGTGGAATTCGCCCCCGAAACGCATGCCTCCAGCGAATTCGATTTCGTCGTCGGCTGGGCCGGCAACCTCGCCGATGACTGGGCGCTCGACGTCAATCTCACCCACTACCGCTATCCCGGCACGACCGTGGACCTCAACTGGTCCGAACTCAACGGCACCGTGACCTGGAAGCAGAACACCTGGGTGCAGGTCGGCTGGTCCAACGACGCGCTGGCGACGGACCGCAACGGCACCTACGCACAGTTGGGTACGCGTGTTCCGCTGGGCGAACAGTGGCGGCTGGAAGGGGTGGTCGGCCACTACTGGCTGGACGACGCCTATGGCGACAGCTACGCGCACGCGCAACTGGGCGCGGTGTGGGCGTTCAAGGCGCCGTTCGAACTGCGCGTGACCGCGCACGCCACCGATGATTCCACCAAACGCCTGTTTCCGGATCTGGCCGGCTCGCGCGTCGAGGCGGCCCTGCAAGCGTCTTTCTGAGGAGAACTCCCATGCCTGGTTGGCTGGCCCTGTTGTGTGGCATCGCGGTGATCGTGGCGGCGGGCTATCTGCTGTACGTGATCCTGCGTCCTGAAGAATTCTGATGCGGATGAACGACAATGACTGAAGCATTTCTCGTCTTCACGCTCGCCATCGCGCTGGGCTGGCCGCTGGGCCGTTACCTGGCGGCGGTGATGCGTGGCGCGCCGATGCGCGGCGACCGGCTGTTCGGCTGGATCGAAAAACCGATCTACGCGCTGCTGGGCACGCGTCCGGAACGCGGCATGAACTGGCGCGGCTACGCCGGCGCGTTCCTGCTCAGCAACCTGATCGTCGGCCTGATCGCCTGGATCATCTTCATGACCCAGGCCTGGTTGCCGTTCAATCCCGACGACATCCCGAACATGCGCTGGGACACCGCGCTGCACACGATGGTGTCGTTCCTGACCAACACCAATCAGCAGCACTACTCCGGCCAGGCGCAGCTCTCATACCTCTCGCAGATGACCGGCATCGTCGGGCTGCAGGTGGTGACGCCGATGATGGGCCTGGCGATGGTGGTGGCGACGCTGCGCGCGCTGTTCGGTGGCCGCGGCGGCGCCAACGCCGCGCAGGAGGGTGGCGCAGGACAGGCGAGCGAGCGCGTGGACGTGGGCAACTACTGGTCCGACGTGGTGCGTTCGACGGTCCGCTTCATGCTTCCGCTGTGCCTGGTGTGGACGCTGCTGCTCACCAGCCAGGGCGTGCCGTCCACGCTCGCCGCCGGTCCGGTGGCGACGCCGGTGGACAGCAGCGCCGGCATGGGCGAACAGAAGATCCCGCTGGGCCCGGTCGCGGCGATGGTCGCGGCCAAGCAGCTGGGTTCAAACGGAGGCGGCTGGTACGGTCCGAACAGCTCGGTGCCGCTGGAAAACCCGACCCCGCTGTCCAACCTGCTGGAGACGCTGGGCATCCTGTTGATCCCGGTGTCGGTGGTGTTCATGGTCGGCGCGTTCACCGGCCGCCGGAAATTCACCGCGCTGGTGTTCGGCAGCATGATGCTGATGTCGGCGGTCTCCACCGGCGCGGCGATCTGGTCCGAGGCGCATTCGGCGACCGCCGCCGATCCGGCGCTGATGGAAGGCAAGGAGGTGCGCATCGGCGCCGACGCGTCCGCGCTGTGGGCGGCGGTGACCACCCAGGTCAACAACGGTTCGGTCAACGCCATGCACGATTCGCTGGCGCCGATGACCGGGCTGGTGGCGCTGGTCAACATGCTGGTCAACGCGATCTGGGGCGGCGTGGGCTGCGGCCTGCAGCAATTCATCGTGTACCTGCTGCTGAGCGTGTTCCTGGCCGGCCTGATGACCGGACGCACCCCGGAACTGTTCGGCTGCAAGATCGAGGCCGGCGAAGTCCGCCTGCTGGCGCTGCTGATCCTGCTGCAGCCGCTGGTGGTGTTGGGCCTGACCGCGATCACGCTGGCCGTTCCATCGATCACCGGCAACTCCAACCCCGGCTTCCACGGGATCAGCCAGGTCTTCTACGAATACACCTCCGCCTTCGCCAACAATGGTTCCGGCTTTGAGGGACTCGGCGACGCGACCTACTGGTGGAACCTGAGCTGCGTGGTGGCGCTGGCGCTGGGACGCTTTCCCGCCCTGATCATCCCGCTGGTGGTCGCCGCGCGCATGGCCGGCAAGCGCCGCGCCGCCGAATCGGCCGGCACCCTGCACATCGAAACGCCTACCTTCGCGCTGACCCTGGTGGCCGTGGTCGTGATCCTCACCGTGTTGCAGTTCATGCCTGCGCTGGTGCTGGGACCGATCGCCGATCACCTGTCGCTGGCCGCGCACTGAGAACACTTCCATGACGACGATTTCATACCAGGAAAAAACCCGCCGGGATCATCCGGCGCTGATGGACGGCGCGGCCTTCCGCGCGGCCCTGCGCGATGCCTTCCTCAAACTGGCGCCGCGGCATCTGATCCGCAGCCCGGTGATGGCGGTGGTGATGGGCGGCACCCTGCTGTCGGCGGTGATCACGCTGGCCGGGGTGGCGCCGGCCGGCTTCGGCGGGGCGGTGACCGCGATCCTGTTCGTGACGGTGCTGTTCGGCAACTTCGCCGAGGCGGTGGCCGAAGCGCGCGGCCGTGGTCAGGCCGCATCGCTGCGGCGCGCGCGCAAGGATCTGGTCGCGCGCCGGGTGGAGACCGCGCTGGGAGGCGCCGAAACCCGCATTCCCGCGGCCGAACTGCGCCCGGGTGACTACGTCATCGTGTCGGCGGGCGAGCAGATTCCCGCCGACGGCGAGATCATCCGTGGCCTGGCGACCATCAACGAGTCGGCGGTGACCGGTGAATCGGCGCCGGTGCTGCGCGAGGCCGGCACCGATCGTTCCGGCGTGATCGGCGGCACCAAGGTGCTGTCCGACGAGATCGTGGTGAAGATCACCGCCGAGCCCGGGCACAGCTTCCTGGACCGGATGATCGCGTTGGTGGAAGGTGCCAACCGCCAGAAGACCCCCAACGAGATCGCGTTGACCCTGCTGCTGGCGGCGATGACGCTGACCTTCCTGATCGTGGTGGCGACGCTGCCGGCGATCGGTGCCTTCGTCGGCGTGAAGGTGGAGCCGCTGCTGCTGATCGCGCTGCTGGTGTGCCTGATCCCGACCACCATCGGTGGCCTGCTGCCGGCCATCGGCATCGCCGGCATGAACCGCGCGCTGTCGGCCAACGTGTTGGCCAAGTCCGGCAAGGCGGTGGAAGTGGCCGGCGACGTGGACGTGCTGCTGCTGGACAAGACCGGCACCATCACCCACGGCGATCGCCAGGCCACCGCGTTCCATCCGCTGGCCGGCATCGACAAGTCGCAGCTGCGCGACGCCGCGCTGCTGGCCTCGCTGGCCGACCCGACCCCGGAAGGCAAATCGATCGTGCGGCTTGCGCGCGAGCAGGGCTGCACCCTGGACGAGCCGGATCAGGCGACGTACCTGCAGTTCACCGCCCAGACCCGGATGTCCGGCGTGGATGTGGAAGACCGGGTGATCCGCAAGGGCGCCGGCGACGCCATTGGCCGGCACGTACAGGCGCAGGGTGGCAACGTGCCCAACGAACTGGCCGCGCGCATCGAGCAGGTCGCCCGCGGCGGCGCCACCCCGCTGGTGGTGTCCGAGGGCCGGCACGTGCTCGGCGTGGTCGAACTGTCCGACGTGGTCAAGCACGGCATCAAGGAGAAATTCGCCCGTTTGCGCGCGATGGGCATCCAGACCGTGATGATCACCGGCGACAATCCGCTGACCGCCGCGGCCATCGCCGCCGAAGCGGGTGTCGACGACTACATCGCCGAGGCCAGGCCGGAGGACAAGCTCGCCCGCATCCGTCGCGAACAGGCTGCCGGACGACTGGTGGCGATGGTCGGCGACGGCACCAACGACGCGCCGGCGCTCGCGCAGGCCGACGTGGGCCTGGCGATGAACTCGGGTACCCAGGCGGCCAAGGAGGCCGGCAACATGGTCGATCTGGATTCGGATCCGGCCAAGTTGCTGGCGGTGGTCGAAGTCGGCAAGCAGCAGCTGATCACGCGTGGCGCGCTGACCACTTTCTCGCTCGCCAACGACGTATCCAAGTACTTCGCCATTCTGCCGGCGCTGTTCGCCGCCGCGCTGCCGCAGATGGCCGCGCTCAACGTGATGCGCCTGTCCAGTCCCGCCAATGCCGTGCTGGCCGCGCTGATCTTCAACGCGATCATCATTCCGGCGCTGATTCCGCTGGCCCTGCGCGGCGTCCGCTTCCGCCCCGCCACCGCCACCGTGCTGCTGCGGCGGAACATGCTGATCTATGGCGTGGGCGGCGTGCTGCTGCCGTTCGTGGGCATCAAACTGATCGACATGGCGCTGTCACTCGTGACCGGCGCCTGAGGAAAAACGACATGCAATCTCCCGTTAGTTACAAGATCGTCGCGTCGCCGCAGATCACCCGCGCCGGCCTGCTGCGTCCCTCCATCGGTCTGGCGCTGGTGTCGTTGCTGGGTTTCGGCCTGCTGTACTCGCTGGCCGGCACGGGGCTGGGACGCGGCCTGTTCCCCGCGCAGGCGACCGGCTCGATCCTCAACGTACAGGGCCACGTGGCCGGGTCGTTGCTGGTGGCGCAGCCGTTCGCCGACCCGCGCTACTTCCAGCCGCGTCCATCGGCGGCCGGCTACGACCCGATGGCGGCTGCCGGCAGCAACCAGTCGCGCGGCAATCCGGACCTGCGCAAGCGCATCGACGAGACCCGCGCGGCGGTGGCCGTGCGTGACGGCATCGCGCCGGCCGACGTGCCCGCCGATCTGGTTACCCAGTCCGGCGGCGGCCTGGATCCGCATGTCAGCCCGCGTGGCGCGGACGTGCAGATCGCCCGCGTTGCCCAGGCGCGCGGCCTGCCGCCGGCGACGGTGGCGGAACTGGTCAAGCGCCACACCGAGTCCCCGCAGCTGGGCCTGCTCGGCGAGCCCCGGGTCAACGTCCTGCGCCTGAACCTGGCGCTGGACGCGCTGCCCGCCGCCACGCAGGCACAATAGACGCATGACCGACGTCCGCAGCCGCCAAGCCGACGCCCTGATCGACGGCCTGCACCGCGAGGCGGGCGGCCGCCTGACCATTTTCCTCGGTGCGGCGCCAGGCGTCGGCAAGACGTACACGATGCTTTCGCGCGCGCGGGAAATGCGCAAGCAGGGTGTGGACGTGGTGATTGGCGTCGTCGAGACCCATGGTCGCAGCGAGACCGCAGCGCTCACCGAGGGCCTGGAGGTGGTGCCGCGCAGACGGGTCAGCTACCAGGGACGCTGGCTGGACGAGATGGATCTGGACGCGTTGCTGGCGCGCAGGCCCAAGGTCGCGCTGGTCGACGAACTGGCGCACCGCAACGCGCCCGGCAGTCGCCACGAGCGCCGCTGGCAGGACGTGATGGAACTGCTGGAAGCGGGCATCGATGTCTACACCACGATCAACATCCAGCACCTGGAAAGCCTCAACGACGTGGTCCACCGGATCACCGGCGTGCGGGTCAGCGAGACCGTGCCGGACGCGGTATTCGATCGCCTGCGCGACATCGTGCTGGTAGACCTGCCGCCGCGCGAGCTGATTGAGCGCCTGCACCAGGGCAAGGTCTACCTGCCGGATCAGGCGGCGCAGGCGTTGCAGGCGTTCTTCTCGCCGTCCAACCTGATCGCGCTGCGCGAGCTGGCGATGCAGACCGTCGCCGATCGCGTCGACAACGATCTGCGCGATACCCGGACCGCGCGCGGCCTGCCGGGCATGGCGCTGCGCCGGCGGGTGCTGGTGGCGATCGATGGCATGGGCCAGTCGGAGTACCTGGTGCGGGTCGCCCGCCGCCTGGCCGAGCGCCGCGACGCGCCATGGACGGTGGTCACCGTGCAGGCGCGCGAAGCCGGCGAAGCGACCCAGCTGGAACTGGATCGCGCGTTCGCGCTGGCGCGCCGGCTCGGTGCGCAGACCGATGTGGTGCACGGCAACAGCATCGCCGACGCGCTGCTGGATCACGCCGCCCAGAGCGGCGCGTCCACGCTGGTGCTGGGGCGCACCCGCGAGCGCCCGGTGGCGCGGATGTTCAATCGCACCCTGACCCAGCAACTGCTGCAGCGGGCCGCGCACTACGAACTGGTCATCATCAACACGCCGGAAGCGCGCGCGCGATCGCGCCGACGCTGGAACCGCGCCGACATGCCGATGCTGCGCAACGATCTGCTGTTCGCGGCGATCGCGGCGATGCTGGCGGTGGGCGTGTCCTGGCTGGTCGAACGCTGGACCGGCATCGATGATCTGTCGATGGTGTTCATCGTCGCGGTGGTGCTGGTGGCCACCCGCACGCGGATGGCGGCGGCGGTGGTGGCGGCGCTGCTGAGTTTCCTGGCCTACAACTTCTTCTTCATCGACCCGCGTTTCACCTTCAACATCGGCGCCTCGCAGGGCGTGACCACGGTGTTCCTGTTCCTGCTGGCCGCGCTGGTCGCCGGCCGGCTGGCCTCGCGCCTGCGCATGCAGGTGCTGGCGCTGCGCGCGGCGAATGCCCACGCCACCGCCTTGCAGACGCTCGGGCGGCAGCTCACCAGTGCGGCGGACCTGGGCCAGGTACTGGCCGCCGGCCGCGATGCGCTGGCCGTCGCGATGGACGCGGAAGCGTGGCTGCGCTGGGACGGACAGGTGGCGGCGTCGAACGGCGTGGTGCTGGAGGGCAAGGATCTGGCCGCGGCCGACTGGGCGCAGCAGCATGCGCAGGCCACCGGCCGATTCACCGATACGCTTGCCGGGTCCGCCTGGTGGTTCCTGCCGCTGCGCGATGCACGCGGGGTGATGGGGGTGGCCGGCGTGCGCTTCCCGCGCGAGTTGCCGCGCCTGGCGTTCGAGCGGCGGAGGATGGCCGAGGCGATGGCCGACGACATCGCCCAGGCCGCGCTGCGCACCCGGCTGGTCGCGGATCTGGAAGGCGCGCGCATTACCGGTGAGACCGAGCGCCTGCGCTCGGCGTTGCTGTCTTCGGTCTCGCATGACCTGCGCTCGCCGCTGGCCTCGATGATCGGCTCGGCCAGCAGCCTGGCGAACTACGCCGACGCCATGGACGCGGAGGACCGCAAGGCGCTGCTGGACACCATCCAGCATGAGGGCGAGCGGCTGGATCGCTACATCCAGAACCTGCTCGACATGACCCGCCTGGGCCATACCGGGCTGACCCTCAACCGCGACTGGATCAACGTGGACGAACTGATCGGCTCGGCGGTCGGACGGCTGCAGCGCTACCAGCCGGAAGTGCGGCTGCAGACCCGGATCGCCACCGACCTGCCGCCGATCTGGGTGCATCCGGCGCTGGTCGAGCAGGCGGTGTTCAACGTGCTGGAGAACGCCGCCAAGTTCTCGCCGCGCGGCGAGCCGGTCGAGGTCGAGGCGCGCCTGGCTGACGGGCAACTGCGCATCGACGTGCGCGATCGCGGTCCGGGCATCCCGGAGCAGGAGCGCAGCCGCATCTTCGACATGTTCTACAGCGTGGAGCGCGGCGATCGCGGCCGCCAGGGCACCGGCCTGGGCCTGACCATCTGCCAGGGCATGATCGGTGCCCACGGCGGCAGCGTGGAGGCGCTTCCCGGGCCGGATGGCCGCGGCACCACGATCAGGATTACGCTTCCCCTTCTGCATCCCTGAGTCTCGCCGGTCCCGCCTTGAATCCCGCCGACACCGTCCCGGTTTCGTCCGCGCCCCCGGTCCGCATCCTGGTGGTCGACGACGAGCCGCAGATCCGCAAGTTTCTGGATATCAGCCTGCGCGCGCAGGGCTACCGGGTGCTGCTGGCCGAGGACGGCGCCTCCGGCCTGGCCGCGCTCGCTTCGCCGGGTGCGGATCTGGTGATCCTGGACATCGGCCTGCCGGATCGCGACGGCCACGAGGTGCTGCGCGAAATCCGCGGCTTCTCGCAGGTGCCGGTGATCATGCTGACCGTGCGCGCGGGTGAACAGGAGAAGGTCGCCGCGCTCGACGCCGGCGCCAACGACTACGTGACCAAACCGTTCGGCGTACAGGAATTGATGGCGCGCATCCGCGGCCTGCTGCGCATCCAGGTGAGCGCGACGGCGGAGGCGCCGGTGGTGTTCGACGACGGTCATCTGCACGTCGATCTGGTCCGGCGCGAGGTATTGCTGGACGGCGAACCGCTGGCACTGAGCCGCAAGGAATTCGCGCTGCTGTCGTTGTTGTTGCGTCACGCCGGCCGGGTGGTCACCCAACCGCAGCTGCTGCGCGAGCTATGGGGACCCACCCACCAGCAGGACACCCACTACCTGCGCATCCTGGTCGGCAAGCTGCGCCAGAAGATCGGTGACGACGCGTCCGCGCCGCGCTACATCGCCACCGAGCCGGGCGTGGGCCTGCGCTTCATCGATGGCGGGCACTGACGCGGCACGCCCCACGCGGGTGGCATGCACGGATCACGGGCGTCGCTCCAGCCGCAGGAGCCGTCCCTCCGGCTCGTCCGTCAGCAGATAGAGCGCGCCGTCCGGCGCCTGCTTCACGTTGCGCAGGCGCGTCCCCGTGAGCAGCACTTCCTCGCCGAGCACGCGATCGCCCTCCACATCCAGCCGCAGCAGGCTGCCGGTGGACAGACCGGCGAGCAGCATGTCGCCGCGCCATTCCGGGAACTGCGAGCCGCTGTAGATCACCAGGCCGGTGGGCGCGACGGTGCGATCCGTCCAGGTCCATGCGGGCGCGGTGTAGATCGCTCCGGGCAGCGTCTGTGGCCGATAGCCGGTAGTGCGGTAGCGGCCCGAGGTATGCACCGGCCAGCCGTAGTTGGCGCGGGGGCGCAGCACGTTGACCTCGTCGCCGCGGTGGGTGCCATGTTCGGACATCCAGATGCGTCCGTCCGCCGCCTGCGCCAGTCCCTGCGCGGCGCGGATGCCGAGCGCGTAGAGTCCCGGCACCGCGTTCGCGCCGAAATCGGGATTGCCGGGCGCCGGTTCGCCGTCAAGGGTGAAGCGATAGATCTTGCCGCGCCTGTCCGCGGGATCCTGAGCGACCGGCAGGGGCGGGTTGTCGCCTTCGCGGAAATGCCGTTCGCCGACGGTCAGGTACAGGTGGCGCTGGCGGTCGATCAACAGGCCGCCGCCATAGTGGAATCGTTCGGCCGAACGCGGAGTGGCCGCGAACAGCGGGCGGACCTCGGACAGCCGGTCATCCAGCAGGCGCGCGGTGGCCAGGCCGGTGGTCAGGCCGTCCGCGCCTTGCGACGCGTAGGTGAAGTAGAGGCGCCGGTTGCTCGCGAAATCCGGATGCAGCACCACGTCGAACAGGCCGCTGTTGTCGCCGCGGCCCTGGAAGGTATCGACGAGGTCATCCGGCATGCCGGCGATCGGATGCTTCGCGCCATCCGGTCCGATGCGGATCAACCCGCCTTCCTTTTCGCTCACCAGGAAGTCCCCGTCGGGCAGGAACGCCATCGACCAGGGACGCCGGAGTCCGGTGGCGACGGGAATGGTTTCCACAGGGGCGGGTGCGGTGGTCATGCCCGCCGCCAGCATCAGTTCGAACAGCATCGACGATTCCTTTGTTATGGTGCCTCGCCGTCCGTGCCGGACGCGCGTCCGTCTTGGAGGAGGGGTTTGCCCGTGTCGTGGTCGAGGCTAGCCATTGCCGCAATGCCTGTCGGTCCATTTGCGCCAGGACGTTGCGCATGCGCGCCGAACCGAGCCGCGCCGGAAAGCCCGGCACGCGGCGCGACCTATCCTGTCCACCGGCCCGCACCACACGCGCCATGACTCCGGATCCCGCTTCCCTCCCTCCTTCCGCTTCGTGGCAACCGACCGTCGAGCCGCCGCCGGCGTGGCCCGGGAACGCGCTGTTCTGGTGGCTGCACGTGGGCGGCTGGGGCGGTGTGTTCCTGGTCAACTACTTCTCCGCGCTCGCCAACGGCAAGCCGGCCGAGTACTGGACCGTGTTCCTTGCGGTGGCGATGACCGGATTCCTCGGTACGCTGGGACTGCGCTATCTGTTGCGGGCATGCGCCGATCAGCCGCCGGCGCGGATGGCGCTGCTGATGATCGTGCCGGTGTTGCTGATTGCGGCGGCGATGGCGCTGGCCTACAAGCTGGTCACCGACCAGGGCGGGTGCAGCCAATGCCTGCCTTTCACCCGGTTCGGCTACTTCACCTACACGATCAGCCAGCTTTACGTGCTGGTGGGCTGGACCAGCCTCTACCTGGTCATGACCACCTGGCGGAAACTGCGCATGCAGACCGAAGCGGCGCTGGCGGCGACCGCGATGGCGCACCAGGCGCAGCTGAAGATGCTGCGCTACCAGTTGAACCCGCATTTCCTGTTCAACACCCTCAACGCCATCTCCACCCTGGTGCTGGATCGCGACAACGCCACCGCCAACCGGATGGTGCAGGGATTGAGCGCGTTCCTGCGCCACTCGCTCGACAACGATCCGATGCAGCGGGTGACGCTGAAGCAGGAACTGGATGCGATCGGCCTGTACCTGGACATCGAGAAGACCCGTTTCGCCGATCGCCTGCGGGTGGAAGTCGAGATCGAGCCCGCCTGCTGGTCGGCGCTGCTGCCGAGCCTGTTGTTGCAGCCGCTGGTGGAGAACGCCATCAAATACGCGGTGGCCAAGCGGGTGGAAGGCGGCACGATTGGACTGCGCGCCGCGCGCGAGGGCGAACGCCTGCTGCTGTCGGTCCTCGACGACGGCCCCGGGTGGCCGGCACTCGACCACGGTGGAGCGCCGCCGGATACCGCGCCGCGCGGCAACCGCGTGGGCCTGGCCAACACCCGCGACCGGCTGCGCGTGCTCTACGGCGAGCGGCAGCGCTTCGACATCCGCAACCGCGAGGAGGGCGGATTCATCGTGACGATGATCCTGCCGTTCGAAGCCGGCGGCGCACCCCGGGAGTGACCATGCCACCAGCTGCGAACGACAGGATGATCCGGACCCTGATCGCCGATGACGAGCCACTGGCGCGGCGCGGCCTGGAACTGCGCCTGGCGGGCGAACGCGACATCCATATCGTCGCCCAGGTCGGCGATGGCGCGGCGGCGGTGCGCGCGGTGTCCGAGCATGCCCCGGATCTGCTGTTTCTCGACGTGCAGATGCCGGGCCTGGACGGCTTCGCCGCCCTGCGCGCGATTCCGGCGCAGCAGATGCCGCTGGTGGTGTTCGTCACCGCCTATGACCACTATGCGCTCAATGCATTCGAGGCGAGCGCGGTGGACTACCTGCTCAAGCCGGTGGACGACAGCCGCCTGCACCAGGCCCTGTACCGGGTGCGCGAGGCGCTGGACCGCCGCGACGCCAGTGATCATCGCGCCAGACTGCTTGGTCTGCTTGGCGCGCTCAGCGGCCGGCCCGCACTGACCCTGGGCGAGGCGCTGGAGGCCGGCGGCGCACGGGAACTGCGCGACGCGGATACGCCGCTGGCCATCCGCGACGGCGCACGCACGTTGCGCCTGCCGCGCGCCAGCATCCGTTGGGTCGATGCCGCCGGCGACTACCTGTGCATCCATACCGATCGCGACACCCATGTGCTGCGCGCAACGCTCGGGCAGTTGGAGAAACGACTGGATCCGGCCCGGTTTCCGCGCATCCACCGTTCGACCCTGGTCAACGCCGGGCGGGTCAGCTCGCTGCGCCCACACCTCAACGGCGAATACTTCCTGACTCTGGATTGCGGACAGGAACTGAAGCTATCGCGCAGCTATCGCGACCGGCTCGCCCTGTTCAAGTAAGGCCGGCCCACGGCGCGACCCTGGTTGCGCCGAAGCGTGCGGAATCCGCGGTGGAAGCCATTGTCCGGGGATGTCGCGCCCGCCACTCTGAGGCTGCATCCCCAAGGAGACGTGCAATGAACCAGCAGCGGTTTCGTGGCCTGCTCGCGGGCGCCCTCATCACCCTGACCGCAGGCGTCCAAGCGCTGCCTGCCGAAGCGCCCGCGGCCCGCCCGGCGGCGCAGCAGGATCCCGCCGCGCAGGAAGGCATGCGCCAGGCGATCAATCACTACTTCCGCGGACAGGCCACCGGCGAAGCGTCCCACATGCGCCAGGCCTTCCTGCCGAGCGCGCGGATAGAGAGCGTGCGCGACGGCAAAGTGGCCTCGCTGACGCTGGACGAGTTCTGCTCGTTCTTCAAGGGCAAGGCCGCGGCCGACGAAGCGTCCCGCGTGCGCAGCATCGATTTCATGGACGCTTCCGGAAGCGCCGGTACCGCCCGCATCACCCTGGATCATGGCGCGGTCGTGATCACCGACTACTTCCTGCTGCTGAAGGTCGGCGCCGAGTGGAAGATCGCCAACAAGATTTCCTATTTTGGACGCAAGGCGGAAGGCCAGGCGGGATGAGGCGCTGGAAATCCGCGCGTCTGTTCCTCGCCACGCTGTTGTTCCTGTCCATCGCCGCGCCTCACGCGACGGCGGCGGACGCGCCGGCAACCCACGACGCCGCCGAAGCGATCCGCGCCATTGACACCCGATGGTCCGAGGATCTCTTCGCGGGCCGCCTGGATCGGGTGATGGAGAACTACGACGAGGACGCGGCGTTCCTGACCCACGGCGGCCCCATCATTCGTGGAAAGGCGGCGATCCGCGCATGGTTCCGGGAGCGCCTGGATACGCCGGGGTACTCGGCCAGGTTCCGGCCGACGGAAATCATTGCCGCGGCGTCCGGCGACATGGCCTACGAACTGGGCGAGTTCGAGGCGACCGTCCTGTCCGAAGGACGGCGGATGCGGGTCAAGGGCAAGCATCTGGTCACCTGGCGATGGAATGGATCGCGCTGGGTGGTCACCGCCGAGGCAATCAGCACCGATGGCCCGGCGGTGGCCGGGTAGGGCGCACGACCTTCCGGGAAGCCGGCGTCACCCTGGCGGCGCCGACGGCTGGACGAGGCGGACAGTCCGCATCCGGCGATTCGGGCGACATGGGCGATAATGGCCCGCGCAGGCGCCTGGCGGCCGCGGATCCGCGGCCCGGATCGCCGCACCAGGCCGCCCGAATGTCCGCGCGACGCCATTGGAACCCCCACGAACATGCAGCCGCTGGAAACCGCCGTCCCGACAGGGGCGAAGCTCCGCAGTCCCGAAATAGAGGAAGGCGTGACCCTGTCCGTCGCCCCGATGATGGACTGGACGGATTCGCATTGCCGCGTGTTCCACCGGCTGCTGTCGCCGCATGCGCGTCTGTACACCGAGATGGTGCACGCGCAGGCGGTGATCCATGGGGATCGCGATCGCCTGCTCGGTTTCGATGCGGGGGAACATCCGGTCGCACTGCAACTGGGTGGCAGCGAGCCCGAGCTGCTGGCGCGGGCCGCGCGCATCGGCGAGGAGTGGGGCTATGACGAGATCAACCTCAACGTCGGCTGTCCTTCCGACCGCGTGCAGGCCGGCCGCTTCGGCGCCTGCCTGATGAAGGAGCCGGCGCTGGTGGCCGACAGCGTGGCGGCGATGATCGCCGCGGTCGCCATCCCGGTGACGGTGAAGTGCCGGCTGGGCGTGGACGAACTGGAAGACTACGAGCGTTTCCGCGCCTTCATCGACACCGTGGCGGATGCGGGCTGCACGACGTTCTTCGTGCACGCGCGCAAGGCGTGGCTGCAGGGACTGTCGCCGAAGGAGAATCGCGAGATTCCACCGCTGCGCTACGAATGGGCCTACCAGCTCAAGCAGGAACGCCCCGACCTGACCATCGCGGTCAACGGCGGCATCGCCACCGAAACCGACGTGCAAGTCCATCTTCGCCATAGCGATGGCGTGATGCTGGGCCGCGCCGCCTATCACGAACCCTATCTGCTGCATGCGCTGGAAGCCTCGTTGTGGGGCGCGCCGCTGCGCGGCCGCGCCGAACTGCTGCGCGCATTGCGCCCCTATGTGGAAGCGCGGCTGACGGCGGGCGTGGCGCTCAAGCACATCACCCGTCACGTCCTGGGCCTGTTCCATGGCCAGCCCGGCGGACGCATGTTCCGCCAGATCCTCAGCGAAGGCGCCCATCGACCGGGTGCGGACTGGTCGCTGGTGGAGCGCGCCCTGGCGGCGACCGAATCGCGCCTGCAGCCGGCCGCCTGACATGTCCGGCACGCAGCCGACGCGGGACTGTCAGGCTTTTCTGCGCGCCGCCCGCGACACCGCGCCGGACTTCGGGCCGGCCACCGCCCGGGCCGCGTTCCTGGTCACTCCGGAGGGCTTCGTCCGCGCGGAACAATCGGCGTCCGACAACCGCTACATGGCCGATGCTCCGGATTTCGATGCCGGCGCGGCGCTGGCCGAACACCGGGCGCTGCAGCGCGCCCTGTCCAGCGAACTGCCGGTGATTGCATTTGCCGGGGACCCGGCGACGCCGGACGCCGTATTTCCCAACAACGTCTTCGCGACCGCGCCCGGCCGACTGATCGTCGGCCGCATGCGCCACGAGGTCAGGCAGCGCGAAGCGGCGCGCGGGGATATCCGCGGATTCTTCCGCGATACCCTCGGCTATCGGGAACACGATCTTTCGGCACAGCCACATCCCTGCGAACTGACCGGGGCGCTGGTCATCGACCGCGCGCGCGGCCTGGGTTTCTGCGGCCTGTCCGAGCGCTGCGACGAGGCCGGCGCGGCGCTGATGCACCAGGCCTTCGGCCTGCGCGCCACCCTGATCTTCGATCTGGCCCCGGGCGAGTACCACACCAACGTCGTGCTGGCGGTCCTCGCGGGCCGTGCGGCCCTGTTGTCTCCGATGGGCTTCGCCGACCCGCGGGTGCCGGCCACCCTGGCCGAGCTCTACGGCGCGCTGGCCATCCCCCTGTCGGCGGATGAGCAGGCCGCCTTTGCCGCCAACGCGATAGCCTTGCGTCCGGACAGCGTGTGGATGAGCCGGCGGGCGGCGGAAGCGCTTTCGGCGGCCACGCGCCGGCAATTGGAAAGGACGGCGGGATTCACCGTCCGCGAGGTCCCGCTGGCCGCCATCGAGGCGGGCGGAGGTTCGCTAAGGTGTTGTGTCGGCGAGATTTTCTGAGCGTTCCGTTAGCTGAATGGACCCGGCAGGCTTGTGGATAAGTTCAGACCGGATTCACCGCCCGAAGCCAAGACTTTGCGTCCATTGGTCTAGAAGTGGTTTCGGCTTCCGTTCAGTTTGGCGAGCCGAGATCCGTTACGATTCCGTTATGCATCGCACACTTTCTTCCATCGCGTTCGTGGCACTGCTGGCCCTCGCCGGCAGCATGACCGTTGTGGCCGGGGCCAACGCCCAGGCTCAAGGCCGGGGACAGGGACAGGGACAGGGACAAAGGAATAGTGAGCGTGACGAACGGTCCTCCGAGCGCGGTGGGCGTGCGTCATATGGTTCGCGTGAAAACAGCCACGATTCGCTTGCTGATTCAGTGCGGCGATTGCAGCGGGGGCGCGATATCCGTGTGCTTAGCGCAGAACAAGTACCTTTTGATGGTCGGGACATAAATCGCATCAAGTACGTCGATGAGCGTGGTCGCGTACGTTACATGGACGATACCAGCGGTAGTCGTCGTCGTTCTTCGAAAGGGGAAGACAACGAGCAGTCTCCCCCTTCTGCACGCGGAAATAACCTTTAATAACAGTAGTCTTACGTAGAATCGTAAGCACGGGCGGCTCAGAGGTCGCCCGCATTCCAAGGAGAGTCCATGCGTATCTTGCTGGTCGAAGACGAAGCCCCCCTGCGCGAAACCCTGGCCGCCCGTCTGAAGCGCGAAGGCTTCGCCGTCGACGCCGCCCAGGACGGCGAGGAAGGCCTCTACATGGGCCGCGAAGTCCCGTTCGACGTGGGCATCATCGATCTCGGCCTGCCCAAGATGTCCGGCATGGAGCTGATCAAGGCCCTGCGCGACGAGGGCAAGAAATTCCCGATCCTGATCCTGACCGCGCGTTCCAGCTGGCAGGACAAGGTCGAGGGCCTTAAGCAGGGCGCCGACGACTATCTGGTCAAGCCGTTCCACGTCGAGGAACTGCTGGCGCGCGTCAACGCGCTGCTGCGCCGCGCCGCCGGCTGGAGCAAGCCCACCCTGGAGTGTGGTCCGGTCGCGCTGGACCTGGCCGCGCAGACGGTCAGCGTCAACGGCGGCAACGTCGATCTGACCAGCTACGAATACAAGGTGCTGGAATACCTGATGATGCACGCCGGCGAACTGGTCTCGAAGGCCGATCTGACCGAGCACATCTACCAGCAGGATTTCGATCGTGATTCGAACGTGCTGGAAGTCTTCATCGGCCGCCTGCGCAAGAAGCTGGATCCGGAAGGCGAACTGAAGCCGATCGAAACCGTGCGCGGCCGCGGCTACCGCTTCGCCATCCCGCGTACTAACGAAGAATGAGTCACCGGGGGAACGACAACAATGGGGCAGGCGAAGTATCACCTGCCCCATTATTGGTTATTTCATCTTCGGTTCCATAACGCGAATAACGATAAAGCGACCACTCTTGTCCCAGTATCCCTTTACGCAGTAGGAAGAATTGCAGAGAGTGGTAACTCGTCCCGGGGCCGGCCCCGACTGTGCGAGCGCTGTAGTGGAAGCAAACGCGACGATCAATCCAAGAAGAATAGATGTTTTTTTCATTTCACTTTCCTGTGACTTTTCCTGGCGGCTTGCCAGAAGTCGGAAGCTACCATTGTTCAATAGCGATGAAAGGATGAGTTGAGTGACAATGAAAGCGCGCTCAATGCCGGTTTCATTGCGTGCTAGACAGTTGCTCGCAGCTAGTATTGGTTTGGTTGCTTTTCTGGCTCTTGCTGGATACGCGTTGGATAAGGCTTTCCAAGCGACAGCAAAAGACAATCTATTACAGCAGCTTCGCAGCTATGCAATAGCCTATTCAAAAGTTGATTTTGCAAGGGACGGTAGCCTCATTCCGCCTGAATACCCACCGGATCCAAGATTCGATACGCCAGATAGTGGGTTATTTGCCGAAGTTCTTCTTCCTGGGGGGAAATGGAGTACAGCTTCCACATTAGGTCCCGTGCTGCCTGCTGCGCCCGCACTTGCGGGGCGTGAGGAATCTTTTGATGGCCCCCTAACATATCGCCGCGCCGATGGCAGTGAGAGCCAGGTCTATCGCTATGGCGTGGGCTTCGTCTGGGCCGAACGCGGCCCCGAGGCGGAATTTCCCTACAGCATCTATATCCTCGAGGACGCGCAGGCGCTCAACGCGCAGATGCGGGTGTTCCGCGGCGCCTTGTGGGTGTACCTGGGCAGCGCGGGTTTCATTCTGCTGTTGCTGCAGATGGCGGTACTGCGCTGGAGTCTGCGCCCGCTGCGGCGCGTGATCACCGAACTCACCCGCGTGCAGGGCGGACAGATCGATCGCATGAGCGAACGCCATCCGCGCGAACTTGAGCCGCTGACCGACAGCATCAACGCCTTCATCGAGAGCGAGCGCGAGAACCTGGAGCGCCAGCGCAACACGCTGGCGGATCTCGCGCACAGCCTGAAGACGCCGTTGGCGGTGCTGCGCACCCAACTGGACAGCGGCGCCAGCGAAGCCGCGCTGCGCGAGGAACTGGACAACCAGCTCAAGCGCATGAACGGCTTGGTGTCCTACCAGCTGGCGCGCGCCGCCTCGAGCGGTCACAAGCTGTTCTCCGCGCCGGTGCCGATCGAACCGCATGCCGAGGAAATCGTCAGCGGGCTGGAAAAGGTGTATGCCGGCAAGCGGGTCCTGTGCGAATTCGAGATCGAACCGCAGGCGCGTTTCTATGGCGAGACCGGCGATCTGCAGGAACTGATGGGCAACCTGCTGGAGAACGCGTTCAAGTGGGCGCGTTCGCGCGTCCTGCTGACCGTGCGACCGCTGCCCGCGGCGCCCCAGCGTCGCGCGGGACTGTACCTGTCGGTCGAGGACGACGGTCCCGGCATCACCGAGGAAAACATTCCAGTGGTCCTCCAGCGTGGCGTGCGCGGCGACGAGCGCGTGCATGGCCACGGTATCGGCCTGTCGATCGTGCAGGACCTGATTCGCGACTATCGCGGTGAATTGCAGGTCAAGCGTTCGGAGGAACTGGGCGGCGCCCAGTTCGTGGTCACCCTGCCACAGGGCCTCTGAGCGGTTGCCATCCGCATCCGCGGATGGCGCTCACCACTCCGGTGGTGGACCGTAGAACCGCCGCAGGTGCGCGGCCACGTCCGGCATCGCCTGGCGCAGCAGGCGCGGCGCCGAGAAGTGGTACTCGGTGGCCACGGCGAAGAACTCGTCCGGGCCTTCGGTCGCATAGGGATCGATGCGCGTCTCGCGCCCCAGGTCCACTTCCTGGCACAACTGATCGTAGGCGCGCTGGAAATCCTGCGCCCAGCGACGTCGCCATTCGCCGGGAAGGGGCGGCGTGCCATCCATCTCGCCATCGAGCGCATCCAGCTTGTGCGCCACTTCGTGCACGGCCACGCAGAAGCCGGCATCGGGTTCGGCCAGATCCGCCTGCACGTCGGCCCAGGACAGAATCAGCGGGCCGGCGTCCCAGGACTCGCCGGCCAGGTCGTCTTCCCATTCGTGCTGCACGCCGGTCGCGTCGGTGTGGCTGCGATGTACGCGGAACGCGTCCGGATAGACGATGAGCTGCGACCAGCCGCGCCAGCCGCGGTGCCCGTATTCCAGCAACGGCAGGCAGCACAGCGCCGCCAGTTGCGCGCATTGCGGCTCATCGAGCGAGAGTTCGTCCAGCGGCGTGATGGTCTTTTCGTGCAGGAAGCGTTCGGTCAGCGCGCGCAGGCGCCAGCGGCGCGCCTCATCGAGTCGATGGATCCAGGGCGTTTCGCGGCAGACGTGCTGCCAGATCGTTTCATCCAGGGGAGCGGGCGGACGGAGCCGTCGGAACAGGCGCAACACTGGTCAGCGGAACATGCCCGGCAGGAAGCTGTGCCATTTCGGCGCGCGCGGGCGCGGCAGCACCGGCGTCGGATCACTCTCGTCCTCGCCACCGCCGCCACGGCTGCCCGCGACGGGCAACACGGTATTGGTCGAAGTGGTCGCGGCGGGAGTGTACTTGTCGCGCACGGATGCGCGCGCCGCGCGGGTGGATGCCTCGCTGGGTGGAGCCGCATCGGTGGCCTTGGCGACAATCTCCTGGCATGCCGATGCGGTCACGGTCGACAGCACGCGACCGTTCTGCGCCATTGCCGGCGCGCAGAGGCAGGTCAGCAGGACGATGAAGCTGGCGCGAAGCATCGGAGGACTCCTGTCGGATGGCACCGCAGCGGCGGCCATCCTGCTGAATATAGCCGGAAAAGGGATTGCCGGCCTGAACAGGCCAAGGCCCGCCGGGAACGGCGGCGAGGCGTGCCGGCGGCGCCTGTTCCGCCCCGGCATAATGTCGGCATGCGCCATTCGCTTTCCACTCCCCAGGACTTGTGTTTTCCGACCCGCGCCGTCGGTCGGGGGCGGGCCGGGTGAGCGCGGAGCGCGAGCTGCTGTCGCGCCTGCTGGCGGGTCCGGTATCCGGCGATGCCCTGGCCCGGGACGCCGGCCTGACCCGGGCGGCGATGTGGAAGCGCATCGAATCCCTGCGCGAGGCGGGAGTTCGGATCGATGCCAAGGCGGGCCGGGGCTATGTCCTGGCCGAACCCCTGACGCTGCTGGACGCCAACGCGATGGAACGGGCCCTGGCGCCGGTCTGCCGAGCCGGCCTGGCGGCGCTGGAGGTCGCCTGGTCACTGGATTCGACCAACAGCGAACTGCTTCGCCGGGACACGCCCGCGCAGGGCGCGGCGGTGCTGCTGGCCGAGCAGCAGACCGGCGGTCGCGGACGGCGCGGTCGCCACTGGGCGTCGCCGGTCGCGGCCAACCTCTACCTGTCGCTGGCCCGCCACTTCTCCGGTGGACTGGCACGTCTGGGCGGGCTCAGTCTGGTGGCCGGCATTGCGACGGCGGAAGCTTTGCGCGCGCTGGGGTTCGCCGGGGTCGGGCTCAAGTGGCCCAATGACCTGATGGTGGACGACCGCAAGTTGGGGGGCGTGCTGGTCGAGGGCGGCGGCGAGCACGGCGGTCCGGTGCGGGCGATCATCGGCATCGGCATCAACGTGCGCATGCCATCCACGTTCGCGGCCCGGATCGATCAACCGTGGATCGATCTGGCGACGCTGCATGAATCGGAACCGGTTGCGGACCGCAACACGCTGGCGGTGGCACTGCTGTCGCGGTTGCTGCCCGCGCTGGACGAATTCGATCGGGATGGCCTGGCGCCGTTCCTGGCGCGTTTCGCGTCGCTGGACGTACTGGCGGGACGGGAGGTGGCGATCCGGGATCCGCGCCAGACGCGCCACGGTGTCGCCGGGGGGCTGGCAGGGGACGGCGCGCTGCGCGTTCTCGTCGATGGCGCCTGGGAGAGCGTGCATGCGGGCGAAGTCAGTGTGAGGACGCAATGACGCAGTGGTTGTTCGACCTGGGGAATTCGCGGCTCAAATGCGCGCGAGTGGATGGCGGCGGAAAACCGGGCGCGGTGACCGCGTTCGGCCATGACGAGCGCGGTTTTGCCGATGCGCTGCGGCGCCATCTGCCGGAGCGAGCCGATTCGGCCTGCCTGGCCAGCGTGGCTTCACCCGCCTTGACCCTGGCCGTGCTCGATGCCCTGACCGAACGATTCCAGCGCATCTCGCTGGCGCGCACGCAGATCGCGTTCGCGGACGTGCGCATCGCCTACGCGCGGCCGGAGAAACTGGGCGTGGATCGCTTCCTGGCCATGGTCGCGGCGCGCGCCCGCGGCGCGCGCGCATGGATGGTCGTGGGCGTCGGTACCGCCATCACCCTCGATCTGATCGATGCGCAGGGCCAACACCGTGGCGGACGCATCGGACCCTCCCCCGCGTTGATGCGAGGCGCGCTGCACCAGGCCGCCGCGCACCTGCCGTCGACGGGGGGCGCGTACCGGGAGTTCGCCGACGATACCGAGGATGCATTGGCTTCCGGTTGCGAGGGCGCCGCGCTCGGCCTGGTCGAGCGCAGCCTGCGGCTCGCCACGCAGGCGCTGGGGGAAACACCTGCGCTGCTGTTGCATGGCGGTGGTGCCGAGGCGCTGCGTGATGGGCTGCCGGCGTCGGAATTCGCGCCTTCGCTGGTGCTGGAGGGCCTGTCGCAGTGGGCCCGGGCCGGCGGGCCCGTCCATGCTGCGGAGTGACCGCCATGGATAGAATCCACGCATGCTGATTCGCGCCCTGATCGTCCTGCTGGTCGTCCTCAACCTGGGAGTGGCCGCCTGGTGGCTGACCCGCTCCGAACCACCGCCGCCACCGCCGCCGGAGATTCCGGCCGGAGTCGCGACCCTGGAACTGGTGGACGCGCGGGCGCCATCGGCGGACCGCCCCGCCACGGTATCCGCCGCGCCTTCTTCCTCGGCTCCGGTGATTGCGCCGGCCGCTGCCGCGCCCGCCGCGCACCTCTGCTTCCGGGTAGGGCCATTCGCCGAACGGATCGCCGCGGAGCAGTCGCAGGGCAGGCTGGCGCCGGCCATCGGCCGGGCGGCGTTGCGCGAAGCGCCCGGAACCGGTGCCAGCGGTTACCGCGTATCGCTGCCGCCGGCGCCGACGCGCGAGGAAGCGGTGGCGACCGCGCAGCGCATCGGCGCCGCGGGCTTCGACGATTTCCTGGTGGTCAACCAGGGCGAGGAGATCAACGGAATCGCATTGGGACGCTACCGCAACCGCGAAGGCGCGCAGCGTCGGCAGGCGCAACTGGCCGCCGCCGGGTTTCCCGCCCAGGTCCATGCGATAGGCGAGGAAGGTCCGTCGCACTGGTGGTTGGATGTCGCGGCGCCGGCGGGTACCCGAGCGACGGCATTGCGTCCGGTTGCCGGTGCGCCCGTCGAGCCGCAGGACTGCCCTGCCGCGCTGCGGTAGAATCCCCGTGCCGGCGCAACGCCGGCCTTCCGTGCCGCTTTAGCTCAGCTGGTAGAGCAACCGCCTTGTAAGCGGTAGGTCATCCGTTCGATTCGGATAAGCGGCACCACTCTCCGGTATTCCGGGAATTCCAGGCATCACACGAGGTGCGGCGGCGGGAGCCGCACGCGCCTGCCTGCCGGCTCGTGGTCCGGCCGCTTCCATGTGAGCGGGCGCCGCATGCCGTTGCCAGTCGTCGGCGCAGGGCGGCGCTGTTGCAGCGCCACAGTCCGGTCATGCGAATCGGACTAGACTTGCGGATCTTTCCCGAACCACCGAGTGTCGCGATGGCCCGTACGTTCCCTCCCGTCTCCCTGATTGGCGTGCCCACCGATGTGGGTGCCGGACACCGCGGCGCGCGGATGGGGCCGGATGCCCTGCGCATCGCCGGACTGGGCGAGGCGCTGGCGGCGCGTGGCGTGGATGTGGCGGACACCGGCAACGTACAGGGTCCGCCGAATCCCTGGACCGAACCCGCGCGCGGCTATCGCCACCTGGACGAAGTGGTGGCCTGGAACCGGGCGCTGATGGACGCGACCGCGGCCGAACTGGCGAAAGGGCGGTTGCCGATCATGATGGGTGGCGATCATTGCCTGGCGATCGGTTCGATCACTGCCATCGCCCGTCATTGCCGGCAGCAGGGCAAGCGCCTGCGCGTGCTGTGGCTGGATGCGCATTCGGATTTCAATACCAGCGACGTCACGCCGTCCGGCAACATCCATGGCATGCCGGTGGCCTGCCTGTGCGGTATCGGTCCGGACGCGCTGACCCGGCTGGGTGGCGACAGCCCGGCGATCACGCCGGCGATGGTGCGCCAGATCGGCATCCGTTCCGTGGATCCGGAAGAGAAGAAGCTGATCAAGGATCACGCGGTCGATGTCTATGACATGCGGTACATCGACGAGGTGGGCATGAAGCGGACGATGGAAGCGGCGCTCGAAGGCGTGGATGCCGATACCCACCTGCATGTCAGCTTCGACGTGGACTTCCTGGATCCCAGCATCGCACCGGGCGTCGGCACCACGGTGCCGGGTGGACCGAACTACCGCGAAGCGCAGCTGGTGATGGAGATGATTGCCGACACCGGCCGGATGGGCTCCCTCGACATCGTCGAACTCAATCCGGTCCTGGACCGTCGCAACCGGACCGCCAAGCTGACCGTGGATCTGGTGGAAAGCCTGTTCGGAAAATCCACCTTGATGCGCGACTGAACCAGGCCTGCGCGGAGCCTGATTTGCGCCTGAATGCCGCCCGCCGGCTTCACGTGCCGTGAACGGCCGCCTGTCCATGGTGGAACCACGCTGCAAGGGCCGCCCGCCGCGCCGATGCAGCATCGTTCCACCAGACATTTCACCAAGGAGGCGAACATGAAACGTTGGATGGCTTTGCTGATGCTGGCGATGTTTTCCACCGCGGTTCTTTCCGGCTGCAACACCATGGCCGGCGCGGGCAAGGACGTGCAGAAGGTCGGCGAGAAAGTCGAGGACAAGGCGCAGGACTGCAAGGACGGCAAGTGCTGACGTCGTAACCCCTCTGGGCGCAGCGACGAGGCGCGCCTTCCGGAAGGGCCGGCAATGCCGGCCCTTTCGTTTTGGGGCGTCTTGGTCAGCCTCGATGCAGCATGCTTTAATCAGACTCGCCGCCGCAGGGGAAGGCCGGCGCGGAAGGACCGCCGCCGCATCCCCGGTGTAGAGTCACCTTACAACCAGGAGTTTTCCATGAAGCGCTACGCCGCTCTGTTGTTCATTGCCCTGTTCTCGATCGTCGCGCTGTCCGGCTGCAACACCGTCAAGGGGTTCGGCAAGGACGTACAGAAGGTGGGCGAGAAGGTCGAGGACGCCTCCGGCAAATAAGCCGGTGGGCGGACCGGCGTTCGCCGCCGGTCCGGCAGGAAATACGGAAAGGGCCGGCATTCGCCGGCCCTTTCCCGTTGGGGCACCGGGCGAGTCCGCGTGTGCATGGGATCGGTGGCGCCTGCGTTTCACGACAGCGTTCGCTTGACGAAAATAATATGTCGTTGACGTCGCCTTGATCGTGCGGGAATGGCAGGGATGCGATGCTGGTCACGCGGTATCCCCCGCCGCGAAACCAAGAGGACATTCCATGAACCAGGACATCATCGCCGGCAACTGGAAGCAGCTGAAAGGCAGGATCCAGGCCAAGTGGGGCGATCTGACCGACGACGACTTCCAGATCGCGGAAGGCAATGCCGAATATCTGGAGGGACGCCTGCAGGAACGCTACGGTTGGGGCCGCGAACGCGCCCACGATGAAGTGAAGGCATTCGAGCGCAGCCTGCGCTCGGACATGAAGCACTGATTCCTGGGCGACAGGAAAAAAAGCGACGGGCCGCGCGAGCGGCCCGTCGCTTTCATGCTCCGACGTTTCGCGCTTCAGCGCCAGCGCGGCGGATCGGCGACGAAGCCATTGGGGAACGCCTGCGGCGCGCGCTCGCGATAAGGCGGCCGGTACGGCGGCGGCAGGATACCCAGGGCCACCAGCCGACGCGGTTCGTCATAGCGGATTTCGCTGACCTGGTCGGGCGCGCGACGGGCGCGCACGAAATCGGTGGAACCGACCGGCGCCCATTCGCGTTCACCGTGGCCGGTGCCGATGCGCTGGCGGCTGGCCATTGCCTCGCCGACCGCGTCGGCCGCGCTCGGGGCGGCGGCCTTCTCGGCGCTTTCCGATTGCGGGCGGGCTCCGGCGTAGGGCGGGTAGGGGGCCGGCGCGGGGGACGAGGGATAGTACGGCGGGTAGTAAGGCCGGGCCTCGCGGAATGCCGCGACACCGATGACTCCGACGTTGCGTGGACGTCCGGTGCGCGCGGCGTAGCTGTCGCGGTGGTTGGTGAAGATGAACTGGGCGATGTCGTCCAGCGATTTCCGCCAGCCGGCGATCTCGGCGGTCTCCCACGGATCCAGCACGTAGCCGGCCTGGGACGGAGCGGCGGTTTCACCGGTGACGGCGTTGACGCCGTCCACCGACAGCACCACCAGTATGCGTTCACCGGTGGTGTTGGTCAGGCGCACGGCGTAGCGGTGGCCGGGTTCGCCGGCGACCCAGCGGTCACCGCGATGCGGATAGCTGGGCAGCCATTGGCCGGTGTCGCGGTCGACCACCGCCACGTCCACCAGTGGCCCGGCTTCGGCGCGGGAACAGGCGGCCAGCGGAAACAGCGAGGCGAGCAGCAGGATGCAGGCGCGGAACATGGCGGTTCTCCGGGAGGGACGTGCGTGTCAACGCGTCGCCGCCGCGGATGGGGTTTGCGCCGCCAGCGGTTAAACTGGCCGTGTTCAGACTTCAGAAAGACGCAATGACCACCCGAGTCCTGACCGGCATCACCACCTCCGGCACCCCCCATCTGGGCAACTATGTCGGCGCGGTCCGCCCCGCCGTGGCGGCCAGCCGCAATCCCGGCGTGGAAAGCTTCTATTTCCTGGCCGACCTGCACAGCCTGATCAAGGCGCAGGACCCCGCGCGTACCCAGCGCTCGACGCTGGAGATCGCCGCGACCTGGCTGGCGGCCGGCCTGGAACCGGACAAGGTGTGGTTCTACCGGCAGAGCGACATTCCCGAGATCACCGAGCTGACCTGGTTCCTGACCTGCGTGGCCAGCAAGGGCATCCTCAACCGCGCGCATGCCTACAAGGCGGCGGTGGACAAGAACCGCGCGGATGGCGAGGACGATGATGCCGCGGTCACCGCGGGACTGTTCATGTACCCGGTGCTGATGGCCGCGGACATCCTGATCTTCAATGCCAACCAGGTACCGGTGGGACGCGATCAGATCCAGCACATCGAGATGGCGCGCGATTTCGGCCAGCGTTTCAACCATGTCTACGGCAAGGAGTATTTCGCCCTGCCGGAAGTGCTCATCGATGACAACGTCGCCACGCTGCCCGGCCTGGATGGGCGCAAGATGAGCAAGAGCTACAACAACACCATTCCGCTGTTCGTGCCGCGCGAGGAGTTGAAGAAGCTGGTTTTCTCGATCCTCACCGATTCGCGCGGGGCGGGTGAGGCCAAGGACACCGAGGGCTCGGCGCTGTTCCAGCTGTACCAGGCTTTTGCCAGCGCGGAGGAGACCGCCGCGTTCGCCCGGGCATTTGCCGACGGCATCGGCTGGGGCGACGCCAAGCAGAAGCTGTTCGAGCGCATCGATGCGGAAATCACCCCGCTGCGCGAGAAGTACCTGACGCTGATGGCGCGGCCCGAGGAGATCGAGGCGATCCTGCGCGACGGCGCGCAGCGCCTGCGCACGAAGTACGCCATCCCGTTGCTGGCGGAACTGCGCCACGCGGTCGGCCTGCGCAACCTGGCCGACCAACCGGTGGCACCAACGAAAACGGCCACGGCCAAGGCCGCGCTGCCGCAGTTCAAGCAGTATCGCGACAAGGACGCGCGGTTCTATTTCAAGTTCACCGATGCCGACGGCCAGCTGCTGATCCAGAGCAATGGCTTCGACGCGCCGAAGGATGCCGGCCAGATCATCGCCGTGCTCAAGCAGGCCGAACGCGCGGATCAACTGGAAACCACCGGGATCGTGCTGCAGGTTCCTGTCGCCGAGGTGCTGGCGGCGTTGAAGCAGCTGCGCGACGCCGAGGTCTGAGATGCCGTTCCTGGCGATGGTGCTGTTCCTGCCGTGGTTCGCGCTGCTGGGCACGCTGTTCTGGCTGTTTCCACGGCAGCCACGCGATGGCCGGCGCAAGGCCTTCGATACGATCAGCCTGATCGTGGCTTTCGTGCTCAGCATGTTCGGCATGTACTGGGGCTACGCGCTGGGGCTGGCCGACATCGGCACCGGCGCGATCTGGAAGCAGGTGCTGGCGACCCTGGTCGGCTACGGCGGTTTCCTGTTCGTGCTGAGCGTGGCGGTGCTGCTGCGGTCGTGGTGGCTGGAGCGCTGAGCGCGCCGGCGGGCAGCACCCGACCCCTGATGTGGGAGCGACGTGAGTCGCGAAGAAGCGCTCCGAATTCATGTCCTCACTGCAGGAGAGACATGAATCGCGCCGCGGAGGGTCGCCGATTCGCGACTCACGTCGCTCCCACAGTGAGGTGGACGGTGGGCTTCTGCGACCAAAGATGCATCGTGGCGCCTCCGCCGCGTCGGTAGAATCGACGTCATCCTCGCGTTACCCCACAAGCGTATGGACACCACTGGCATCCACACCATCGATACCGCGTTCCAGCGGGATCATTTCGATGCCGCCTACCTGATTGTCGAGCAGGGACGCGGTGCATTCATCGACACCGGGACCAACCACGCGGTGCCCCGTCTGCTGCAGGCCGCGCGTGACGCCGGCCTGGAGCCGGACGACATCGACTGGGTGATGGTCACCCATGCGCATCTGGATCACGCCGGCGGCGCGGGCGAACTGATGGCGCAGCTGCCCCGTGCGTGCCTGGTCGCGCATCCGCGCGCCGCGCCCCACCTGATCGACCCCGCCAAACTGATCGCGGGCGCCACCGCGGTCTACGGCGAAGTGGAGATGGAGCGCAGCTACGGGCGCATCCGGCCGGTGCCGGAAGCACGCGTGGTTGTCGCCGAGGATGGACACACGCTGGCACTGGCCGGCCGCCGCTTGCAATGCATCGACACGCCGGGGCATGCGCGCCATCACTACTGCGTGTGGGACGAACGCAGCCGGAGCTGGTTCACCGGCGACACCTTCGGCCTCTCCTATCGCGAGATGGATGGCCCGCACGGGCCGTTCATCCTGCCGACTTCCTCGCCGGTGCAGTTCGAGCCCGAGGCGCTGAAGACCTCCATCGCGCGGTTGCTCGCCTACCGGCCGCAGGCGATGTACCTCACCCACTACGGCCGGGTGGAGGAGCCGGATCGCCTGGCGGCGGAACTGTTCGAGCAGATCGACGCGATGTGCGCGCTGGCGCGGCAGTGCGACGGCACGCCGGATCGACATCGCGCCCTGGTCGCCGGATTGACCATGATGTACGTGGAACGCGCCCGCGCGCTGCGCTGCCCGCTTGATGATGCCGGGGTGACGCGGGTGCTGGAGATGGACATCGAACTCAACGCGCAGGGCCTGGCCTGCTGGCTGGATCGCGATCGCCGCTGATCAATCCCAGCGGTTGAGGCCTTCGCGCTCGCCTTCGCCCATCGGCACGATGCAGAAGCGCTGACCGGTGGGGGCTTCCATCACCCACCACCGCTCGTGGACGAAGCGGATGCGGCGCGCGCCGAGTCGTTCCAGACGAGCGGCCTCGGCTTCCGGATCGTCGGCTTCGATATCCAGATGTACGCGCGAGGGGTGATCGACTTTCTGCACCTCCACGTGCAGCCCGCCGGCAGCATCCTTCAGTCGGTCATACAGACCGCCGCCGCCATCATCGGCGCTGACCACCGGCAGGCCGAGCGCGCGACTCCAGAACGAGGAGGCGGCGCCCAGTTCGTCGGTCTGGCAATCGATGATGAATCCGGCAAGACGGCTGTGATGGGCCATGTCGATGCTCCGGGAAGACTCGTTCCCGCGTCCGGTGGTGAGGGATTCAGTCCCAGTGGTTCGGCTCGACGCCGCGTTCGGGATGGCGCATGCGCACAACGCAGAAACGCTGCCCGGTCGGCGCTTCCATCACCCACCAGCGTTTGACGAAACCGATCCGCTTGGCGCCCAGTTTCTCCAGCCGGTCGGCTTCGGCGTCCACGTCGTCGGCCTCGATGTCCAGGTGCACGCGCGAGGTGTGCGCGACCTGTTGCACCTCCACGTGCAGTCCGCCCGGCGCCCCTTCCAGCTCGGCGTAGTGGGCTTCGCCATCCTGGTAGGTTTCACCGCGCGGCAGGCCCAGCGCCTGGCTCCAGAACTGCGCGGCGGCCTCGTGGTCGTGGGTCTGGCAATCGATGATGAAACCGGCGAGACGACTGCGATGCGCCATGTCCGTTCTCCGCGGGAGTGGGGCAGGAAACGCGACCCGCCGCCGTTGCCGGCGGCGGGAGATGGCCGGATTTACGCCGGCAGCGCCAGATCGTCGATCAGCGCCTTGAGGAAGCGCGCGGCTTCGCCGCCGGTGCAGGCGCGGTGATCGAACGTGACCGACAGCGGGATGATCTTGTGCGACTCGAAGCCGCCCATCACCGGCGTGACCTGGTGGCGGGCGCGGCCGGCGGCGACGATCGCCACGCACGGCGGTACCACCACCGGGGTGGCGTAGCGGCCGGCGAACATGCCGAAGTTGGACAGCGAAATGGTATAGCCGCTGAGCTCGGACGCCGGAATGCTGCGGTCCTCGACCTGCGCGCGCAGGCGGTTGATGCCCTCGCGCACGCCGCGCGCATCCAGGATGTCGGCGTTGCGCAGCGCGGGCACGAACAGGCCGTCGTCCGTGTCCACGGCGATGCCGATGTCCACGTGCGGATGCAGGGTGCGGCTGAGCTTGTCGCCGTCGAACCAGGCGTTCATCGCCGGCACTGCCTTGCAGGCGCGGACGATGGCGCGGATCAGACGCACGGTGACGTCGTTGCCCGGCGTCCAGGCATGCACGTCGGCGTCGTCGCTGAGCGTGGTCGGCACGACCTTGGCGTGCGCGTCGGCCATCACCCGGGCCATGTTGCGGCGCACGCCCTTGAGCTGTTCCGGCTGGCCGCTGACGGCCACGCCCGGTGGCTGGGTACGCATCGGCTTGCCGGAGGCGGACAGCGCGGTGCGCTGCGCGGCGGCGGGCGCGGACGCCGGAGCGGCCTCGGCCAGCGCGGCGCGGGCCGGCGCCGCGGGTGCCGCGCCCACGCGGGCGGAACCGTCGGCGGCGGCCTGCTTCACGTCGGCCATGGTCACCGCGCCGTCGGCGCCGGTGGCACGCACACGGGCCAGATCCACGCCCAGCTTCTTCGCCATCGCGCGTACCGCCGGCATCGCCTTGACGCCACCGACCGCGACCGCCTGTTCGGCGTGCACGGCGTTGGAAGTCTGCATCGCGCCGACCACGGTGCCGGCGTCGTCGCGCTCGGTTTCAGCGGCGGCTGGCGCAGGCGCGGCGGCGGCCGGCGCGGGTTCGGGCACCTGCGGCTTGGCCGGGCCGTGGTGATGGCCGGTGTCCTGGCCTTCCGCGCGCTGCGGCAGGTTGGGGTCGGGCTGGAACACCGCCAGCATGCTGCCGGTGACGACCACGTCACCCGCGCCGCCGGCCAGCTTCAGCACCTTGCCGGAAACCGGCGACGGCACTTCCACGATCGCCTTGGCGGTCTCCATCGACACCAGCGGCTCGTCCAGCCGGATCACGTCGCCTTCCTTGACGAACCATTCGACGATGGTGGCGTCGGGCAGGCCTTCGCCCAGGTCGGGAAGATTGAAGGTCTTGCTGTCGCTCATTCGGATTTCTCTTGTGCAGGTGTTGCTAGGAAAGGTTCCAGGTTGCGCGCGGGGATCCAGCCGGTCTGGCCATGCGCGTTCTCCGCCCACCACCAGTCCGCCATTTCGTGGTGCAGGGTCAGGATTTCGCCCGCCTCCGCATCCAGCTCGCGCGTGTCGTACTCGTCCGTCGCGGTGGCCGCGCCATGCTCGGCGTCGAACAGGGCGACCGGAATCCAGCCGCCGAGTCCACTCGCCAGACTGGTCCAGACGAACTGCGGCCAGTCGGTGTCGCGTTCCCCCAGGGTCACCGGATCGCCGGCGGCGACCCGGATGGCCGGTCGTTCCGGCGCGCGGTGCCTGGCGATGACCCGCGCGCGCTCCATCAGCCGTTGGCCAGGGTGCGCTTGGCCGCGGCGACGATCTTGTCGACGCTGGGCAGGTACTTCATCTCCAGGCGGAACAGTGGGATGTGGGTGTCGTAGCCGGTGACGCGCTCGACCGGCGAGAGCAGGTCGTACATCGAGTGCTCGGCCAGGCGCGCGGCGATCTCGGCGCCGAAGCCGGCGGTGCGCGGGGCCTCGTGCACGATCACGCAGCGGCCGGTCTTGGACACCGACTCGGCGATGGTGTCGAAGTCCAGCGGACGCAGCGTGGCCACGTCGATGACTTCGGCGCTGATGCCTTCGGCGGCGAGCTTGTCCGCGGCTTCCAGCGCTTCCTTCACCTGCGCGCCCCAGGTCACGAGGGTGACATCGGTGCCGTCGCGCAGCACGAAGCACACGTCCAGCGGCAGCGCTTCGCCGTCATCGGCGACCACTTCCTTGTACTGGCGGTAGATGCGCTTGGGTTCCATGTAGATGACCGGATCCGGATCCCGGATCGCCGCCAGCAGCAGCCCGTAGGCGCGCTGCGGCGAGGACGGCAGGACCACGCGCAGGCCCGGCACGTTGGTGAAGATGGCCTCGTTGGCCTCGCTGTGGTGTTCCGGCGCGCGGATGCCGCCGCCCCACGGCACGCGCAGCACCATCGGGCAGTGCAGGCGGCCACGGGTGCGGTAACGCATGCGCGCGGCGTGGCAGATGATGTGGTCGACCATCGGGTAGACGAAGCCGTCGAATTGCGCTTCGGCGACCGGTTTCATGCCCTGCACGGCCAGGCCCACGGTGAGGCCGGCGATGGTGGTTTCGTCCAGCGGGGTGTCGAGGATGCGATCGGCGCCGAAGCGCTGTTGCAGGCCGGCGGTGGCACGGAACACGCCGCCGTTCACGCCCACGTCCTCGCCCAGCACGATGACCGAATCGTCGTGCGCGATCTCCCAGGCCAGCGCCTGGGTGATGGCTTCAATCAGGGTGATCGCGGTCGGGGTCGCCACGGTATCGGTCGCCTTGGCGTTGGCGGTGGTCTTGTTTTCCATCACGGTGCTCATGAGCGGCCCTCCGCGGCGAGCGCGGCGGCCCGTTGCGCCAGCAGTTCCGGCGGCGGATCCGCGTACAGATAGTCGAACATCGCTTCGACCGGCTGCACCGGCGTGTTGAGGTAGGCGTTCACTTCCTCGTCCACGCGCGTGCCGCATTCCTCCTTCCACCTGGCCTCTTCGGCGTCGTTCCAGACGCCTTGGGCAACCAGCCAGGTGCGCAGGCGGGTCATCGGCTCGCGCTCCCAGGCCGCCTTCACTTCGGCGTCGTCGCGATAGCGGCGGGCATCGTCGGCGGTGGTGTGATCGGACAGGCGGTAGGTGACGAATTCCAGCACGGTGCCGCCCTGGCCCTTGCGCGCGCGCTCGCCGGCGCGGCGCATGGCTTCCAGTACGGCGATGAGATCGTTGCCGTCCACCTGCAGGCAGTGCAGGCCGCCGGCCAGGCCTTTCTGCGCCAGTGTCTGCGCACCGGTCTGGGCCTTGCGCGGCACCGAGATCGCCCAGCCGTTGTTGACCACGCACAGGATCAACGGCAGTTCATAGGCGCCGGCCGAATTCAGCGCGGCGTAGAAATCGGTCTTGGAGGAACCACCATCACCACAGGTCGCGACGGCGAGGTGCGGCTGCCCGCGCAGCTTGAACGCCAGCGCGGCGCCGGCGGCATGCAGGCACTGGGTGGAAATCGGCACGCTCCAGGCGAAGTCGTGGCGGGCGATCTTGAAATCGTTGCCGCGCTCGTCGCCGCCCCAGTACATCAGCACGTCACGGGGCTGCACGCCGCGCATGAACTGCGCGCCGTACTCGCGATAGCTGGGAGCGAACACGTCCTCGGGCTTCATCGAGGCGCCGATGCCGACGTGGGTGGCCTCGTGGCCCAGGCAGGAGGCGTAGGTGCCCAGCTTGCCGGTGCGCTGCAGCGCGATGGCCTTGGTGTCGAAGGTGCGCACGAACAGCATCTGCTTGAACAGTTCACGCAGGCGCTGGGTATCGCGCCCGGCTTCGGGCAAGTCGTCGCGGACGAGCTTGCCGTCCGGACCGAGGTATTGGAGGAATTCGATTTCGAACTTGGCGGCGATGGTCATGCCGGGCGTCACTCTTCGGATGTTGCAACGAATGTTGAGGGATCCAATGTTAAGGAACCGGAGCCGACCGGCCTTCCTGCGCTGCAACAACACAGCGCCGCATGGGACAGGGAAAGGCCGGGAAATCCAGCCGTGACAGGCGCTTGCCGTCAGCCGCCTGGCACCCGCGCGGGAGTTGTCCGGAGGTTGGACCAGCGGGATTCTGCGCGGAAAAACCCCGGGTTGACGCGCGTGCGCGAATGGTGTCCCGAATCGACCGTCCGCCGGAAATCGGTCACCGGAAACGACAAGGGCGCGGCATTGCCGCGCCCTTGTCCGTTCATCGTCCGCGCGTCAGCGAATCAATTGCGCGCGGTTGTTGCCGGTGTCCGGATCCTGCGTGGCGCTCTCCACCTGGGCGGTGAAGGCGAACACGGTGCCGCGCTTGGGCCGGTTCGGCACCACCAGCGCGAACGCCAGCATCTGCGTCGAACCGGTCGCCATCGGCGTGTCGCGCGTGCACTGCGCGGCCGAGCCGGTGGCCGTGTCGGTCACCCGGCCACACGACCAGCCACGCGGTGCGGCCACGGCCATGTGGCGCGCCCCGACGTTGCTGGCCAGCACCACCTTCACCTGTTCGGCGGCATCCGGACCGGCGTTGCGCACCGGTACCAGCAGGGTGGCGATGGCGCCGCGGCGGAAGGGTACCGCCGCGCCCAACAGACGTACCGACAGGTCGGCCTGCGGCAGCGCGGCCACGTCGACCGCCACGGCGGCGGTGTTGTCGGCATTGGCGGGATCCGGCACCGGCGAATGGGCCGATACCCCCAGGCCGAGCGCGCCGCCGGCGACGCTGGACGGCACCACGACCCGCAGGCTGAACCCGGCTTCGGCGCCGCTGGCCAGCGACGGCGTGGCGCAGGTCACGCGGGTGCCGCCGCCGGACTGCGCCGGCGCGTCACAGTTCCAGCCCGGGGCGATCGCGCCCAGCATCGGCGTCACTTCCGCGGCGAACGCGAAGGCGACCGTCGCCGGCGCCGCCGCACCCGGACCCGCGTTGCGGACGGTGGCGGTGTAGGTGACGGTATCGCCGACCGAAGCGCTGCCGCGATCGGCGCTCACCGTCGCCGACAGGTCGGCGCGGGCGAAGGCGGGGACGCGGATGCTCAGGCGGACCGGATCATGATCCGAGGAGCGCACCGCCACGCTGGCGTCGCCGAAGTTGTCGACACCGAAGTCCGCGTTGATGCGCGCGTGGTCCACTCGCACGTCCGCGCCCAGCACCAGCGCCTCGTTGACCAGCACGTGATCCAGGGTCTGCGCGTTGCCGCCGAACACATAGGAGTAGCGCTGCGCGGGATCGGCGATCAGCTGCGAGCCGTCGATCAGCGGTGTGGTCACCGGACTGGCGGCCCAGGACAGGACCTGGTCGGCCGGCGCGGCGTTGCCGCCCAGGATGCCCATCACATCCACGTAGCCGTCATTGAACTCGAACGCATTGAAGTCGCCGACCAGCACGATCTTCTCGTCCGGGTCGGCCTGCTGCATCTGCTGCGCCAGCCCGCCCAGGTAGGCGGCCTGCGCGGCGCGCTTGGCGCGCACCCGTTCGCCGCCGGTGGGCCAGCCGCTGCTGCCCGGCGCGGTATCGTCCATGTCGTTGAGCGAACGCAGATGGTTGACGATCACCGTGACCGGATAGCCGTCGCCGGCGCCCTGGTGGATGCGCGCGCGCAGTCGCAGCGGCGGCCGGTCGTTGAGCAGGCTGGTGCTGCCGTCGGGATTGGCCAGCGTGGTGTTCTTGCCGAACTGGGCCACGTCCAGCACTTCCACCCGCGGCGTGCCGTCGCCGGTGGCGCGGGTGCTGACCAGGAAGCCCACGTTGATGCCACCCACGTCGTTGCCCGGTTCCAGGTAGGGCACGTAGCCGGGGCGTTGCGGGCAGGTCGCGTCGATGCGCTCGGACAGCAGCTGCAGGACGCGCAGGTTCTCGACCTCGACCACGCCGAGGATGTCCGGCGCCTTCAGGAAACCGCAGATCGCCAGCGCCGCCTTGGCCAGGCGCTTGTCCAGCGCGGCCGGGGTCAGGGTGACCGCGCCGTTGCCGTCCGCGACGTCGTCGAACAGACGCAGCAGGTTGAAGCTGCCGATGGTCGCTTCGTCGTAGCGCGCATCCGGCACCGCCTGTGGCGCCATGCCGCCGCTCACCACCGGCGGCGTGGCCGGATCCGGCAGCAGGGCCCAGGTTCCGGAGAAGTAGTCGAGCACGCCGGAAAGGCCGCTGACATCGGTACCGGTATCCACGGAGACCGGCTGCGCGCCGATCTGTCCACGGCTGCGCACCATCAGGCGTTCCTGGTTGGTGTCGAAGCGCGGCGGCTGCTTGCCGCCGGGAATCGGGATCACGTCCATGACGCCGATGCCGGGTTCGCGGAACGGCCGGGTGACGCCGGGCAGGGTCACGTGGAAGACGCCATCGCTGCTGGCGGTGGCGTCGTTCTCGTCGATGCTGCCGCCCGAGGGCGCCACCACCACCGCGCGGGCCACGCTCACGCGCATGCCTTCGAGCCGTTCCAGCGTGCCGGGCAGGGCCTCGGGCGCCAGTTCCGCGGTCGACAGTTCGACTGGCACCGGCAGGGCCACGCCGGTTTCCAGCACCTCGATGGTGGGACCGGTGATCTGGGTGATGGTCAGCTGATGCGGATTGGAGGCCGGCACGAACTCGGCGACCGTGCCGGTCACCCGCACCCGGTTGCCGACCCCGGCGGTGGCCGGCGGCGCGCTGCCGGTGAACACGAACAGGCCTTCCGACGTCGCCGGATCGCCATCGTCGTTGGCCGCCTGCAGAAAGAAGCCGTTGTTGAATTTCAGCGCGGTGACGACGCCTTCGGTGATCACCCGCTTCTCCATGTAGGGCGAAGCCAGGCCATTGCCCTGGATCTGCGGAATGGTGCGGGCCACCGGCGGATCCGGCGGCGCCGCGCCGCTGTTGCGCGGATTGGGCGTGCCGACGCTGAAGTCGGCGCCGTTGTTCTGGGTATCGATGCTGCCTTCGCCGTTGCGCAGCGCGGCGGTGGTGTTGCTCAGCGTGCCGGTCGCTGCCGCGCCCTCGAAGCAGTTGGCGGCGCTGCCGAAACCGACGAAGTCGACCACGTTGGCGTCGGTGAGCGGGCACGCGCCGGACAGCGCGGCGGTGCTGCGGCTCAAGGCGATCTTGCCGGCGGTGCCGGACAAGGTGAGCGTGCCGGTGGCGTCCGGTGTCGGCAGGTCGACCGCGCCGCCGCTGCCCTGGGCCTGCTGGATCAGGTAGTAGCCGCCCGGGGCGATGCTGCCGGCGAGGTTGGTCCGGCTCCAGGTCGTGCCGGCGGACGAGGCGTACTGCACGCTCCATCCCTCCAGGCTCACCGCCGTCGAGCCGTTGTTGCGCAGTTCGATGAAATCGTTCTTCAGCGTGGCGCCGCTGTTGCCGCCTCCGCCATACACCTGGCTGACCACCACCTGCGCCTGCGCCGTGGCGGCAAGCAGCAGGGTGGCGACGGAAAACAGCATGACCGCCATGCGGCGGCTTCGAGGCATGCTCATCAACAGACTCTCCCTGGCCGTGAATGCGTGCGCCGCCGCCCGATGCTGCCGTGGTCGGCTCCGGTTGGCGCAATGTAGCGGAAGCCTCCGGCCCGCGCATTGCACGGCGATGACATAAGTCCCGGTTTTTGCTGGCAACCGCCGGCAGGGAAGGGCGCTGCCGGCGGTATCGGTTACGCTGGCGGCCCCGCTGCGCCCCGCAGCCTTGCCCCGCCTGTCGACGGATGTCCGTAGAAAAGAACGAGCGAGCCCTGGAAGCAGGCATTCATACCGATCTGGAGGGACGCCTGACCTACGGCGGCTACCTGCGCCTGGACCGGTTGCTGGCGGCGCAGCAGCCGGTGTCCGATCCGGCCCATCACGACGAACTGCTGTTCATCATCCAGCACCAGGTCTCCGAGCTGTGGATGAAGCTGATGATCCACGAGCTGCGCGCGGCCATCGTGCATCTGCAGCGTGACGAGGTGTGGCAGACCCGCAAGGTGCTCGCGCGCGCCAAGCAGGTGCTGCGCCAGCTGACCGAGCAATGGTCGGTGCTGGAGACGCTGACGCCGTCCGAGTACATGGGCTTCCGCGATCTGCTGGGTCCGTCCTCGGGCTTCCAGTCGCTGCAGTACCGCACCATCGAATTCCTGCTGGGCAACAAGAACGCGCACATGCTCAAGGTGTTCGCGCATGACCCCGCCGGCCAGTCCTCGCTGCAGCAGGTCCTGGACGCGCCCAGTCTGTACGACGAGTTCCTCCGCTACCTGGCGCGCTTCGGCCACGCGGTACCGCAGGAACATCGCGAGCGCGAATGGCGCCAGCCGCATGTCTCGGATCATGCTTTGCTGCCGGTGTTCGAACGCATCTACGAGGACACCGATCGCTACTGGCGCGAGTACTCGCTGTGCGAGGACCTGGTGGATCTGGAATCCCAGTTCCAGCTCTGGCGTTTCCGCCACATGCGCACGGTGATGCGCATCATCGGCTTCAAGCGCGGCACCGGCGGGTCCAGCGGGGTGGGTTTCCTCAAGCAGGCGCTGGAACTGTCGTTTTTCCCGGAGCTGTTCGAAGTCCGGACCTCCATCGACGGCGCCCGTCCGCCCGCGCCCTGAGGCCGCCGCGCAGGCGGTCCCCTTGCTCTGGAACCGGCGGGTTTTCCCGCGGTTCGGGCGGTCCGGCGACCCCCGTATTCAGGAAAATCGGCATTGACGGAGCCGCGGGCGTCGGTAATTCTCCCCCGTCCCGCGCGGCTTTCGCGTGGATTTGTCATTCCTGAATAACGAGGGGGGAGACCGCATGAGCGGTGCCGTCGATACGCAAGACCCGGTGCAACCGATACCGGAATTCCAGCAGGCCCTGGGCCACCCGCGCCCATTGTGGATGCTGTTCATGACAGAATTCTGGGAGCGGTTCGCCTTCTACGGCATCCGCTGGGCACTGGTGCTGTATATCGTGGCGCAGTTCTACGGTGGCAGCGGCACCGGCGAGACGCCGGCCAACCAGGTCTATGGCGCCTATCTGGCGCTGGTCTACGCGGCGGCCATCTTCGGTGGCTACGTGGCGGATCGGGTCATCGGCTACCAGCGATCGATCCTGCTGGGCGCGGCCATCATGGCGGCCGGCCTGTTCATGATCGCGGTGCCGGACCAGAACATCTTCAAGGTCGGCCTGGCCACCATCATCGCCGGCAACGGCCTGTTCAAGCCGAACATCTCGACCATGGTCGGCAAGCTCTACACGGTCGGCGACGAGCGCCGTGATTCGGGCTTCACCCTGTTCTACATGGGCATCAACCTGGGTGCGATGATTTCGCCGCTGCTGACCAGTTGGCTGGCCGAGAAGGTGTTCGGCACCGACACCATGCCGGTCTACAAGATCGTGTTCATCACCTCCGGCATCGGCATGTTGATCAGCCTGGTGTGGTTCTGGTTCGGGCGCACCCAGCTCAAGGGCATCGGCGTGCCGCCCGTGGGCGGCGAGAGCATGGCGCGGCTGGCGATCACGGCAATCTGCGCGATTGCGGCGATTCCGGTGTTCTATTTCCTGCTGAACCTCGGCGCCGATTCGCTGCAGTGGATCCTCACCGCGATGTTCATCGGCCTGGCGATCCTGCTGTTGGTCGAGGGCATCCGCAACGGGCCGAAGCAGCGCGACATGGTGATCGCGATGCTGATCATCTTCGCCTTCAACGTGCTGTTCTGGTGCTTCTTCGAGCAGGCCGGCAGCTCCTTCAGCTTCCTCGCCGACAAGATCGTCAATCGCGACTTCGGCGGCTGGATCTTCCCGGTGGGCTGGTTCCAGTCGGTCAACTCGGTCGCCATCATCACGCTGGCGCCGCTCATGGCGTGGCTGTGGGTCAAGATGGGCCGCGCCAATCCGTCGATTCCGCGCAAGTTCGGCCTGGGCCTGATCTTCAACGGCCTGGCCTTCCTGCTGCTGATGTTCGCGCTGTCCAGCCTGGTGGATCCGCAGAGCCTGAAGATTCCGTTCTGGACGCTGTTCGCGGTGTACTGGATCCAGTCCATCGGCGAGCTGTGCCTGTCGCCGATCGGCCTGTCGATGGTGACCAAGCTGGCACCGGTGCGCCTGGTCGGTTTCGGCATGGGCGGCTGGTTCCTGTCCACCGGCATCGGCAACAACCTGTCCGGCATCTTCGCCAGCCACGTCAGCGGCGAAACCGGCATGACCACCGCCTCGGCGCTGTCCGGCTATACCTTCGGGTTCTGGACGCTGCTGGGCTTTGGCGTGCTGCTGTTCCTGATCGCGCCGCTGGTGCAGAAGCTGATGCACGGCGTGAAGTAAGCCTGCGATCACGTGGCAAGAAAAAGGCGGCCTGCGGGCCGCCTTTTTTCTTGGCTGGAGATTGGCTGGATATCGGCGGGGGCATGGGTCGCCGCGGCGATCCGGATCAGTCCGACTGCTTCCACGGCGTGGAGCCGGTCATGTGGACCACGCCGTCGGACAGCTTGTCGATCAACCGGCTGATCTGCTCCCGCTCTTCCGGACTGAAGCCGGACAGCAGCCGGCGTTCGCATTCCAGGGTCATCGGCGCGACTTCGTCATAGACCGAGTAGCCGACTTCCGACAGCGCCAGCACCGAGCGGCGGCGGTCGTCGCCATGGGTATCGCGCTTGATCAGTCCGCGTTCCAGCAGCTTGGCCACGGCGCGGCTGACCGCCACCTTGTCCATCGCGGTGCGTTCGGCGACCTCGCCGGCGGACAGATCCGAGAATCGCCCCAGCACCGCCATGATCCGCCACTCGGTGATGGCCAGGCCGAAACGCTGGTCATACAGGTGGGCGATGGTCTGGCTGACCCGGTTGGACAGCACGCTGAGGCGGTAGGGCAGGAAGCGTTCCAGCTCCAGCACGGCGTGGGGATGTTCGGCCGGCGAGGCGGAAGGGGCGTCTGGGGTGGGATTGGGGTCGTTCATGGGGCCGGTTCGGAAAAGGATGGCGCGGCGCAGCTTGCAAGTAGTTTCAATTGAAACTATAAAGCAGGCTGTCCCACCGCAAGCCTAGCGAGGCGCTCCATGAACGCACAACCCAACCTCGGCATGCAGGTCACCACCTTCGAGAACCCGATGGGTATCGACGGCTTCGAGTTCGTCGAATTCGCCGCCCCGGATGGCCAGGGCGAGGCCCTGCACGACTACTTCCGCCGGCTCGGCTTCACCGCCGTGCTGCGTCACCGGACCCGTCCGATCACCGTGTACCGCCAGGGCGGGGTGAACTTCCTGGTCAACGAGGATCCGGATTCGTTTGCCGCCGATTTCGCCCGCGCGCACGGCCCCTGCGCCTGCGGCTTCGCGATCCGCTTCAGCAAACCGGCGGAACAGGTGTTCGACACCGTCATCGGCAATGGCGGTGAGGCGATCGATCACAAGCCGGAAACCCGCGCGGTGTCCGCACCGGTGGTCAAGGGCATCGGCGATTGCATGCTGTACCTGGTGGATCGCTATGGCGGCGCGGGGAGCATCTACGACGGTGATTACTTGCCGGTGCAGGGTACGGAGCAGAATCCGAAGGGATTCGGCCTGACCTTCATCGATCACCTGACCCACAACCTGTTCTTCGGCAACATGGACAAGTGGTCGGACTACTACGAGCGCCTGTTCAACTTCCGCGAGATCCGCTACTTCGACATCAAGGGCGCCAAGACCGGCCTGCTGTCCAAGGCGATGACCGCGCCGGACGGCATCGTGCGCATCCCGCTGAACGAATCCTCGGATCCGAAGTCGCAGATCAACGAATACCTGGACGCGTACAAGGGCGAGGGCATCCAGCACATCGCCTGCTTCACCGACGACATCTACGAGACGGTGGAAGCCATGCGCGACGCGGGTGTCGAATTCCTCGACACGCCGGACACGTATTTCGACGTGATCGACCAGCGTGTGCCGGATCATGGCGAGGATGTGCCGCGGCTGGCGAAGAACAAGATCCTGATCGACGCCGATCCGGAAACCCACAAGCGCAAGCTGTTGCAGATCTTCACCCAGAACGCGATCGGCCCGATCTTCTTCGAGATCATCCAGCGCAAGGGCAACGAAGGCTTCGGCGAAGGCAACTTCCAGGCGCTGTTCGAGAGCATCGAACGCGATCAGATGCGCCGCGGCGTGCTCTGAATCCGGACGGCGCCCGGCGCCGCGCCGCAGTTCAGGCAGAATCGCGTCATCGGCATCGCCGCGACGTCCGTCGCGGCCACAGGCAGGCACCATGAAGAGCAGCGGCTACCAAACCGGTTTCGGCAACCATTTCGCCAGCGAGGCCGTGGCCGGCACGCTGCCGGTCGGACGCAACTCGCCGCAGCGGGTGGCGCATGGCCTGTATGCCGAACAGCTCTCGGGCACGGCGTTCACCGCGCCGCGCAGCGAGAACCGGCGCAGCTGGCTTTACCGGATCCGGCCGGCGGCGATGCATTCGAACTTCGAAACCTACGCGCAGCCGCGTTTCCACAACGATTTCGGCGACGGCCCGGTCACCCCGGATCAGTTGCGCTGGAATCCGCTGCCGTTGCCGGACGCCGCGACCGATTTCGTCGAGGGGCTGTACACCATGGCGGGCAACGGGTCGCCCGCCGGCCAGCACGGCGTCGGCGTCCATCTGTACGCGGCCAACCGATCGATGCAGGGTCGCTTCTTCTATGACGCCGACGCCGAACTGCTGATCGTGCCGCAGCAGGGCAGGCTGGTGCTCGCCACCGAGCTGGGCGTGGTCGAGGTGGAACCGCAGCAGATCGCGGTGATTCCGCGCGGCGTGCGCTTCCGCGTCGAGCTGCCCGATGGCCCGTCGCGCGGCTATGTCTGCGAGAACTTCGGCGCCGCGCTGCGGCTGCCGGATCTGGGGCCCATCGGCGCCAACGGCCTGGCCAATCCGCGTGATTTCGAAACCCCGCACGCGGCCTATGAGGACGTGGAAGGCGGGTTCGAACTGATCGCCAAGTTCCAGGGCCACCTGTGGCGCGCCGCCATCGGCCACTCGCCGCTGGACGTGGTCGGCTGGCACGGCAACTACGCGCCGTACCGCTACGACCTGCGCCACTTCAACACCATCGGGTCGATCAGTTTCGATCACCCGGATCCGTCGATCTTCACCGTGCTGACCTCGCCCAGCGACACCCACGGCACCGCCAACCTGGATTTCGTGATCTTCCCGCCGCGCTGGCTGGTGGCGCAGGACACGTTCCGGCCGCCGTGGTTCCACCGCAACATCGCCAGCGAGTTCATGGGCCTGATCACCGGCGTGTACGACGCCAAGGCGGACGGTTTCGCGCCGGGTGGCGCGTCGCTGCACAACTGCATGACCGGGCATGGTCCCGATGCGGCGACCTTCGAGAAGGCCAGCAGCGCGGACCTCGGCAAGCCGGACGTCATCCGCGACACCATGGCCTTCATGTTCGAAACGCGCGCGGTGATCCGCCCTGCGGCACAGGCGCTGGAAGGCGGTCATCGCCAGCGCGACTACCTGGCCTGCTGGGCCGGACTGCAGAAGCACTTCCGCAAGCCGGACTGAGGCGTTCGCGACAGTTTCACGGCGACGCGCTAGGCTGCGGCTTTCCCACGGAGTCGCCGCCATGACGTTCGCACCCAAGCCGGTCCTGCTGACGCTTGCAATGACCCTGGCGCTGGCCGCCTGCAAACCGCCGCCCGCGGAAGCCGACGCGCCGGCGCCCGCACCGCCACCGGCCGCCGACATTCCGGCCGGATCCACGACACCTCCCGCCACCGACCCGGCCGCCCCGCCCGCGCCGGCGCAGGCGGGCCTCGCCGGTTTCGGCGACATGAAGCTCGGCAGCAGCGAGGACGAGGCGAAAACGGCCTGGGGCGGTGAACTCAAATCACTACCCTCCGGTGAAGGCAGCACCTGCCACTACCTGTTGCCGAAGTGGGCCAAGGACGGAAACGAACTGGCCTTCATGATCGAGGACGGCAGGTTCGTCCGCTACGACGTCGGCACCGACAAGGAAACCGCGCCGGGTGGCGGCAAGGTCGGCATGCAGGCCGAAGCGTTGCAGAAGCTCTACAACGACGGCCTGGAATCCACTCCGCACAAATACGTCGAAGGCGGTCGCTACCTGTCGATGGCCGCCAGCGGGGTGGCGCCGAGCAAGCTGGTGTTCGAGGTGGGCGCGGACGGCAAGGTCACCCGCTGGCGGGTCGGCCTGACGCCGCAGGCCGATTACGTGGAAGGCTGTTCCTGAGCCGCGCCCGCCTGCCGGCGCCCGGCTGGTGGCGGGCCGCCGGCCGGGCATAGAATCGCCCATCGACGCGAGGAGGCGCACGGATGGAAGCATGGGGATTTTTCCTGCTGGGCCTGGTGCTGCTGGCACTGGGTGGTGATTCCATCGTCAAGGGCGCCTCGGCGCTGGCGCAGCGCCTGGGGGCTTCGCCCTTCGTCGCCGGCCTGCTGCTGATCGCCTTCGGCACCTCGCTGCCGGAACTGGCGGTCAACGCGCGCGCGGTCTGGGTGGGCGCACAGGATCTCGCGCTGGGCAACGCGGTCGGCAGCAACATCGTCAATCTCGGCCTGACCCTGGGCGTGGCGGCGCTGTGCGCGCCGCTGCTGGTGCGGATGCGGTTGCTCTCGCCCCTGCTGGTGCTGCTGATCATCGCCACCCTGGCGCTGATCGTGCTGGGCCTGGATGGCGTCATCGGACGCATCGAGGGCGGCGTGCTGCTGCTGGCCTTCGTCGCGATGCTCGGCTTCCTGCTCGCCCGTGGCGCGCGCGAGGCCGAACCGGTGCGCGGGGACGTCGCGGCCTACGCCGGCCCGGCGGTCGCCTGGTGGCAGGCGCTGCTGCGGCTGGGCATCGCCATCGCGCTGCTGTATTTCGGTGCGAAGTTCATCGTCCAGTCCGCGACCACACTCGGCGCCAGCCTCGGCCTGACCCCGTTGCTGTCCGGCTTGTTGCCGGTGGCGATCGGCAGCGCGTTGCCGGAAGTCGCGGCCGCGGTCGCCGCGGCGCGGCGCGGGCAGGGCGACATGGTGGTGGGCCACGTGATCGGTTCCAGCCTGTTCAACCTGCTGGTGGTGGTGGGCGGCATGGCGGTGTTCCGGCCGTCGCCGCTGCCGACGTCCTTCGTCCGCCTGGAGCTGCCCGCGGCGATCGCCTTCGCGGTGATGCTGTTGCCGATGCTGCGCGGCGACCTGCGCGTCAGCCGCGGCGAGGGCGCCGTGCTGGTGCTCGCGTTCGTGGCCTGGGTGGTGCTGGAAATCGCGATGCTGGCCTGATCAGGCCGGATCGTCTTCCGCGCGCCCGTCCACTTGCCCGTCCGCCCGGCCCGGTCCGGGCGGGCGCGTGGCCATCTTCAGCGACAGCGCGGCCTTGGCCATCAGGTGCGCGCTGATTGGCGCGGTGATGAACAGGAACGCGGTGACCAGCAGTTCGCGCGGCTGCGGATCGTGCCCGAGCGAGGCGTGGTAGCCGACCGACGCCAGCAATACACAACCCACGCCCAGCGTGCTGGCCTTGGTCGGGCCGTGCAGGCGCTTGAAGAAATCCGAGAGCTTGGCCAGGCCATAGGAGCCGACCAGGATGAAGAAGCTGCCGATGGCCAGCAGCGCGGCGAGCAGCAGGGCGATCAGCATGTTCATTCGACGATGTCCCGGCGCAGGATGTACTTGCTCAGCACCACGGTGCCGACGAAGCCCAGCATCGCGATGATCAGCGCGGCTTCGAAGTAGATCGGCGTATCCAGATGCATGCCGAACAGCATCAGTTCGGCGATGGCGGCCACGAACAGGGTGTCCAGCGCGAGGATCCGATCCGGCACGGTCGGCCCGCGCAGCAATCTCCATAGCGCGAGCAGCATGGCCAGGCCGACCACGTGCATCGAGGCGACGATGGCGACGGCGACGATGGATTCGGGCGTCATGGGAATATCTCCATCAGGGGCGCTTCGTAGCGCTGCTTGATCTGGGCGATGACCGCTCCGGGATCCTTCAGATCGAACACGTGCACGAGCAGATGGCGGCGATCGTCCGACAGTACCGCCGACAGGGTGCCCGGCGTCAGGGTGATGATGCTGGTCAGCGCGGCGATGCCGTGGATGTTGCCGATGTCCAGCGGCACCCAGATGAAACCGGGGGTGATGGCCGATTCCGGCCCCAGCACGCGGCGCGCGACCTCGATGTTGGAACGCACGATGTCCCAGCCCAGCACCCACAGCATCCGTGGAATCAGGCGCAGACGGCCGATGCGCGCGAACTCGCGATCCAGGCGGGCGGCGAACAGCGGAATGACCACCGCCAGCACCAGCGCGAGCACCGCGTGCCCCCAGCTGAGCACCGAGTTCATCAGCAGCCAGAAACAGAAGATCGTCAGGCTCAGCGGCCAGGAGGGAATCCAGCGCTTCATCAGGGCGCCCTCATCGCAGGCAACTGCGCGCGGACCTGCTCCACGTAGGCGGCTGGCGAAAGCAACTGCGTGGCCGCGGCGCGCGTGTAGTCCAGGATCGGCGCGGCGGCCAGCGCCATCGCCACGCCGTATCCCAGCAGGAGCAGGGTGGCCGCGGTTTCCAATGTGCGGGCCGGCGCCGGCGACGCATCCGTCTGCATGATCGGTGCGGCGTCGGGCGGTACGCGCCAGAACAGCCGCGTGCCCGCGCGCGCCATGCCCACCAGCACCAGGAAGCTGCTCGCCAGCAACACCGTCCAGACCCAGCGCTGCTCGACCGTGGCCATCAACAGCAGCAGCTTGCCGACGAAGCCCGACAGCGGTGGCAGCCCGGCCAGCGAGACCGCGGCGATCAGGAACATCAGGCCCGGCAGGGTCTTGGCCGGCACCGGCAGGCCGCGATCGCCGCGGTCGCCATCCTCGCCACGGCGGCGGCGCACCAGATCGGCGATCAGGAACAGCGATGCGCCGGCGAACGTGCTGTGGGCCAGGTAGTACAGGCCGGCGCCGATCGTGCCTTCGCGCGCCAGCGCGAACGCGATGAACAGCGTGGCCGCCGAGACCAGCACCAGGTAGGCGGCCAGCGCCCGCAACCGCACTGCCGCCATCACGCCCAGCGACGCCAGCACCAGGGTGACCACGCCGGCGGGCAGCAGCCAAACCCATGCGAATCCGGCCAGTGCGCCGGCGGAAGCACCGAACAGCAGCAGGCATACCCGCAGCACCGCGTACAGGCCGACCTTGGTCATGATCGCGAACAGCGCGGCGACCGCCGCCGGCGCGTGCGCGTAGGTCTGCGGCAGCCACAGGTACATCGGCAGCAGTGCCGCCTTGGTGCAGAACACCAGCAGCAGCAGGCCGGCGGCGGCCTGGATGAGAGGCAGGTCGGCGGCTGGCGCCTGCGCGACCTTCATCGACATCTCGGCCATGTTGAGCGAACCCAGCAGGCCGTACAGCAGGCCGAGCGCCATCAGGAACAGGGTGGACGCGGCGATGTTGACGCTGACGTAGTGGAAACCGGCGCGCATGCGATCGCCACGCCCGCCGCTGAGCATCAGTCCGTACGAGGCGATCAGCAGAACCTCGAAGAACACGAACAGGTTGAACAGGTCGCCGGTCAGGAACGCGCCGTTCAGGCCCATCAGCTGGAACTGGAAGAATGCGTGGAAATGCGGCGCGCGCCGATCCCAGCCGGCGCCGGCATGCAGCAGGCAGGCCACCGCCAGCAGCGCCGACACCAGCACCATCATCGCCGACAGGCGATCCGCCATCAGGCTGATGCCCAGCCGCGCCGGCCAGTCGCCGAGCAGGTAGACCAGCACGGTGCCGTCGGCGACCGCGCGCAGCAGGCAGATCGCCACCACCAACTGCACGGCCAGCGACACGCCCGCGATCACGCGTTGCGGCACCATGCCGAAACGGCGGTGTTCGGCGAACAGCGCCAGTGCCGCGGCGAACAGCGGCACCAGGATCGGCAGCAGCGGCAGATGGCTCATGCCTTCCTCCGCCGATCTTCGTGGTATGCGTCCACCCGCGTGTCATGCCGCCGCTCGCCGGCCGCGCCGTCGACGTGATCGCTGCCGGTGTCGGCGCGGCTGCGGATCGCCAGCACGATGCTGACCGCGGTCATCGCGAAGGCGATCACGATCGCGGTCAGGACCAGCGCCTGCGGCAGCGGATCGGTGTAGTAGGCGAGGGTGGTCGCCACTCCGTCGCGCAGCACCGGCGGCTTGCCGGCCACCACCCGTCCGCCGGCGAAGATCAACAGGTTGGTGGCGTAGGACAGCAGGGTCATCCCGAGGATGACGTCGAACGTGCGCGCGCGCAGCAGCAGGTACACGCCGGAGGCGGTGAGCAGGCCGATCGCGCTGGCGAGGGCGAGTTCCATCAGCGTTCCACCTCGCCGGTCCGGAGTGAGCGCTGGTCAAGGTCGATGACGCCCTCGCGGGCGACCTGCGTGCGCGAGGGCTTGATGGTGCCCAGCATCGACAGGATCAGCATCGCGCCGCCGAACACCACCAGGTACACGCCGGTGTCGAACACCATCGCGCTGGTGAGTTCCAGATCGCCGACCAGCGGCAGGTTCCATACCACGTGGCCGCTGGTCAGGAACGAATGGCCCAGCGCCAGCGGCGCGACCCCGCCCAGGCCCGCCACCAGCAGGCCGACGCCGATGCAGCGCACGTAGTCGAAACCGAAACGCGATTCCACCGATGCCGCGCCCTGCATGACGTACTGCATCAGCAGCGGCACCGCCAGCACCAGGCCGGCGACGAAACCGCCACCCGGCGCGTTGTGGCCGCGCAGGAACAGGAAGAACGACACCGTCAGGGTCAGGGGGAACATGATCTGGGCCAGATCCGCCGGCACCGGCAACGGGATCGGCGGGCCGGGCATGATCTTCTCCGGCGCCATCCGCGCGCGCCGCAGCAGCGCATGCACCAGCAGCGCGGCGATGCCGAACACGGTGATCTCGCCGAAGGTATCGAAGCCGCGGAAGTCGACCAGGATCACGTTGACCACGTTGCGGCCGAACGCTTCCGGCAGCGAGCGCGCCAGCATTTCCTCACCGATGCCGCCGGCAGGCCGGGTCATCACCGCATAGGCCAGCAGGGCCACGCCGATCCCGGCCGCCAGCGCAATCGCGATGTCGCGCCAGCGGCGCGCCGGTTGCCGTTCCGGCGGTGAACGGAATGGCAGGTAGTGCATGCCCAGCAGCAGCAGCGGCAGGCTGACCATCTCCACCAGCAACTGGGTCAGCGCCAGATCCGGCGCCGACAGGAACACGAAGGTCAGGCTCACCGCCAACCCCGCGCCGCCGAGCAGGATCAGCACGACCAGGCGCTGCCGGTACCAGCGCAGCGAGGTGATCGCGCAGGCCGCCAGCAGCAGCCAGAGGATCCAGCCCAGCGGCGGCATCGGTTGCGGCGCGCGCCAGGCGATCGGGGCGTGGCCGGACAGGAACGGCGCCAGCCCGACCGCGATCGCGGCCAGCACCAGCCAGGCCAGGCTGCGCTGCAGGCTGCCGTTGGCTATGCGGCGGGTCAGGCGCTGCGCCAGCGCGAACAGGGCATCGACGTTGAACAGGAAAATCCGCCGTCCCAGCGACTGGCGGACGATGGCGTGCAGATCCAGCAGGCGGCGCAGGCCGAAGTACAGCGCGACGCCGCCGACCAGGCTGATCACGCTCATCAGCAGCGGCAGGTTGAAGCCATGCCAGACCGCCAGGCTGTACTCCGGCGCGGCGGCGCCAAGGGTGCCGCGCACCGCCGCACCGAGCACCGGCGCGATGGTCCAGGCGGGGACGATGCCGACGATCAGGCAGAGCACCACCAGGATTTCCACCGGGATCTTCATCCAGCGCGCCGGTTCGTGCGGCATCTGTTCCAGCGCGCGCGGGCCCTTGCCGAAGAAGGTGTCGTGCACGAAGCGCAGGCTGTAGGCCACGCCGAAGATGCCGGCCAGTACCGCGATCAGGCTCATCGCCGAGCGCATGGTCGCATGCGCATCGCTCATGTCGAGCGTCTCGGCGAAGAACATCTCCTTCGACAGGAAGCCGTTGAGCAGCGGCACGCCCGCCATCGCCAGGCTGGCGATGATCGCCAGCGCGCTGGTGAAGGGCAGGTAGCGGCGCAGGCCGCCGAGCCGGCGCATGTCGCGGGTGCCGGTTTCGTGGTCGATGATGCCGGCAGCCATGAACAGCGATGCCTTGAACACCGCGTGGTTGAGGATGTGGAACAGTCCCGCCACCACCGCCATCGGCGTGGACAGGCCAAACAGCAGCGTGATCAGGCCCAGGTGCGAGATGGTCGAATAGGCCAGCAGGCCCTTGATGTCCTGCTGGAAAATCGCCTGCCATGCGCCGATCAGCAACGTCGCCGCGCCGATCGCGCTGACCAGGTAGAAGAACAGTTCGCTGCCAGCCAGCGCGGGATGCAGCCGCGCCAGCAGGAACACGCCGGCTTTCACCATTGTCGCCGAGTGCAGGTAGGCCGAGACCGGCGTGGGCGCGGCCATCGCGTGCGGCAGCCAGAAATGGAACGGGAACTGCGCGCTCTTGGTGAACACGCCCACCAGCACCAGCACCAGGGTCAGCGGATACAACGCATGCGCGCGGATCTGCGCGCCCGCGGCGAGCACGTCATCCAGCTGGTAGCTGCCGACGATATGGCCCAGCAGCAACACGCCCGCCAACAGCGCAAGGCCACCGCCTCCGGTGATCGCCAGGGCCATGCGCGCGCCTTCGCGCGCGTCCTGGCGATGGTGCCAGTAGCCGATCAACAGGAACGAACTGATGCTGGTCAATTCCCAGAACACCAGCAGCAGGATCAGGTTGCCCGCCAGCACCACGCCGAGCATGGACCCCATGAACAGCAACAGGTACGCGTACAGGCGCACCGCCGAATCGCGCGCGCTCAGGTAGTAGTGCGCGTACATCACCACCAGCGCGCCGATCGCCAGCACGAGTCCGGTGAAGGCCCAGGCCAGGCCATCCAGACGCAGGCCGAAGCCCAGGCCGATCTGCGGAATCCACGCATGCTCCGTGCGCACGATCCCGCCGCGCAGGATCTCCGGCGCCATCGTGGCCAGCAGGCACAGCCCCAGCAGCGGCGCCGCGCCGGCCAGCCATGCCGCCGTGCTGCGCGACCTGGGGCGCCCCAATGAAATCAGCAGGGCGAACAGGAAAGGCAGGCACAGCAACAGGTCGAGAGATGCGGGCACTCGTCGGGATTCGATGGCGGGTGTTGACCCGAGTTTAACAGGGCAATGCACGCGGAATGACGGCTTCGCTATGCTTTGCGGCGAGTCCGGCCATCTCGTTCATCCGCAGGGAAACGTGCATTCCATGTCTTCGCAGCCCCGCAGCGCCCTGGTTTTCGGCGGTACCGGCCAGATCGGCGCGGCCTTGCTGGCGCGTCTGCGCGCCGCCGGCTGGCGCATCTTCGCGGTGTCACGCCAAAGCCGGCAGGAACAGGAACGCCTCCACTGGCTGCGAGGAGAGTTCGATGCGATGCCGGAACTTCCGGATCGCGTCGATGCGATTTTCAGCACCGGTCCGCTGGATCGGTTTTCGGGTTGGTATGCGGACGCGCGGATTTCATGTCCGCGGGTGGTGGCGTTCGGTTCCACCAGCATCGAGACCAAGCACGCATCCATCGATGACGGCGAGCGTGATCTGGCCGTACGCCTGCGGGACGCCGAAGCGCGGGTGTTCGCGACGGCGCGGGCGCGGGACGCGCGGGCCACGCTGCTGCGTCCCACCCTGGTGTACGGCGCGGGCAGCGACCAGACCCTGTCGCGGATCGCTTCGATGGCACGCCGCAGCGGGTTCTTCGTGCTGCCCGCCAATGCGCGCGGCCGGCGCCAACCGGTGCATGTGGCGGATCTGGCCGCGGCGGCGCACGCCGTGGTGGATGCGCCGGCCACGCATGGACTGGCCTATGCGTTGCCGGGCGGAGAGACCGTGGGGTATCGGGAGATGGTCCGGCGCACGTTGGCGGCGCTGCGACCCACGCCCCGCCTGATCGTGCTGCCGTCACCGCTCTTCGCCGTCGCCGTCCGGATGGCGCGCGCGGGTGGACGCCTGCAGGGTCTGACCGGCGCGGCGGTGGCGAGGATGCGCGAGGACCTGGTGTTCGATGCCGGACCGGCGCAGCGCGATTTCGGCTATGCGCCGCGCGACTTCAGGCCGGACGCCGGGATGCTGCCGCCATGAGCGCCGGGCCTGCGCTCAGTAGCGCCAGCCCATCACCCGGTAGAACTTGGCCAGCACCCACGCCGGTCCGATCAGCAGATAGGTCAGATCGGTGAGGAAGCTCGGCTTGCGGCCTTCGATCTTGTGGCCGATGAATTGCGCGATCCAGGCAATCACGAATACGCCCAGAGCCAGCCAGAACAGGTTGGCGACCCCCAGCACGCCTTCCAGCCAGCGGGTCAGCCAGGCCATCGCCACGAAGATCGCCAGCATGCCCAGGCCCAGCGGGCGCGACATCCGGTTGTAGAACATCCAGGCGCCGAACATCGCCAGCGCCGCCCAGATGCCGGACTTCATCCAGGTGCCGAACACCGGGATGCACCACAGCAGGGCGACCACGGTCCACAGGATTGCGGGGACCGCGAAGAGATGGATCTTCTGGTTGGTCTGGTTCTGGTGATCGCCGGAATAACTGGCGAACCAGCGGTCCACCGGGCGTTGCGCGGTCGCGTTCATTCATCCCTCCCGAGGATGTCGATGCGGCAGGGTATGGAGCATAGCGCAGGCGTGCCCGGCGTGCGCTGCGCCCTGGCCGGCGCCGGGTTTGAGGTCCTGGCTCAGTGCCCCGATACGCGTGAGAACAGCTGGATGACCGCCACGCCCGCCACGATCAGGCCCATGCCGAGCACGGCGGGCAGATCCAGGCTCTGCTTGAGCACGAGCCAGCCGATCAGGGCGATGAGCACGATGCCCGCGCCGGACCAGATCGCATAGGCGACGCCGACCGGGACGGTCTTCATCACCAGCGACAGGCAATAGAAGGCGATGCCGTAACCGACGGCCACGATCAGCGAAGGCCCGGGCCGGGTGAAGCCGGCCGCGGATTTCAGCGCGCTGGTGGCGATGACCTCCGCCACGATGGCGATGGCCAGATACAGGTAACCCGGATTCATGGACGCGACCGGCGACGTGCGCAAGCACGGGAGGGCGATGCTAGCCCACGCGGCGGTGAACGCGGCCCGACCGGCGGGCGCCGGCCGGGTGCGCGAAGCCGGATCAGTCGACGACGATGCCGGCCAGCTTGTCCAGCGCTTCGGCGTACTTGGCGCGGGTGCGCTCGATGACCTCGGCGGGCAGGCGCGGGCCGGGCGCGGTCTTGTTCCAGTCCAGCGTTTCCAGATAGTCGCGCACGAACTGCTTGTCGTAGCTCGGCGGGCTGGTGCCGACTTCGTACTGATCCGCCGGCCAGTAGCGCGAGGAATCCGGGGTCAGCATCTCGTCCATGATGTACAGGCGACCGTCGGCGTCGGTGCCGAACTCGAACTTGGTGTCGGCCAGCAGGATGCCGCGCTCGGCCGCGTATTCGGCGGCATAGCGGTAGATCCGCAGGGTGGCGTCGCGCACGCGCTCGGCCAGCTCCGCGCCCACGGTCTTGACCATGGCGTCGAAATCGATGTTCTCGTCGTGGTCGCCGACCGCGGCCTTGGTCGAGGGCGTGAAGATCGGTTCGGCCAGCCGCTCGGCCTGGCGCAGGCCGTCGGGCAGTTCGATGCCGCTGACCTTGCCGGTGCGCTGGTAATCCTTCCAGCCGCTGCCGATCAGGTAGCCGCGCGCGATGGCTTCCACCGGCACCGGCTTGAGTTTCTTGGTCACCACCGCGCGCCTGGCGTACAGCGCGGGATCGACGCCTTCGGGCAGCACGCTGGCGACGTCGATGCCGGTCAGGTGGTTGGGCAGCAGGTGGGCGGTCTTGGCGAACCAGAAGTTGGAGATCTGGCAGAGCATCTCGCCCTTGCCGGGAATGGGATCCGGCAGCACCACGTCGAACGCGCTGAGGCGATCGGTGGCGACCATCAGCAGGTAGTCGCCGGGCGGCGCGTCGACGGGCAGGCGCTCGCGGGGGAGGTCGAATACATCGCGGACCTTGCCGCGGTGGCGCAACGGCAGGCCGGGCAGATCGGATTGAAGCAACGTCGTCGGCACAAATACTCCTCGGGGAGTCCGGATTTCGGTCGGAACGGGACGCGCGACGCGCCCCGAAGTCCTCCCCGCTCCCGTGTCCCGCAAGCCGCCTGGGCGTGCCCGGGACCCGGCCGGGCCGCGTAGTGTACGGCGATGCCGGGTCGCTGTGCCGTAAAATGGCCGCCAATTTCAGGGAAACCCACCCGGATGAAGCGCTGGTACGGGAAATTGCTCGGATTCATCGCCGGTTGGCTGCTGATGCGCCACCCGATCGGAGGACTGATCGGCCTGCTGATCGGGCATGCCTTCGACGAGGACTGGTTCAAGCTGGCCCGCGACAATCCCTACCGGGTGTTCAACCTGACCAGCGACGCCACCGACGCCGAGATCGATCAGGCCTATCGCCGGCTGATTTCCCAGTACCACCCCGACAAGTACGCCAGCGCCGCCGAGGAACTGCGCCGCCAGGCCGAGCGCAAGGCCGGCGAGATCAACGCCGCCTACGACCGCATCAGGACCCTGCGCAAGCGCTGAGCCGCGCCGCAGCCCACATCCCCGCCGCACCCACCCGACGAGAGCCCCATGTCCGATTGCCTGATTGCCCCGTCCATCCTGTCCGCCGACTTCGCCAGGCTGGGCGAGGAAGTCGACAACGTGCTTGCCGCCGGCGCCGACTGGGTGCACTTCGACGTGATGGACAACCATTACGTCCCCAACCTCACCATCGGTCCGATGGTCTGCCAGGCATTGCGCAAGCATGGCGTCACCGCGCCGATCGATGTGCACCTGATGGTGGAGCCGGTGGATCGGATCATTCCGGACTTCGCCGAGGCCGGCGCCAGCATCATCAGCTTCCATCCGGAAGCCTCGCGCCACGTCCACCGCACCGTGCAGTTGATCAAGTCGCATGGCTGCAAGGCCGGGCTGGTGCTCAATCCGGCCACGCCGGTGGACGTGCTGGACTGGGTGCTGGCGGATCTGGATCTGGTCCTGCTGATGTCGGTGAATCCCGGCTTCGGCGGTCAGGCGTTCATTCCATCCGCGCTCGACAAGCTGCGCACGGTGCGGGAAAAGATCGATGCCTCGGGCAAAGCCATCCGGCTGGAAATCGATGGCGGTGTAAAAGCGGACAACATCGGCGAGATCGCCGCCGCCGGCGCCGATACCTTCGTGGCCGGCTCGGCCATTTTCAACGCGCCGGACTACGCCGATGTCATCCGCCGCATGCGTGAAGCCGTAGCCACTGCCCGCCGCTGAGCGGAGCTCGCTCCGCTGTTCGAGGCGCGGTTTTCGCGCGAAAGTGCAGGCGAGCAGCTCGGCGCTACGCCTGTCGCATCCGAACGAAAAGAAGGCGGCGGCCAACGGCCACCGCCTTCCGGAAGATTGGAGGCTGATCCTGCCTCCGCCCGTCGTCCCTGCTATGACCTCCCACGCTACCGATGCCGGATGACACGCGGATGACAATGCGTGCCCGTCGTGATGGCGGCAGCGAGCCCCGCGGTAAGCTGACGTTCCCTACTGTCAGAGACGGTTCATGGATTCCTCCCGCTGGCGGCTCATCCTCAACGGCAAATCCGCCGGCAACGACGCGCTGCGCGCGGCGGTGGCGCACTGGCGCGCACATGGCATCCAACTGGAGGTCCGGGTGACCTGGGAAAGCGGTGACGCCGAGCGCTACGTGCGGGAAGCCGTCGCCGATGGCGTGGACACGATCGTGGCCGGTGGCGGTGACGGCACCCTGAGCGAAGTCGCTACCGCGTTGGCGCACCTGCGGGAACCGGCGGATGCGCTGCCTTCCCTGGCGCTGATTCCCATGGGCACCGCCAATGATTTCGCGACCGCGGCGGGGATTCCGGCGACGCCCGAAGAAGCCCTGGGCCTGGCGGCGCGCGTGCCCGCCGTGGCGATCGATCTGCTCCAGGTGGAGGCCGACGATGGCGTCCATTGGTGCGCCAACCTGGCCACCGGCGGTTTCGGTACCGAGGTGACGGTCGAAACGGACAAGAACCTGAAGAAGATGCTGGGCGGCCTGGCCTACGTCATCACCGGCATCGCCCGGCTCGGCCGCATCGAGCCGGTCACCGCGGAACTGCACGGACCGGATTTCGCCTGGAGCGGCGGATTTCTCGCGCTTGGCCTGGGCAACGGCCGCCAGGCCGGCGGCGGGCAGGTACTGTGCCCCGATGCCTGCGTCAACGACGGCCAGATCGATGTGACCGTGCTGCCGGTCCTGAATGGCGATCTCGCCACCGTGGGCACCCTGCTGACGCAGAGCGATCGCGAGGCGCTGGAGCGTCTCGCCACGCGCGCCCGGTTGCCCTGGCTGGAATTGTCCGCGGCGAAGCCGTTCACCCTCAACCTCGATGGCGAGCCGGTGCGATCCCGGCGCTTCCGCGTGACCTGCTTACCCGGCCGATTGCGCATGCATCTGCCGCCGGACTGCCCGCTGCTGGCAAAGGCCTGACACCGCCGTCCCGGCGCAGGCCGGGACCCATTCCGCTTCCGGCTCCCCGCCGTCCCACGGCACGCGACCCGGAAGGGGTGGCCGCCCGACAGGCGCTTCGGGTAGAGTAGCCCCGTGTTCAGCCAGACGACCCCGCTTTCCGTTTCTTCCGCACGCCGTTGCTGGCGATGGTGGCCCGTTGCCGTCGTCTGCCACGCCCCCGCGTCCCGGAAGGAAAGCCGTCTTGATTTCGCTCGAGCAGTTCCAGCGCTACGCCGCTGAAGGTCACACCCGCATCCCCGTCGTCCGTGAAGTGCTGTCCGACCTGGACACGCCGCTCTCGGTCTACCTGAAACTCGCCGACGCGCCGCATACCTACCTGTTCGAATCGGTGGAAGGCGGCGAGCGTTTCGGCCGCTATTCGATCATCGGCCTGCCGGCGCGACGGGTGATCAGCTTCCGCGGCCATACGCTGGAGATTCGTGAGCGCGGCGAACTCGTGGAGCGCCGCGAAGTCGTCGATCCCTTCGCCGAGGTCGAGGCTCTGCGCGCCGCGCATACCGTCCCTCGACTGGAGGGCCTGCCCGGCTTCACCGGTGGACTGGTCGGATGGTTCGGTTTCGAGTGCATCGGCTACATCGAGCCCCGCCTGAGCGGCGGCGACAGGCCCGACGAACTGGATACCCCGGACATCCTGTTGATGTTGTCCGAAGAGCTGGCGGTATTCGACAACCTCAAAGGTCGCCTGTACCTGATCGTGCACGCGGATCCACGCGAGGAAGGCGCATGGGAACGCGCGCAGGCGCGCCTGGATGCGCTGACCGCCAAGCTGCGGCAGCCCGGAGCGGGTTATCCCGCGCCGATCACGCGCGACGTGCTCGATGAAAGCCATTTCGTTTCCGGCTTCACCCGCGAGGGCTTCATCGCCGCGGTGGAAAAATCCAAGGACTACATCCGCGCCGGCGATATTTTCCAGGTCGTGCTCTCGCAGCGTCTCAGCGTGCCGTTCAGTGCGCGCCCGGTGGACGTGTACCGCGCGCTGCGCGCATTGAATCCGTCGCCCTACATGTATTTCCTCGATGTCGGCGACATCCAGGTGGTCGGCTCGTCGCCGGAAATCCTGGTGCGCCTGCAGGAGGGCGAGGTGACCGTGCGTCCGATCGCCGGCACCCGCCCGCGTGGCCGCACCCACGACGAGGATCTGGCGCTGGAAGCCGAACTGCTGGCCGATCCGAAGGAACGCGCCGAACACCTGATGCTGATCGATCTCGGTCGCAACGATGCCGGCCGCGTCTCCGAAGCCGGAACCGTGCAGGTGGGCGAGCAGTTCGTCATCGAACGCTACAGCCATGTCATGCACATCGTCAGCGAGGTGACCGGCCGGTTGCTGCCGGGCCTGAGCTACGCCGACGTGCTGCGTGCGACGTTTCCGGCCGGTACCGTCAGCGGCGCGCCTAAAATCCGTGCGCTGGAAGTGATCCGCGAGCTGGAACCCATCAAGCGCAATGTCTACGCGGGCAGCATTGGTTACATCGGCTGGCACGGCGACGCCGATACCGCCATCGCCATCCGCACAGCGGTCATCAAGGACGGCCGCCTGCACGTGCAGGCCGGCGCCGGCATCGTCTACGACTCGGATCCGGACAAGGAATGGGACGAGACGATGAACAAGGGCCGCGCGCTGTTCCGCGCGGTGGCAGAAGCGGCGAAGGGATTGTGATTCCACGGAAAGCGGGGAACGGGAAGATGCGAATGATGAAGACATGGCTGGCCGCGCTGCTGCTGTCTGTGCCGACGCTGGCGTCTGCGCAGATGAATACGTTGCCCGCGCAACCACATCTGCTGGTGAAGGGACAAGGCGAGCGCACCGTGACGCCGGACCGTTTTACCGTGACCCTGGATCTGCAGGTCACCGATCCGGATGCCGACATCGCACGCAGGAAAGTGCAGGAGCACGCCTCCCGGGTCATCGCGGCCTTCAAGCGCAACCGGATCGTGCGCGACTCCCTGTATGCCTCCTCCCTGGGCGTTTCGCCGGACTACGATTGGCGCGAGAACAAGCGCGAATTCAAGGGAACCCAGGTACGCCGGAAGATCCGCGGAACCTTCCCGCGTCTGGAAGACGCGCAGGCGTTCCTGGCCCAGGTCAAGGCCGGCCCGGAACTCCAGATCGCCAGCCTCGAACCCGGCTATGCCGGCGAAGCGGCCTTGCGCGGCCAGCTCAAGCGCGAGGCCGGCGAGCAGACCCGGCGTACGGCCACGCAGCTGGCCGGCGCCTACGGCACCCGGGTCACCGGGCTGTACAGCATCTCCGATGTGGCGCCTGATTTTGCCTATGGCGTGCAGGCGGGCACCTGGCCCAGCGGGCCTGTCGAAGTGGCGGAGGCCCGGCCCACGGATCACTACGCGCCTGCGCCCGCGCCTGTGGCCGACGGTGGGGCGACGGTCGACAGCCTCGAAACCGGCACCCTCACCTTCACCGAAAACGTGTACGCGATCTTCCTGATCGCCCCCTGACCACCTCATTCCTCTTTCCATCGAAAGAGGGGAGTCCCCCATGCTCCTGATGATCGACAACTACGACAGCTTCACCTACAACCTCGTGCAGTACCTGCAGTCGCTGGGCGCCGAAGTGAAGGTGGTGCGCAACGATGCGCTGACGGTGGAGGAGATCGCCCGCCTGCAGCCGGAGCGCATCGTCATTTCGCCCGGGCCGTGCACGCCCAACGAGGCCGGTGTTTCGCTGGAGGTGATCGAACGGCTCGGACAGGCTACGCCCATCCTCGGCGTCTGCCTGGGCCACCAGAGCATCGGCCAGGCCTATGGCGGCAAGGTGATCCGCGCCGGCCAGATCATGCATGGCAAGACCTCGCGCATCCGCCACGAAGGCCAGGGCGTGTTCGCCGGCCTGCCGGACGCCTACGAGGCGACGCGCTACCATTCGCTGGTGGTCGAACGCGGTTCGCTGCCGGATGCGCTGGAGATCACGGCCTGGACCGAGAACGAGGATGGCTCCTTCGAAGAGATCATGGGATTGCGGCACCGGGAGTTCCCGGTGGAAGGCGTGCAGTTCCACCCCGAATCGATCCTGACCGAACATGGTCACGCGCTGCTGAAGAACTTCCTTGAACGATAGAGCCACCGGCCGGCCGCTCCACGCCGCCGCCAAGCCACGCGGGAATCCCACCATGCCCCTCACCCCCCAGGAAGCGCTGCAGCGGACCATCGAGCATCGCGAGATCTTCCACGACGAGATGGTCGACCTGATGCGCCAGATCATGCGCGGCGACGTCTCGCCGACGATGACCGCGGCGATCCTCACCGGCCTGCGGGTCAAGAAGGAAACCGTCGGCGAGATTGCCGGCGCCGCCACCGTGATGCGCGAGTTCTCCCGCCCGGTGCCGATCGCCGACACCCGTCACCTGGTCGACATCGTCGGCACCGGTGGCGATGGCTCGCACACCTTCAACATCTCCACCTGCTCGATGTTCGTGGCGGCCGCGGCCGGCGCCAAGGTCGCCAAGCACGGCAATCGCAGCGTGTCCTCCAAGTCCGGCAGCGCCGATGTGCTGGAAGCGCTGGGCGCCGCCATCGAACTGCAGCCGGAACAGGTGGCGAGCTCCATCGAGCAGACCGGTATCGGCTTCATGTTCGCGCCCGTGCATCATCCGGCCATGAAAGTGGTCGCCCCGGTGCGGCGGGAAATGGGCGTACGCACCATCTTCAACATCCTCGGCCCGCTGACCAATCCGGCCGGCGCGCCCAACATCCTGATGGGCGTGTTCCATCCCGATCTGGTCGGCATCCAGGCGCGGGTGATGCACGAACTGGGCGCCGAGCGCGCGCTGGTGGTGTGGGGCCGGGACGGCATGGACGAACTCTCGCTGGGCGCGGCCACCCTGGTCGGCGAACTGCGCGATGGCGTGGTGCGCGAGTACGAAGTGCATCCGGAGGATTTCGGCATCGCGATGTCGGCCAGCCGCAACCTGCGCGTGGCCGACGCGGCGGAGTCGAAGGCGATCCTGCTGGGCGTGCTGGACAACAAGCCCGGTCCGGCGCGGGACATCGTCGCGCTCAATGCGGGTGCCGCCCTGTACGTGGCCGGCATGGCCGAGAGCATCGAGGACGGCATCGCCCAGGCTCGCCAGGCCATCACCGACGGGCGGGCCGCCGCGCGGCTGCAGGCCTTCATCGAGACCACCCGGCGCCTGGCCGGGGGAGGGAACTGGACATGACCGGCAACGGGTTCGCGCAGCTTCCCAAGCCGCCTTACTACGCGGTGATTTTCTCCTCGCAGCGCAACGATCAGGATGACCCCGGCTACGGCGCGATGGCGCAGCGGATGGTCGAGCTGGCCGCGCAGCAACCAGGCTTCCTGGGCGTGGAGTCCACCCGGGGCGACGACGGCTTCGGCATCACCGTGGCCTACTGGGACAGCGAGGACGCCATCCGCGCCTGGCGCCAGCACGCCGAGCACACCGCCGCGCGGGAGCGGGGTCGGCGCGACTGGTACGATCACTTCGAACTGCGCGTGGCCCGGGTGGAACGCGCCTACGGTTGGGATCGTGGCTAGACCCGGCGCCGCGCCACCGCAGACTGGACATTGATCGGAACCCCATGAGCGACATCCTCAACACCATCCTCGCCCGCAAGGCGGTGGAAATCGCCGAGCGCAGCGCCCGCGTGCCGCTGGCCGAACTGGCGGCGCGCGCCGCCGACGCCCCGGACACGCGCGGCTTCGCCGACGCGCTCAACGCGATGATCGCGCAGGGAGAGCCGGCGGTGATCGCGGAGGTCAAGAAAGCCAGTCCGTCCAAGGGCGTGATCCGGCCCGATTTCCGGCCTGCCGACATCGCGGTCAGCTACGAGTTCGGTGGTGCGGCCTGCCTGTCGGTGCTGACCGACGTGGACTTCTTCCAGGGCGCCGACGACTTCCTGCGCCAGGCGCGCGAGGCCTGCACGCTGCCGGTCCTGCGCAAGGACTTCACCATCGATCCCTATCAGGTGTACGAGGCGCGCGTGCTGGGCGCCGACTGCATCCTGCTGATCGTCGCCGCGCTGGACGACCACCAACTGGTCGAACTGTCCGGGCTGGCGATGCAGCTGGATCTCGACGTGCTGGTGGAAGTGCATGACATCGACGAACTGGAGCGCGCCCTGCAGGTACCGGTGCCGCTGATAGGCATCAACAACCGCAACCTGCGCACCTTCGAGGTATCGCTGGACACCACGCTGGCGATGAAGGACGCGGTGCCGCGCGATCGCCTGCTGGTGACCGAGAGTGGCATCCTGGTACCGGACGACGTGGCCCGCATGCGGGCGGCCGGCGTGAATGCCTTTCTGGTCGGCGAAACCTTCATGCGCGCCGACGAACCGGGCGAGGCATTGCGTCAGCTATTCTTCGCGTCATGAGCGATCTTCCCTACCCGAAGCCGCGTCCCGAGGCGCCGCTGGTGGTGTTCGACTTCGACCATACGCTGTATGCCGGGGACTCCGGCGGCCATCTGGTGACCTGGCTGCTCCGGCGCAACCCGTTGCGTGCGACCGTGGCGATTCTCGCCTCGGTGGTGCTGGGGCCAATGGTCGCGTTCCTGCCGACCCGCCGCTACGGCATTTCCGGCTACATCTGGATCGGCACCTTCGGCCTGCATGGCCGCCGCAGCTTCGACTCGCTGATCGATCGCTATGTCGCCACCCATCGCGAGGAAGTGCGGCAGCGGCTGCTGCCGGTCGCGCTGGAGGTGTTCCGCCAGCATCGCGCGGCGGGGGACCGGGTGGTGGTGGCCACCGGCGCACCGCCCGAACTGGCTCGCGCGATCCTCAGCTTCGTCGCCCACGAGGATGTTCCGGTGGTCGGCACGGCGGTGGGACCCCGCCTCGGCGCGGTGATCGCCACCCGCCACTGCCACAACGAGGAAAAGATGCGGATGCTGCGCGAACGCGGCTATGGCGATGTCGCCGTGGCCTATTCGGACAGCAGCGCCGATCTGCCGCTGTTGAAGGCCGCGCGCGCGCCGGTGGTGGTGAACCCGAAACCCGCGCGTGTCGAAATGTTCCGGCGCGTGCTGCCGGCCGGCACGCCGATCCTCAACTGGGGCTGCCAGGATCGCGGCGGCGAGCCGGTGGCCTGAGCGGCGGTCCGGCAGCCCCGGTCAGAGCCTTTCCGGCGTCTTCCAGTCCCTGATCAGATCCGCCAGGTCGTGGTGGACGAAGTCCTGGTACTCGCCCGCATCGTAGAAGCGCCCGTAACAGTTCTTGCAGCTTTCGAACCAGATGTGCGGCTGCCGCGGGTCGACCATGCGCAACAGGTTCCAACCGCCGATACAGACCGGGCATTTGATGCGATCGACCTCGTTGCATTTCTCGCCCAGCGCCGGGTCGCCGGTGTCGATCTCGTCCACCCGGTCCTTCAGCAGTTCGTGGGTACGCATGTCGAACCACAGCCCCCGGCAATGCGTGCAGCGGTGCACGTCGGCCTCGGGCAGGTTCAGCCGTTCCATCGCGTGGCGGCACTTGGGGCATTGCATGGCGGGCGGCTCGCGGTGGGGAACGTGCGGATACGTTAGCGGGCACCGCCCCGCTTGCCCAGCGCTCAGAACAGCCAGGCCGCGCCGATGTGGTACAGGCTGATGCACAGGACCAGCACGCCGACCACCGTCAGCACGATGCGCTCGGGGACATGGCGCACCAGGTAGGCCGCCAGCGGCGCGGCCAGCACTCCGCCGATCAGCAGGCCCAGCACGATTTCCAGGTGCTGCAGGCCGATGGTCAGGAAGAAGGTCAGCGAGACGGCGAGGGTGATCACGAACTCGGCCGCGTTGACCGTGCCGATGGTGGTGCGCGCCTTGCCGCCGCCGGCGAGCAGGGTCGAGGTTGCCAGCGGACCCCAGCCACCGCCGCCGGTGGCATCCAGCAGACCGGCGAAAAAACCCAGGACGGGGACCCGTCGGATCTGCTGCTTCGGCATGAAGCGGCCGAAGGAGCGCAGCAGGATCAGCAGCGACAGCACCAGCAGATAGAGATAGATGAAGGGGCGGATTGCCTCGCCGGGCAGGCGGGTGAGCACATAGGCGCCGATCACGCCGCCGACCGCGCCGGACAGGGTCAGACGCCAGAACAGGCGCTTGTCGATGTTGCGGAAATAGGCGTGCGAGGCGCCCGAGACGCCCGTCGTGAAGACCTCGGCCGTATGCACGCTGGCGCTCACCGCCGCCGGCGGCAGGCCCATGCCCAGCAGGATCGACGAGGAGACCAGCCCGAAGGCCATGCCCAGCGCGCCGTCCACCAGCTGTGCGCCCAGGCCGATGAGGATGAACCAGTAGAACTCGCTTCCAAACGCCATCCAGCGCTTCCCGTGGGGCAGGAATGCCCGGTTTGCGGGGTCAGGATAACCGGAGGCGGGGAGGCCGGGTCCAGTCGGACCCGGCGGGAAAACCCATGCGGCCCGTCAGCGGGTGCCGTACAGGACCACGGTCTTGCCGCGCGCGTGCAGCGTGCCGTCGGCCTGCAGCTTCTTCAGCACGCGGCCGGCCATTTCGCGGGAGCAACCCACCAGACGGGCCAGCTCCTGGCGCGACACCCGCAGCTGGGTGCCCTGCGGATGGCTCATCGCCTCCGGCTCGCGGGCCAGGTCATGCAGGGTACGCACGATGCGGTCGGTGACGTCCAGGAACGCCAGCCGGCTGGCTTTCCTGCTGGTATCCAGCAACCGGCGCGACAGCTGCGCGCCGATCGCGTAGAGCAGCTTGGGAGCGTCGGCGGACAGCGAGCCCAGGAAGAGCTGGTGCAGGCGCTCGTAGCTGATCTCGGCCAGCTCGCATTGGGTCCGGGTGCGCAGGATGACTTCCCGTCGGTCGGACTCGATGAACAGCCCCATCTCGCCGACGAACTCGCCGCCGCCGAAATAGCCGAGCACCAATTCGCGGTCGTCATCTTCTTCCGTGATGATGCTCACGGAACCGCTGACCACATAGTAGAGCGTGCCGGCGGGATCCCCCGGGCGGAACACGTCGGCCCGGGCCGGATACCGGCGACGGTGACTGTGGGCGAGGAAACGCTCGATCGTGGCTGCATCCGGCGTCAGCGGGCTGGCGGCGATGCGAGCAGGGGCGGAAAGAGGCAGGCCAGGGCTCATGGTGGTCGGGGCGGTGAATTCAGGAAGCTTAGTCCCAATACGGCCCGGACAGCAAACCCGGGCCATGCAAGCGCCGGGCCAAACCGGCGTCGGCCGGCCGTCGGGGCCGGACATTTCGTTGTCACGCGGTTTGCCCCATAATTCCGCCCCTTCCCCATGACCCCCAGAGAGGGACCGCTGCCGTGGTAAAACCACTGCCTCGCCTCAGGCTGCAAGGTTTCAACAACCTCACCAAGGCGCTGAGCTTCAACATCTATGACGTGTGCTACGCCGTTTCCGAAGACGAGCGCCAGCGCTACATCGAATACATCGATGAAGAGTACAACGCCGATCGCCTCACCCAGATCCTGACGGACGTGGCGGAGATCATCGGTGCCAACATCCTCAACGTGGCCCGCCAGGACTACGACCCGCAGGGTGCGTCGGTGACGATCCTGATCTCCGAAGAACCGGTGATCGACAAGAAGCAGGCAGGCAAGGAGATCATCTCCGACGCGGTGGTGGCGCACATGGACAAGAGCCACATCACCGTGCATACCTATCCGGAGACCCATCCGCAGCACGGCATCGCCACGTTCCGCGCCGACATCGACGTCGCCACCTGCGGCGTGATTTCGCCGCTGAAGGCACTGAACTACCTGATCGAGAGCCTGGAGTCCGACATCGTCATCATGGACTACCGGGTGCGTGGCTTCACCCGCGACGTGAAGGGCAAGAAGCACTACATCGATCACAAGATCAACTCGATCCAGAACTTCCTGGCGAACAACATCAAGTCGCGCTACGAGATGTTCGACGTCAACGTCTACCAGGAAAACATCTTCCACACGAAGATGCACCTGAAGGACTTCGACCTGGATCAGTATCTGTTCGAGGAAAAGGCCAAGAACCTGTCGTTCAAGGAGCGGATGAAGATCGAAGCGCTGCTCAAGCGCGAGATCGAGGAACTGTTCCACGGGCGCAACCTGTCCGAGTGAGCCGCGGCCCGCGCCGGTTACATCCGGTTCGGGCGGCGTCATCCAGACTGGCTGGCAAATCAGGCGGGACGACCCGCCCGCGGCAAACCGCGAATGCAGGACCGACGGCGGTCCGGAGCGAAAGTTCCGGGCCGCTTTTTCGTTGCGCGGTCCGGACACAACCTGGAGGAAGCAATCATGGCGTGGGTATATCTGGTGCTGGCCGGCGTGCTGGAAGTGGTGTGGGCGATGGGCCTGAAGTACTCGGAAGGTTTCAGCCGGCTGTGGCCGAGCGTGATGACGGTGGTGGCGATGGTGGCCAGCTTCTGGTTGCTGGCGACCGCGCTCAAGCAGATACCGCTGGGCACCGGCTATGCGATCTGGGTGGGCATCGGCGCGGTCGGCACGGCCCTGCTGGGCATGCTGGTGCTGAAGGAGCCGGCCACCGTGGCCCGGCTGGTCTGCATCGGCCTGATCGTCGCCGGCATCGCCGGGCTCAAGCTGACCTCGAACGGGTAAGCCGCCCCGGTTTCGCCATCGCGGTTCTCCGGCAGGTGAACCGCGATGTGCCTGGCCCCGGCGAAGGCGGGGCCCATCGTCATGAGTTCGCTCAGGTCCGGGCCTCGCCACTAAAGGCGATAGGCGACCGTCTTCATGAACCGGGAGGCGGCCGCCATCAGTCCGGGAATCGGCTGCGGCAGCACCCGGGCGCCAGCGTGTTCGGCGTGCGCGGCGTGGCGTGCCTCGTCGGCCTTCATCACCCTGAGGATTTCACGGCTGCGCAGGTCCGCCTCCGGCAAGGTTTCCAGGTGCTCGTCCAGATGGGCTTCGACCTGGTGTTCGGTTTCCACCACGAATCCCAGGCTCCAGCCATCGCCGCGCAGGCCCGCCAGCGCCCCCAGGGTGTAGCTGCCCGCGTACCAGAGCGGATTGAACAGGCTTGGCCGGCTGTCCAGTTCCCGCAACCGGTCCGCGCACCAGGCCAGGTGGTCGGTCTCTTCCTGGGCCGCTTCGAGCAGGTGGGCCTTGGTCGCATCGTCACGTGCGACGGCGGCCTGGCCGAAGTACAGACCCTGCGCGCAGACCTCGCCGACATGGTTGATCCGCATCAGCCCGGCGGCATGGCGGCGCTCGCCGGCGTCCAGCTCGACCTCCGGGGTGTCCCCGGCGGGATTGGGCCGATGCGCGGGCGGATTGCCGAATACGGTTTCCAGCGCGCGCTGGGTCTCGATCAGGAACTGGTCCAGCGGGGTATGCAGGCGGAGCGGGGACATGGGATGGAGCGAAGGAGAGGGGGCGGCCGGATTCTCGCCTCTGCGGGTCCACCTGCCAACCCGGAGCCGGCCGGGGCATGCGGGGACGGAACGGGCGGGCTTGCACGCCGCTCCCGGGGCCAGTACAATCCCGCCTCTTTCGTTCCGCCCTTCACAACGCGCGGCAAAATTCCGTCGGCTCCGCCGGCGTAATCCGCCCGACCAATCACCTCAGAGTTACGTCATGAAGACCTTCACCGCAAAGTCCGAGACCGTCCAGCGCGACTGGTATCTCGTCGACGCCACCGGCAAGACGCTTGGCCGTCTGTCCACCGAACTGGCCCGCCGCCTGCGTGGCAAGCACAAGCCCGTTTACACCCCGCACGTCGATACCGGCGATTACCTCGTGGTGATCAACGCCGAGAAGATCGCGGTGACCGGCAACAAGCTGGCCGACAAGAAGTACCACCGCTTCACCGGCTACATCGGCAACCTGAAGACGGAAACCCTGGCGCAGGCGCTGGAACGTCATCCGGAACGCGTGATTGAAACCGCGGTGAAGGGCATGCTGCCGAAGGGCCCGCTGGGTCGCGACATGTATCGCAAGCTCAAGGTCTACGCCGGCCCGAACCATCCGCACGCCGCTCAGCAGCCGCAGGTCCTGGACATCTAATCATGGCTATCACTCAGAACTACGGCACCGGCCGTCGCAAGTCCTCCACCGCCCGCGTGTTCCTGCGCAAGGGCACCGGCAACATCACGGTCAACGGTCGTCCGCTGGACGAGTTCTTCGGCCGTGAGACGGCCCGGATGATCGTGCGCCAGCCGCTCGAGCTGACCAAGAACACCGAGAATTTCGACATCGTCGCCACCGCCACCGGCGGCGGCACCACCGGTCAGGCCGGCGCCATCCGCCTGGGCATCGCGCGCGCGCTGGTGGAATATGACGAAACCCTGAAGACCGAGCTGCGCAAGGCCGGCTTCGTGACCCGCGACGCCCGCGAAGTCGAACGCAAGAAGGTCGGTCTGCACAAAGCACGTCGTGCAACCCAGTTCTCGAAGCGCTAAACTACGCACCACAGGTTTTACAGCCCCGTCGCCAAGCGGTAAGGCACCTGACTCTGACTCAGGCATTCGGTGGTTCGAATCCATCCGGGGCTGCCAACTTGAAGAACCGGCCACGGGCATCGTCCCGATGGCCGGAACCCAGCAAAAGCCCGCCTCGCGCGGGTTTTTGCTTTTGCCGAGGGCCACGAGATGGTCGCGACGTTCCTGCCGCCCTTCACCACTGCCGCGGAGCTGCTGCCGCAGATGCGCCGGCGCGGTTATGCCGTGCTCGAGCCCGCCAGCGTCGGGAATATCTGCGGATTTCCCATATCGGCCCTGGACGCGTTCAGGCCGGACTGGGAGCATCTGGCGGTCGATGCCTATCTGAAGGATGGCGGGCGCTACCGTCGACGCCGGCATTCCTGCTTCATCGCCGATGGTGAAGATCTGCGCATGGCGCCGCATCGCGCCCATTGGCAGTCGATGGATTACAACGCCCTGCATGGCGGCATGCGGCGCTGGTTCGAGCCGATGCGTCCGGAAACCGCCGGCCACCCCTTGTGGCGGCACTTGCTGCTGACGCTCGGTCGCACCTGTTCGGAGCTGAAGGGCGAGCGCGCCTGGTACATCGAGGCCCATCAGTTCCGCATCGACACCACCGATGGCATCGGTCGTCCCACGCCTGAAGGGGCGCATCGGGATGGCGTGGATTTCGTGGCGGTGATGCTGGTGGATCGCGTCGGAATCAAGGGGGGTGAGACCCGGGTCTTCGAAGCCGCGGGGCCGGACGGCCAGCGATTCACCCTGGAGGCGCCCTGGTCGCTGATGTTCCTGGACGACGTCCGGGTCATCCACGAATCCACACCGATCCAGCCGGTCGCCGACGGGGCCGGGCATCGCGATACGCTGGTGCTGACATTCCGCGCGGATGGCTTCCAGGGCGACTGACACCGCGGCGCGCAGGTAGTTACAATTGAAACCATAATCAGCAGAGGTCCGCAGAGCGATGAAACTCGGTTCTTTGAAGGAAGGCGGCCGCGACGGCACGCTGGTGGTGGTATCCCGCGATCTGAGCCGGGCGGTTCGCGCCACCGGCATCGCGACGACCCTGCAGCAGGCGCTCGAAGACTGGTCCAACGTGGCCCCGCGCCTCAATGCCCTGTCCGAATCGCTCAACCAGGGCGACGCCGACGGTGTCTTCGATCTCGATCACAAGGCGCTGGCCGCGCCGCTGCCGCGTGCCTACGAATTCGTCGACGGCAGCGCCTACCTGCCGCATGTCGAACGCGTCCGTCGGGCCCGCAACGCCGAAGTGCCGGAAAGCTTCTACACCGATCCGCTGATGTACCAGGCCACCAGCGCCGGCTTCCATGGCCCGCGTGATCCGGTCCGCGTGGTGAGCGAGGACTACGGCATCGATCTGGAAGCGGAAATCCTGGTGGTCACCGACGATGTGCCGATGGCGGTCACCCCGGAACAGGCGGCTGGCCACATCCAGCTGATCGGCCTGGTCAACGATGTGTCGCTGCGCAACCTGATCCCGCCGGAACTGGCCAAGGGCTTCGGTTTCCTGCAGTCGAAGCCGCGTTCGGCGCTGTCGCCGGTATTCGTCACGCCGGACGAACTCGGTGATGTGTGGCGCGGCAACAAGGTGCATCTCCCGCTGCTGACGCATATCAATGGCGAGTGGTTCGGCGCTCCCGAGGCCGGCGTGGACATGCAGTTCGATTTCGCCCAGCTGGTTGCCCATGCCGCCAAGACGCGCCCGCTTTCGGCGGGAACCCTGGTCGGGTCCGGCACCATCGCCAACGAGGACACTTCCAAGGGGGCTTCCTGCTTCGCCGAGCGGCGCACGGTGGAAACCCTGCGCGACGGCAAGCCGAGCACTCCGTTCATGAAGTTCGGTGACGTCGTTCGCATCGAGATGCTGAATAGTGACGGCGATTCCATTTTTGGTGCGATCGAACAACGGATTGAGCCCCAGTCCTTGCCTTGAGCGGGCCTGCGGGCGCAAATGGACCAGACTGTCGCGTAGGGGGGCTCATGGGCGTTCGGCAACAGGGAAGGCGCAATGATGCGGAACGGAGTTTCCGCCGTGGCTGAGCAACTGAAGCTCTATTCGTACTGGCGCTCCAGTGCGGCCTACCGCGTCCGCATCGGCCTGAACCTCAAGGGCCTTGCCTACGAAACGATCCCTGTGCACCTGGTCCGCGACGGCGGACAACAGCATCACCCGGACTACGTCGCCAGGAATCCCCAGCATCTGGTTCCCACGCTGCTGCACGGTACCCGCGTGATCCGGCAATCATTGGCGGTCCTGGAGTATCTGGACGAAGCCTGGCCTTCCCCGCGGCTGCTGCCGATGACCGCGCGCGATCGCGCACGGGTGCGCGCGCTGGCGCAGATGGTCACCAGTGACATCCACCCGCTCAACAACCTCCGCGTGCTGCAGTACTTCGAAAACACCTGGCACGTGCCGCACGCCGAGCGCGACGACTGGATCAAACACTGGATCGTCGAAGGATTCACCGCGATGGAAACCCTGCTGTCCGGGGATGCCGCGACCGGCGTCTACTGCCACGGACAGACGCCGGGCATGGCGGATTGCTGCCTGGTCCCGCAGATCTTCAATGCGCGCCGTTTCGGCGTGGAGATGGACGCGTTCCCGACCCTGACCCGGATCGAGCAGGCCTGCCTCGCGTTGCCCGCATTCGATCAGGCGCGTCCGGAAAAGCAGCCAGACGCGCAGCCCTGAAGCGGCGGGGCGTTTGATGCCCCCGCCAGCACCGGGACGGAGGTCAGCCGCCGAAACCGTGGGTGATGCGCGGGGAGGAGGCGCCCGAACCCGAAGCCTCGTAATCGGCATAGGGGTCGTGTTCGCCCTGGCTGCCTTCGGACAGGCGGAACTTGAGTGCCAGACCGTCGCGGGAATCGGCCGCGCGAAGCGCTTCCTCCTGCTCGATCTGGCCTTCCTTGACCATCCGGAACAGACATTGATCGAAGGTTTCCATGCCTTCTTCCAGTGACTCCTCCATCGCCTGCTTGATCTCGTGGACCTGGCCGCGACGCAGCAGATCGCGAATCATCGGCGTGTTGATCAAGACTTCGGCCGCCGGCAGGCGACGCCCGTCGGCGCCCTTGACCAGCCGCTGCGACACCACCGCGCGCAGGTTCAGCGCCAGGTTCATCAGCACGTTCTTGTGGGCGCTTTCAGGGAAGAAGTTGAGGATGCGCTCGATGGTCTGGTCGGCGTTGTTGGAGTGCAGGGTCGCCAGGCACAAGTGGCCGGTCTCGGCGAAGGCGATGGCCGCCTCCATCGTGGTCGCGTCCAGTATCTCGCCGATCAGGATCACGTCAGGCGCTTCGCGCATCGCGTTCTTCAGCGCGTTGTGGAAGGCATGGGTGTCCAGGCCGACCTCGCGCTGGTTGACGATCGACTGCTTGTGCCTGTGCAGGTATTCGATGGGATCCTCGATGGTGAGGATGTGCCCGGTGGTGCTGCTGTTGCGGTGATCGATCATCGAGGCCAGGGTGGTGGACTTGCCCGAGCCGGTGGAGCCCACGATCAGCACCAGGCCACGCGGGGTCATGATGATGTCCTTCAGCACCGGCGGCAGGTGCAGGTCCTCGATGGACGGGATCACGCTGCGGATCGCGCGGATCACCATGCCCACCTCGCCGCGCTGCTTGAACACGTTGACGCGGAAGCGGCCGGCGTCCTGCAGGGCGATGGCCATGTTCAGTTCCAGCTCGCGCTCGAACGCCGGCACCTGGCCCTCGTCCATCAGCGAATAGGCGATTTTCTTGACCATGCCGGGCGGCAGGCCGGTATTGCCCAGCGGATAAAGCTTGCCTTCAATCTTGATGTAGACCGGCGCCCCGGTGGTCAGGAACATGTCCGAGGCGTTTTTTTCGGTCATCAGCTTCAGGAAGTAGCCGATGTCCATGTGCGAGCATCCCCATTTTGTGGCGGCCCACCGTTGCAACGGGGGCGCAGGCTTCCGACAATGGCCGCGCGATCCCCTGATACGTCACGGCACCCAGATGATTCGTAGCTTCGCACAAATCCGCTTGCCCCTGTATGTGATGGTGGCCGCACTCACAATAGCGGCCTGCCTTGTTTCACCCGTCATGGCGCAGTCGGCGACCACGCCGGAGCTGGAAACGGCGCGGCAGGCGGTGGAACGCGCCGACCAGGCCGACGCCGATCAGTACGCCCCCGACCGCATGGCGACGGCCCGGCAGTTGCTGGCGCAGGCCCAGATGGCGCAAAGCAGCCGCGACAAGAAACTCGCCCTGGATCTGGCCATCCGGGCCGCGGCCGACGCCGACGTCGCCCGCGCGCTGAGCCTGGAAGCGGTGGCGAACGCCGACCTCCAGCACCGTCGCGCCGAAATCGCCGATCTGCAGCGCAAGCTCGGCATGGAGGGCGGCCAATGAGCCGGACCACGCCATCCCTTCGCATCCTGCCGGCCCTGCTGCTGGGCCTGTCCGCGGCCGCTTCGGTGTTCGCGGCGGACAACCCCGCCATCGCCCAGCTCGGCCAGCGCCTGAGCGCGCTGCAGGCCAATCCGGAATTCATGGAACTGGCGGCATTCGAACGCCTGCAGGCCCAGCAGGCCATCAACGAACTGGCCGAGGCGCGCCGCAGCGTCCGCGAGCGGGCCCAGTACGTGGCCGAACGCCGGGTGGAGATCGCCGAGATCGCGGTCCGTACCCAGGCCGCGCAGCGCGAGCTCGCGCGGCTGGACCGTACCCGCAGCGAACTGCTGGTGGAAGCCAGCCGCCGCGAAGCCGAGCGCGCCCGCCAGGAAGCCGAGCGCCTGCGCATCCAGGCCCAGATCCAGGCTGAGGAGAGCGAGCGCCTGCGCCAGGCGGCCGAGGCCGAAACCCTGGCCCGCCAGGACGCCGAACTGGCTCTGACCAGTGTGGCGGGCCAGCAGAGCGCCAAGCTCAGCGCCGCCCGCCAGAAGGAAGCGCGGTTGGCGCGCGAAGAAGCCGAACTGGTGTCCGGCGCCAAGCTGCCTGCTTCGAAGTTCGAGGCGCGCGGGGAGGTTTTCACCCTGCCGGCCAGCACCTACGCCAGCGGCTCGGCCAGGTTGTCGGCTTCAGGACAGTCCAGCGCCAGCGCGCTGGCCGCGTATCTGCAGGCCAGCCCGAAGGCCAAGGCCCGCATCGAAGGCTTCGGCGACAAGCAGACCAACGGCCAGCGCCGCGCCGAGGCCATGCGCGACGCCCTGATCGCCGCCGGCGTGCCCAAGGCGCGCATCCAGGCGGCAGGCAAGGGCAACGGCACCAGCGCCAAGGCCGTGGACGTGGTGATTACGCAGTAATTAGTCCTTTGAAAACAGTTGGATACACGAAGAACGGGGTGTTTCGGGCGTCCGGCCTGAACGCTCCGTTTGCCGTTCTTGCCTTGTCGGATCAAGGGCTTGTGAAGGGGCTTGTCGGGTACGGGGACGAGGAGTAGGGTCATATACCCAAGCGACCCCCGTCGCTTGGCTCACCGGAGAGTCGAGCCGATGACGTTGTTCAAAGCCCCAGAGGAGAACGCCCCCGACGGCCAGGTCCGTGCGGGTGTTCCCGGTGGAGGCGCCCGCCATCCCGCTTCGACGTTCCGCTCCCAAGCCAACGCCCCGAGCCTGCCCAGGCCGGGGCGTTCGTTTTTCCGCTGAAGGAGGTACTCCCCATGTTCGAAGGTCAACCGCAGACTGAAATCGACGCACTGATCAAGACCGACCCGGAATTCAAGCAGCTGTACCAGCGCCATCGCGAACTGGACAAGAAGGTCACCGATGCCGAGCTGGGCGTGCTGCCCATCGACGACAACCTGTTGGGACAGATGAAGCGCGAGAAGCTCGCGACCAAGGAACGGCTGATCCGCATCTACGACGCGAAGCCGCACTGACCACGACCCGCTCCATCGTCGCGGGCGGCGGCGGCCTCCTCGTCGGCCGTCGCCGCCCGCGTCACTCGATGCGATAATCCGGGCTCCATCACGATCCGTGAGCGCGAGTCCGCAATGGCGATCCAATCTTCCGTTCTCCAGCTGATCGGCAATACGCCGATGATCAAGGCCCAACGCCTCGATACCGGCGTCTGCGAGGTGTTCCTCAAGCTGGAAAGCGCCAATCCCGGCGGATCCATCAAGGATCGCATCGGCCTGTCGATGATCGAGGCCGCCGAGAAGCGCGGCGATCTGAAGCCCGGGGCGACGCTGGTCGAGGGCACCGCAGGCAACACCGGCATCGGCCTGGCGCTGGTCGCCCAGCAGAAGGGCTACAAGCTGATCCTCGTCGTCCCGGACAAGATGAGCCGGGAAAAGATCTTCAATCTCAAGGCGATGGGCGCCGAAGTGGTGCTGACCCGTTCGGATGTGGCCAAGGGACATCCTGAGTACTACCAGGACCTGGCCGCCCGCATCGCCAGCGAGACGCCGGGCGCCTACTTCATCAACCAGTTCGGCAACCCCGACAATCCGGCCGCGCACGAATTCGGCACCGGCCCGGAAATCCTGGCCCAGATGGACGGAAAGCTGGACGCGATCGTGTTCGGCTGCGGCAGCTCCGGCACCATGACCGGCCTGTCGCGCGCGTTCGCCAAGGGTGCCCCGGGGGTCGAAATGGTGCTGGCCGACCCGGTCGGGTCCATCCTGACCCAGTACATCAACGAAGGCACCCTCAGCGAGAAATCCGGCACCTGGCTGGTGGAAGGCATCGGCGAGGACTTCCTGCCACAGATTTCTGATTTCAGCCGGGTGAAGAAGGCCTATTCGATCAGTGATCGGGAGAGTTTCCTGACCGCGCGCGAGCTGCTGGCGAAGGAGGGCATCCTCGGCGGATCCTCCACCGGCACGCTGCTGGCCGCGGCACTGAAGTATTGCCACGAGCAGACCACGCCCAAGCGCGTCGTGGTCCTGGTGCCGGATACCGGCAACAAGTACCTGTCCAAGATGTACAACGACTACTGGATGCTGGACAACGGCTTCATCGAACGTCCCCAGTATGGCGACCTGCGCGACCTGATCCTGCGGCCCTACAGTCAGCGGGACACCGTGGTCGTCAGCCCGACCGACCTGCTGACCACCGCCTACCAGCGGATGAAGCTGTACGACGTGTCCCAGCTGCCGGTCATGGAAGGCGACAAGCTGGTCGGCATCGTCGACGAAAGCGACGTGCTCCTTCACGTCTACGGGGATGAGGCCCGGTTCCGCGACCCGGTATCGACCGCCATGGTCAGCAAGCTGGATCGACTGGACGTCCGCTCCCCCATCGAGGCCCTGCTGCCGGTATTCGACCGCGGCCAGGTCGCCATCATCACCGACGGCGAGGCCTTCCTGGGGCTGATCACCCGGATCGACCTCCTGAACTACCTGAGGCGGCGGGCCCAATAGGCCCAGGCCCACCGAGCGGGCGGAGAAAGGCGTAAAAAGGACATTACGTTAAGCCGCGAATGTTAAAATTCGCGGTCAAATCCAAAGGACTTGTCATGTCGGACCCCAAGCCCCAAGACGAGGCGGGCGAAGCGTCGCTCGCCCTCGCCACCCTGGCCATCCATGGCGGCCAGGCGCCCGACCCGAGCACCGGTGCGGTCATGCCGCCCATCTATGCCACCTCGACCTACGCCCAGGCCAGTCCGGGCGTCCATCAGGGCTTCGAGTATTCGCGCACGCACAACCCCACCCGCTTCGCCTACGAGCGCTGCGTTGCCACGCTGGAAGGCGGCAGTCGCGGATTCGCTTTCGCCTCGGGCATGGCGGCCACTTCCACGGTGCTGGAACTGCTCGACAGTGGTAGCCACGTCATCGCGATGGATGATATCTACGGTGGCAGCTATCGCCTGTTCGAGCGGGTACGCAAGCGCAGCGCCGGTTTGGAATTCAGCTTCGTCGACCTGACCGACCCGGCCGCGTTCGAAGCCGCCATTCGCTCCAATACCCGGATGGTCTGGATCGAAACGCCGACCAACCCGATGCTCAAGATCGTCGACATCCACACGATCGCCGAAGCCGCCCGCAAGCGCGGATTGATCGTGGTGGTGGACAACACCTTCGCCTCGCCGATCCTGCAGCGCCCGCTGGCGCTGGGCGCCGACATCGTCATGCATTCGGCGACCAAGTACCTCAATGGACACTCGGACATGGTCGGCGGCATGGTCGTGGTCGGCGGCAACACCGAACTCGCCGAACAGATGGCATTCCTGCAGAACTCGATCGGCGCGGTGCAGGGACCCTTCGACAGCTTCCTCGCCCTGCGTGGCCTGAAGACACTGCACTTGCGCATGAAAGCACACTGCGAGAACGCGATGGCACTGGCCGAATGGCTGCAAGCACAACCGGCGATCGAGAAAGTCATCTATCCCGGCCTCAAGAATCACCCGCACCACGCCCTGGCCTCGCGCCAGATGCAGGGCTACGGCGGCATCATCTCCATTGTCCTGAAAGGCGGCTTCGAAGCTGCGCGCAATTTGTGCGAGAACAGCGGCCTGTTCACCCTCGCGGAATCGCTGGGTGGCGTTGAGAGCCTTGTCAACCATCCGGCCGTCATGACCCACGCCTCGATTCCCCCGGATCGCCGAGCGGCGCTCGGTATTTCCGATGGGCTGGTACGGTTGAGCGTTGGGATCGAAGCGATCGATGATCTGCGGGACAGTCTGGGGGCCGGGCTTTGAGCTCGCTTGCCAGGGACGCGCTTGGCAGCCTGCGAGAGCCCGAATTCTGGGCCTATTCCACCTGGCTGGACATCGTGACGAAGTATCGGCGTTCGCGATTGGGTCTTGTCTGGCTGCTGATTCCTCCGCTGATCTATGTCTTGGGTGTGGGGTATTACTTCGCCAAGCTGCAGGGGCTTTCGCCTGTCGCATTCATTCCGCATCTGGGTGTGGGATACCTGCTGTTTCGATTCCTGATGACGATCATCACCGAATCGTCCCTTGTCCTGCCCGCGAACTCCAGCTTCATACTGGATGGACACGCGCGATTGACGGACTTTGTCTTCAGGGTCGTGGCCAAGGGCCTGTTCTATCTGTCGGTAGCGGCACCCGTACTCATCATCGCCCTTGCCGTATCCCCGCAGCTGGACCCGTGGGGTCTCGCGATCTCGCTGCCGGCCCTCCTGGTATTGATTGCGAACGCGCTGTGGATGGGCATTGCCATCGCACTGCTGGGCGCGAGATTCCCTGATATTCACGAGTTGATGACCAGCGTTTTCATCTTTGGCTTCATCCTCACGCCGATCCTCTGGAGTGCTAGCGCGGCACCACCGGGTACCGTCCATGGAGTCTTCATGCGCATCAATCCGCTGTATCACCTGATTGAGCTGGTCAGGGCGCCCATGCTGGGCGAATCCCTGGAAACGACGACATTGTTCTACGTGGCGGGCCTCACGGTGGGCGGGGTGTTGATCACCGGATATCTATATCGCCGCTACGCGCGCTTCGTTCCCCTATGGATGTGAAGGCTCCGATGGCTTTTCTCGCTGCCCGCCATGTTTCGCTGGAACTTCCTGTTTTCAGACAGAAGGACAGTTCCCCGGGCTCCTGGCTGTCGATGCTCGTTCGAGCTGCGTTCGAGCGTCCGCAAAGGGAGTTCAGGACCATCCTCGACGACATCAACTTCGAAGCACAGGAAGGTGATCGCATCGGAATCGTGGGCCGCAATGGCGCGGGAAAATCGACGCTTCTGCGCATCCTGGCGGGTGCCTATCAGCCGACGCGAGGTTGGCTGGATATGACCGGAAGCCGGCAGGCATTGCTCAACATCTCGCTGGGGTTCAACAATGAGGCCACACTCAAGGAGAACATTTATCTGCGCGGAACGGCGATGGGGATGCGCACCTCCCAGTTGATGGATCTGGTCGTTCCGGTACTCGAGTTCGCCGAACTTGCAGACAAGGCCAATGACAGACTCAAGACCCTCTCGTCCGGACAGCGGATGCGTCTGGGTTTCGCAATCGCCACCGCGGTCCAGCACGACATCATGGTCATGGACGAGTGGATTGGTGCGGGAGATGCCGCGTTCATCACGAAAGCAAAGGACCGGATGCTGGGGCGGGTGGATGGTGCGAAGGTGGTTGTTCTCGCGAGCCACAATTTCCAGCTCATGAAAGAAGTATGCAACAAGGGATTGCTGCTTGAGCGAGGCAAGATCCAGTACTTTGGCGACATTCGAACCACCTTGCGCGAGTACGAGAAGGTTCTGCACGCCAAGGTGGAAGAGGCATCTGCCTGATTTCCGCATATGCGCTTCCTTCTTGTCGCCTACGACTTTCCGCCGATTCCCTCGCCGCAGTCGCTTAGATGGGCATACCTGGTCAACGAGCTCGCGGCAGCGGGACACGAAGTCCACGTACTCGCTCCTGATATCGAAGGATATGGCACAGGGGGATTGCCCGTTCCGCATGCTGGCGTACATGTGCACCGCGTATGGCCGGGTCCGTTCTCCGCATGGCGTACATGGCGGATACGCCGCCATCGCGTGAACCGGACCCCTGAGATAGCCAGCGTTGATCCGCCCGCGGTGCCAGGAGCAGCGATCCCGCAGCCCGCCGCACTGAACTGGAAAGGCAAGCTGCGGCGTTTTCTAGGGCAGATTTTTCGTACCGGTCCCGTATTGGCTGGTTTGGCCAGACGCTGCGGACTGGAGCTGCCGATCGGCGGGAGCCTGGCGGATTTGCCGCGGGCGATCGCCGGGCTCTGGATGTACCCTGACGTCCGCGCCGAATGGTGGCCGTGGGCGCGATGGAAGTTGTTGCGGTTGCTGGCCAGATTCGAGCCCGATTTCGTCGTGACGTCCCACGAGCCCGCGAATTCACTTCCACTCGGAATGCTCGCTGCACGCCGTGGATATCGATGGGTCGCGGATTTGGGCGACCCGGTGCTTTCGCCATACACGCCTGCGCGATGGAGGAAGCGCGCCGAGGCGCTTGAGAGAACGGTATGCACGCAAGCAGATTTGATTACCGTCACCGCCGCGGGGGCGCGGGACACGCTCGTCCGGAGACATGGCGTGGCCCCGGAGAAGTTCATGATTGCCACGCAAGGACATGCCGGAGATCAAGCCGGCTCGCCTGAAAACAGGGCGGTCATGTTCGACAGGAACAGGCTGGAGTTGTTCTATACGGGAAGTTTCTACAGTTTCCGTACGCCGGATGAGCTTGTCTCCGCGGTGGTGCGCGCAAATGGGGCGCGATTGAGCGTAGCCAGCATCAATCCCCCGGCTGACTTGATCGAAGCTGCGCGCCGGCACCCGGCCTCGATACGTCTTCTGGGTTTCGTTCCGCATGCCACGGCGGTCCGGGCACAGCGCGAGTGCGATTTGCTGGTAAACCTCGCGAATACCGATCCCATACAAGTTCCGGGTAAACTGTTCGAGTATCTGGGAGCATGCCGGCCGATCCTCCATATCGGGGGATCAGGAGAGGACGAATCCGGGAAAATAGTCGTGCAGACGGGCTCCGGCTGGAGCCTTCCGAACAACCGCCAGGCCATTCTGGATTTCCTCGGCGAGTACGACAAAGAAAGGGGCGACGAGTTAATGGCGATGCGGGAGAAAGCGAAAATAGATGAATATTCTTGGAAGTCGGTGGCGCATAGACTGGTCGCCCAGTTGCAGTGCATGCACGCCAGGGCGCCACGAGCTGAAGACCCCCAGCAATACATGCACGGAGCATGAGCATGATCAATAAAGCCGAGAACGACGCGAGAGAAAACAACGGGGAGCTCGGTGTCATCTCCGTCATCGGACTGGGATATATCGGCTTGCCGACGGCCGCCATGTTCGCATCGGCGGGTCATTCGGTAATTGGCATAGATGTTTCTCAACGGGCTGTCGATGCCGTCAACGCGGGATCTCCGCACATCGAGGAAACAGGGCTTTCCGAACTGGTCCACCGCTGCGTGACCAGCGGCAGGCTGCGCGCAACGAATGTCCCCGAGCCTGCGGACAGTTTCATCATCGCCGTGCCCACACCGGTGGACCACGCCAGCCACGTACCGGATACCACGTATGTGGAGGCTGCGGCACGCTCCGTTGGCCCGGTACTGAAGAAGGGCGACCTCATTGTGCTGGAGTCCACTTCGCCTGTGGGAACCACGCGCCGGATCGCGCAGCTTCTCGCCGAGATGCGTCCGGACCTGGTGTTTCCCGGGGATGGGCAAGCTCCTCCGGATGTGCATCTCGCCTACTGTCCGGAACGGATCATTCCCGGTCGGATGCTCGTTGAGCTGGTCGAGAACGACAGGATCATCGGCGGCATGACGGCGGCCTGCACAAAGAAGGCGACCTTGCTCTATTCAAGCTTCGTCAAGGGCGATTGCCTGCCCAGTGACGATCGGACCGCAGAACTCTGCAAGCTGACCGAGAATTCCTTCCGCGACGTCAACATCGCGTTCGCCAACGAACTGTCGATGATCTGCGGGCAGATGGGGCTGGACGTATGGAAAGTCATCCAACTGGCCAATCATCATCCGCGGGTCAATATCCTGAATCCCGGACCAGGGGTGGGAGGACACTGCATTGCGGTCGATCCCTGGTTCATCGTTGCCGGAGCACCGGAGCAGTCGCGCATCATTCGTACTGCGCGCGAAGTGAACGATGCGAAGCCATCCTACGTAATCCAGCAGGTTGTGGATGCCATGAAGGGCCGTTCCACGGGGACAATCGTGTGTCTCGGTTTGACCTACAAGGCGGACGTGGATGATTTCAGGGAGAGCCCGGCACTTACCATTGCACGGGAACTGGCCGATCGCTTCCCGGGCCAGGTGATTGGTGTCGATCCCTACATCGACGCACTCACGCACTCGGGAGAACCGGTGGGCAATCTGGCCTTCGGGAAGGTCGATGATGCTCTGACAGGAGCCGATGTCGCGGTGATGCTGGTACCTCACACGACGTTCCGTGGGCTACGTCCCGGGAAGAACGCGATTACCATCGACCCGGTTGGCTTCTGGCGCACTTGAGCGACAGTGGGAGGGGGAACATATGCCGAACCAGGCCGGTCGGGGAGTGAAGCCATGAACGACGGCTATTTCAAGTTTGTCCACGATGGAAGGGAAATCGAGTTCGTCTTTTCCAGTCTGGATGACCACATCGCCAAGTCGATCATCGAACGCAAAGCCTTCTACGAGGAGGAGATGCTGCTTTCCCTGGCGGCATTCCTTTCGCCGGGTGACCTGGTCGTGGACGCCGGCGCGAACATCGGGAATCATTCCATATTCTTCGCGAAATTCGCGGGTTGTCGCGTTCTGGCTTTTGAACCGGTCGATGCCACGTTCAGTCTTCTGAGGAAGAACGTCGCCCTCAACGACGTACAGCACCTGGTGAACACAAGGAAGTCGGGACTTGGCAGAACCAGTGCGAAAGCCAGCATTGCGTCATTCGATCCGGCCAATATCGGTGGCACCAGCCTGGCCCTTGGCTCGGATGGCGAGATCGACATCGTCGCGATTGACGAACTGAATCTCGATGAGAAAGTCGCCCTCATCAAAGTTGATGTCGAGGGAATGGACCTGGATGTCCTGCAGGGAGCCCGGGAAACTTTGCTCAGGGACCGGCCATGGGTGGTCTGCGAGGCTGCGACGGCTGCCCAGCGCATGGCCATTTCCACTTTCATGGCGGATGTAGGGTATCTGGCAACGGCCTGCTACAACGCAACGGATACCTATCTGTTCCTTCCTGCACGGACGGAGCAAGAGAAACAGAGCCTGACGGAGCATGGTTTCGAAGAGATCATCTTGCTGCAACGAGAAACCAGGAGACTGCAGGGCGAAATCAGGAGGTCCGACAGGTATTCGGAACGCCTGAACCGGGAAAGCAGGCAGCATTTCGATGCTCAAAGAGCGGATGTCGTAAAGGAACTGAAAGATCTGCAAATGGCTAGTGAGAATGAGCTAAGGGATGAGCTGCGGGGCCTCACGGCTGATGCGGCGGACGCGCGTAAGGAGTTCATGACGGCGATCACCGAGGTGGCCGATTCGTTCCATTCGCTGCTGGAACAACAGGCGTTGGGGCTGACCAGGCAAAATGACGCATGGATGGAGCGGGTTGCGACTCACTTCGAGACCCACGCGAGAAGCCTGCAGGGTCTGAACGAACAACTGTTGGAAAGCCAATCAAGGGTATCGGAACTCCAGATGCGCCTGGATGCCGATTCGCGGGAACTCGCGGATGCAAGGAATGTTTCCATCGCGCAGAACAAGCAACTGGAAACCGCGAAGGCGACCCTCGCCGGGCTCACGCAAAAGCTGGATGGAGCCATCAAGCAGAAGGTTGCTGGAGAGCAGGCCATCGGCCGGTTGTCTTCGGCGCTGGGACGCGCGATCCATGCACTCGAAGCGCAGGAGGTGCTGGCGAACTCGCTTTCGCTGCAGCTTGGCAACAGCCTGTTGCGCGCGGCCACCTCGCCATCCAAGGCGGTCAAGTTGCCGGGTACGCTACTGCGCCTGATGCGGGAGGCACGCGCCAGGCGCGCCGGCTCGCCTCCCCATCAAGTTGTTGATGTCGGTTACAGATCGCCGATTGGAGCACTCCGCTCGGAGGCATTGGGCTATCTGGAGAGTGATTCCCTGCAAAGGGAACCAGGGACCGCGGGTGGCCCATCCGCAGGTGCTCAATCGATGGCCACGAACGGCTTGGACGCCAACGTGCGTACGGCGCGGTTGCCATCCCTGCCAAAGACATTGTCGGAAATACGAATGGCCGTGGTGATGGACGAGTTCACCTACTCGTCCTATCGGCACTGCTGCGACGTGCTCCAGCTGACTCCATCGAACTGGAAGGAAGAGCTGGAGGATCATTCTCCGGATCTTCTGTTCATCGAATCCGCATGGCGCGGAAAGGACGATGCCTGGAAGGGCAAGATAAGCCATTGCTCGGATGAGCTGAGGGGCGTCATCGACTGGTGCCGGATCAGAAGAATCCCCACCGTCTTCTGGAACAAGGAAGATCCCGTCCATTTCGAGGGATTCATCGCCACGGCAAGCCGCTTTGATCATGTATTCACGACCGATATCGATTGTATTTCACGGTACAAAGCGAATCTCGGCCATGATCGTGTCTATCTGCTGCCGTTCGCGTGCCAGCCGGCGACACACAATCCGGTCGAGCAATATGAGAGGCAGGACGCGTTCTGTTTCGCAGGTGCCTACTACGCCAGATTTCCCGAGCGCCAGAGGGACCTGGATACATTCATCGAAGCGCTTCGGGACGAAACCGAAGTACATATCTACGACCGGAATCATGGCAAGGATGACCCGGCTTACAGATTCCCGGAAAGCTACCAGCCCCTGATCAAGGGGGGATTGGCATTTGATGAGATTGACCGGGCGTACAAGGGGTATCGCTACAACATCAATCTGAACTCCGTGAAACAGTCCCAGTCGATGTTCGCGCGTCGCGTGTTCGATCTGCTGGGTTGCAATACGGCCACCATCAGCAATTTCTCCCTCGGCCTCAGGCTGATGTTCGGCGACCTCGTGTTCACCACCGACAGCGGCGAACAGATGTTGAAGCGCCTGACTCCGCTCTTGAACGATGATCTCGCATACAGGCGATTCCGCCTCTCTGGACTGCGCAAGATCATGATGGAGCATACCTACCAGCATCGGCTCGAGTACGTCCTTTCCAAGGTCGGCGAACACCATCCTGCCGTCGAGAGGCCGCTCGCCGTGATGGTGGCCAAAGTTTCATCCCAAGTCGAGGTGAAGCAGGCGCACACCGCATTCCTCAGGCAATCCTGGTCCGAGAAGCATCTGGTGCTCGTCGTTTCCGGTGGGCTCCGTGTCGGCGACCTGCCACGTGCCTCCGACATCTCCATACTTGGCCATGAGTCCTGCGACAAGGTGATTCCTGCGCGGAAGTGGCCAGGTGCCATGCTGGCGGGAATATCGCTTGCGGATTCGCATGGCGAGCACTACCTGACCGACATGATGCTGGCCATCGCATACGCGGACACGAGGGCGATCGGAAAAGGTACCTATTTCGAATCGATGGAGTCCGGTGTAGGGCTGAGCAACGAAGGCCGGCAGTACAGCTATCTCGATACCATGGATATCCGCTGCTCGATCCTCGCGAGCGAAATGGTCGAGGGTGATCTCAGGAGCTTCGTCGACTCCATCGAGCAAGGCATCTATCGAGGCCGAGCTCTTTCCGTCGATGAGTTCCATTACCTTCGCGGGGCTTCGACAAACGACCTGGCCGGTGTCGTGTGCCTGCCCGAGATAGACGCGGGTATACCTCTGACGGAGATACTCCGGCAGGCCGAGGAGATTCCTGCGGCGGCGTTTCAGCCGGATATCGCGCTCCCGCGCATTGACGGCGAGCGACTTGCCCAGCTGTTCGGCGATCATGGCAACGGTGCCGTGACCGCTCAATTCGAGCCCGAAGCGGGTATCCGGGTAGCCTCGACCCTGCCGCACGACAAGCATCTATATCTGTATTCCCAGCCGCTCCCGCTTGACTGGTGGTCTCACGAGGAACTCCGGTTCAACCTGGACGTGAGTACGAACGTCGCGATGGAACTGGCAGTGGTCTTTCTGGGGAGGGACGGCGGGCGAACCGGGATGCAGATGGCGGCGGTGGGACGCAATCATACGGTGGCCGTGCCGCCGGGCTCCGAAGCAGTACGATTCGGGCTGCGTGTGAAGGGAGCGGGAGACGGCGTGATCCGGGCCCTCTACATGGAACACCTGCCGGCGGACATCGGCGCGATGGTGGTCCGGCGGAAAGCGCTGGTGCTTACCAATCACTATCCGTCCTATGACAATCTCTACCGGAACGGTTTCGTCCATCGACGCGTCGTTGGCTATCGTGATCTGGGATTGGACGTGGACGTGGTCTGCCTGTCGGAGAAGCAGGCCATGTCCCACGAGTTCGAAGGCGTGGATGTCAGGTATGCTGACAAGGAGATGCTCCGATCCCTGCTTGACTCCGGAGAGGTGGAGTCTGTCCTCGTACACTTCCTTGACGATGCGATGTGGTCGGTCCTCAGGGACTTCGTCGACCAGGTGAGGGTCATCGTCTGGATCCATGGTGCCGAGGTGCAGCCATGGCATCGGCGCGAATTCAATTACAGGACCGAAGATCAACGCGAGAAGGCTATCGTCGCGAGTGATTTGCGCATGAACCTCTGGAAAGATGTTTTCTCCGAGACCAGCCCGCTCCTGAGTTTCGTGTTCGTGTCCCAGTATTTCGCCAATGAGGTGATGGAGGACGTCGGGATAAAGCTGGATGCGTCCCGCTACGAGATCATTCATAACTATATCGACGAAGAGCTCTTCTCTTACGAGAAAAAGGATCCGGAACAGCGATACAAGGTGCTGAGCATCCGTCCGTTCGCGTCAGCCAAGTACGCGAATGATCTTTCGGTCAATGCGATCGTCGAGTTGAGCAAACATCCCATCTTCGAACGTATGAGCTTCCACATACTCGGGGACGGTGCATTGTTCGATGAAATCCTCCAGCCCCTGCTCGAGATGAGGAACGTGCGCATCGAACGCAGGTTCCTGAGCCAGGGAGAGATCGCGGAACTCCACAAGCAGTACGGTCTCTTCCTTTCTCCCACCCGGATGGATTCTCAGGGCGTGTCCCGCGACGAGGCAATGGCCTCGGGCCTGGTTCCGGTGACCAATGCGGTGACCGCCATTCCCGAGTTCGTCGACGAGACTTGCGGGATCCTTGCGCCGGGAGAGGACTGGAACGCCATGGCGCAGGGGATCCTTCGGATAGCTCAGGACCCGGCGCAGTTCGAGCAGCTGTCGTCGAATGCAGCCAGGCGGGTTCGCAGCCAGAGTGGCTTTGATTCCACCATTCGACGAGAAGTGGCACTGATTTCGTTGCACCGATAGATGCCCGGCTGTCCGGTTTCAGGGCCAACGGGTATCCTTCCATCCATCATGTTTTCAGGAGATTGAAATGAAACTTCGCGTCATGTTGTTCGCGGCGGCCGCCCTGGTGCTGGTCGCGTGCGGCGAGAAAAAATCCGAACAGAGCCAGGCCGCTACGCCGGCTCCCGACGCTGCGGGTACGCCCTCCGCGACCAGTCCGGTTGCGGGAGCGGACTTCACCCTGATGGGCGGCTACGTGCCGACCTTTGAAACACGCCTGCGCTCGAAGCGGGATGAACCGCTTGCTGATGGACGTTTCCGCCACGTCGTCATCGTCGAGTACAACGTTGCCGACGACGCCATCGGTGATTTGTTGGCAGCTGATCTGAAGGCTCGCGGACTCGGTGTAAAGGATCCCGTTGAGCGGAACGGAGCGATTCGGTACGTCGCGCAGAATTCAAAGGTGGGGCGTTTGACCGCAGACATCAACAAGGAACCGGCGCTCAAGCTGCCCCCGCAGGCACAAGGTACGATCTATTTCGTATGGGAAGACGTGGCGAAGGAGCAGTAAGGCATGCGCGCCGCAGACAGCACTGGTCAGACCGACAACTTCTATGCATTGTTGCTGGTGGTCATCGGCGGCGCGCTGATCTCACTGTTCTACTTCACGGGCCTGTTCGGTTCTGACGATTTGGCATACATCAATGGCGCTGCCGGCTTCGGCCAGGCGCCATACTACGCATTGCTGGGTGCTGCGCGGTATACGATTTCGGTACCGCTGCGCGTCATGCTGGAACTTTCCGGGAATGAGCCCCAGCGAGCGGCATTCGGCTTCGTTGTCGTTTTCATAGCGCTTGCCCTGGCCGTATATTTCCTGGCCGGGAAAATCTATGACAAGCGCGTGGCATTGTTGTCTTCCGTTCTCGTGGTTGTGAATCCGGTCTTGTTCTTCTTCGCTGGTGCCGTTCTGCCGGACAATATGCTGTCGATACTGTTCGTGGCCGCGGTGCTGCTGTTTGCATGCTGGTACCAATGCGTCCGCTCCAATCCTTCGTCTGGCGGGTGGAGTCTTTTCCTTGCCTCCACTTTCGCGGCATTGTGTTATGTGACGAAGGAAGCCGCACTCGCTTTCTTCTTGCCCGTCGCGGTTTACGCGCTGTGGACGATTCGCAGGCTGCCATTGCCACTTGCCGCTAGACATCTGGGTTGGGGGCTTGGAGGAACGGTCTGCGTCTTGCTGGGAGATCTGCTGCTTTCGTATGGAATCTTTGGTGATCCGCTGATCCGATTCACCGTTGCCAAGAACATGAACGTCGTCGAAGAGGCAGCGAAGTTCATGTCATACCAGGGAAGCACGCCGGTGGAGCGGTTCCACTATGCCTATGGACAGTTCAAGGCATTGTGGCCGGCGGTTCCCATCTACCTGGCGTCGATCCTGTTTCTGGTCTGGCAGCATCGTTCTGTTTCTCGATTCGTTTGCTCGGTGGATGGCATCGTATCCCTGTCCGCGGTGTGGGTGATGTTGTTCCTGACGTTCGGAACCATTTCCCTGCATGAGTATGTTGGCATTCCGATCCAGGTCCGCTATTACGCGCCAGCTGCCGTACTATTCTGCGTCGTGCTCGCGCGTGCTGTATCACCTTGGCTGGCATCCACCACGATCTGGCGCGCAGCGGCTATGGTGCTGTTGACGGCATTGATGATCCACCAGGTCACATTTCCCGCCGAACGGGCGGGCGACATCTATCGCGCGCGCGAATTCCGGGCGTTCCAGGCTGCCGTGTCGAATGCCCAGGAACAATTCCCGGGAGTACCTGTCTACGCCGGCGACTACTTCTCATTCCGTGCGCTTGGTTATGGGCCTCACCATGGCGTGAGCCCGGTGAAGGGCAACCTGCATGGAGGCAGCGAGGCGATCATCATCTACAACCCTGCCGAAGCAGCAAAGCATGCGGATGCATGGCCTTTGCGGTGCATTTCGACTGCCGATGCGGGCGTCACGGATATTACGTCCAAGGTGGCCCCGCGAATGGCTCGAACCAGGATGGACGGTGTTGAGGCGGAACTGGGCTTTTTCGACTGGAGCATGACGGAAACCAAGCCCAGGGTTCTGGTGGTCATGGTTGAGCGGGATGGCCGCTGCAGATCAGACTGATGAGCGGAACAGCTGACGCGATGCGGCCTTCCCTGCAGATGCCCAGCTATAGGCCATGGGCAAAGGATGAGCCTCGCAGTTGGCTATCGCTGCAGGACTTCGTGGATGCGGGCAAGCACTCGGCGGGTCTTCATGTCATCCAGACATCCGGCTGCCCCATAGAGCTGATTGTCCACGGCGAGGAATCCAGTTTCGAGCCAGATGGGGTATTGCCGGTCTTTTTTGCCGGCGCGGTAAGTGGAAGGAGCGACAAGATACCCCCTTTCTTCTCGGGCCTTTCGGTGGCCAGGCAATTGGGGAAGCCTTGCATCTGTGTCGCGGATCCCACCTTGTCGCTGGCCCGGGACCTGGCGCTGGGATGGTATGCAGGCAATCAGTGGCAGCGATTGCAGGACGAGCTGACGGATGTCCTGAGGCATCTGTCGGGTTCCTTCGGCATGGAGTTGCTCCTGGTGGGAGGCGGAGGAGGGGGCTTTGCCGCACTCAACTTTGGCATGCGACTGGGTGACAGGGCGTCGACGCTGGTGTGGAATCCGCAGACGGATTTCTTCAAGTATTCAAGACCAGCTCTTGATGCTTACCTGAAGGTCGCGTTTCCCGATCTTGTCGATGAGAAGGGGGCGGACGCCGTGTCGGCACAATCACTCGCGGAGAGGGGTGTTCGTGCGTCGGTAACTGCCTCTGAAGGAGCATCCGGACCAAGGCGGATGCTCTACCTCCAGAATGCCGGCGATTCGCAGGCAAGGACCCATACGGCGCCATTCATCGCAGGACATGGACTTGCACCCGTCGAATCGGACCTGTACGTGGCCGGCAATGGCCACCAGGCCATCTTCTTCGGCAATTGGGGAAGAGGGCCTGCCACTCCTCCCGCCGATTTGATCAAGGCGTTGGTCTGGGCAATGTGCGATCGGGATTTCATGCCCGCCCGATTGTTCGAGTCCCCTGCCTCGGAGCAGGTCATCGCGGTCAGAAAGCCGGAGAAGGCTCCTTTCAATGCTGTGCGGGCACCCGTGGCATCACTTGGTGTTGACGTCGTGCCTGCGCACGGAGGCATCGTCGTTTCGGCCGCGCCCGCGGTGGATGCCGACTACCCGGGGGCGAGCTACGCGTTCTATGCCTACAGCCGTGGCGAGCGGGTCGGGACGCGTTGGTACACCACGAGCAGGCAGGCGTACTTCAGGGCCGAAGGACACCAGCCGGTGGACAGGATCGTGGCCTTCATGCGGGACGGCCTGGACCAACTGGCCGCCACCGCGGAGTTGGCCTTCAAAGCCGTGGAAGACGATGGCAAGCGTATTTTCATCTTCGGGAGTTGTGTCTCGAGGGACGCCTTCGTCGGCGACATGAAGCCTTACGATTACCTTGCCCGCTCGTCGATAGCGAGCGCGTTCGGTCATCCTTGCGATGTCGGCCTGGCAGAGGCCGACCTTGGTGGCATCACCAGCGAGTTCCAGCGAAGAATGGTCGCGGCCGATCTGCGGCGCAGCGCGGTCACGGCGTTGGCATCAACCGAATACGACTATCTTTTGCTGGACCTCATTGACGAACGCTTTGAACTGGCCGAGTTCGGGAACTGTTTCATAACGGTATCCTCGGAACTGCTCAGGTCGGGGATTCAACTTCCTCCACGGGCGGAGCGGGTGTCACCGACAGATCCAAGGAGGATGAAATGCTGGCGTGAAGGGTTCAGGCGTCTGGTACGGATAGTAGGGGAAGAACGAATCATCCTGAACCGGGTATTCTGGGCCACGCATGACGAGAGCGGCGCGGAGCTTCCCAAGCAGGCCGAGATTCAAGCGGCGAACATCCATTTGGCGCGGATGTACGGCTTCATCGACTCTTTCGAGGGCATCAGGGCGATCGACTATCCCGCGGCGCTCTTGGTTTCAGATAGCGCACACAGATGGGGAGTCTCGCCGTTTCATTTTGTTCCCGAACTCTATCTGCATACCCTAAAATCGATCGCAGGATTGGGCCTGACTTCGTCGGCCCCCGCGATGCCCTGAACGCTTTCCCTGGTGAATCGAATGAAAAAGGTAATGGTTGTGTTTGGTACGAGACCGGAAGCCATCAAGATGGCGCCGGTCGTGGAAGCGCTCCGCGCCGCGGACGGGATTCAGACGATTGTGGTGGCCACCGCGCAGCACCGGCAGATGTTGGACCAGGTGCTTGAACTGTTTGGAATCGTGCCTGATGAAGATCTCAATGTCATGAAGCCCGGCCAGAATCTCGCGGACTTGACCGCGCGGGTCCTGACAGGCATGTCGGAAGTCATCGCAAGGCACACCCCTGATCTCGTGCTGGTCCATGGCGACACCAGTACCACGCTGGCGACGTCGCTTGCTGCCTACTATCATCGGACGCCTCTGGCGCACGTCGAGGCCGGATTGAGAACCGGGAACGTCTACTCGCCTTGGCCGGAAGAAGCCAACCGGCGGTTGACCGCCCCGCTTTCGACCCTGCATTTCGCACCGACCGATGAGTCCCGCCGCAACCTGCTGGCTGAAGGTATCGCCGAGGCCTCGATTCATGTGACCGGTAATACCGTCATCGATGCCCTGCTGGCCGTGGTGAACAAGATCGAAGCGGATGCTGGGCTGGGCTCGGAACTAGCGCTGCGTTTCCCGTTTATCTCGCCGGACAAGCGGCTGGTGCTGGTGACGGGTCATCGGCGCGAGAACTTCGGCGAGGGATTTGAACAGATATGCCAGGCGCTCAAGGAAATTGCCTCGCGCGGCGACGTCCAGGTCGTTTATCCGGTGCATTTGAATCCGAACGTGCAAGGGCCGGTTAATCGCATCCTTGGCGGGGTGGCGGGCGTACACCTGATCGAGCCGTTGGACTACCTGCCATTCGTCTATCTGATGTCGCGCGCGCATGTGATCATCACCGATTCCGGCGGCGTCCAGGAAGAAGCGCCGTCTCTGGGTAAGCCCGTGCTGGTGATGCGGGATACCACCGAGCGGCCAGAGGCGATCCAGGCGGGTACGGTTCTACTGGTGGGGACTGACAGCCGCCGTATCGTCGAGGAGGCCAACCGACTGTTGGATGACGAACAGGCCTACGAGGCGATGTCGCGTGCCCACAATCCCTACGGAGATGGTCAGGCCGCTGCGCGGATCGTCGAGGTGGTACGTTCTTCGCATGCCTGAGCATTGCTCAGCGGCTGCGGTAGGCACTCGTCTGCTCGGCGAATGCCTCCCAGGTCAGGGCAGTTCTGCGCTCGTAGAGAAGTTTGCCTTGATGGGGTCTCTGTGCCGTTCTTGAAAAGTTCACGTCTTGCAGAACGAATGGGCGACGAGCGAACATTTTCAAGCCATAGAAGGGCAGCAATCCCAGAAAGCTCTTCCACTGCGAAGGATATCGGGTGCATCTGAAGATGCACTTGATTCGAGAAAAGAGTCCAAGCGGCAAGCCGGACGATGGCCCGTTCTCCGCCAGGGGCGCAAGAACGCGGAACCAAGGGCCGGACAGGCCGGCGCCATGATAGAGCGAGAACTGCCTGAGGCGGGCTTTCCCGCCGTGAGAGGCAGCGGCCGCCGCGAGTTGGGTGGCATCGTGATCCTGGTGCCCACCCTCCCATGCGGGAACCAGTACTTCGATCGCCTCGGGCAATGTTTCAAGCAGTTCGCGGAGCGCGGGTACCACCTGCTCGAGCCGGAGATGGAGTTCTCCGTCCGGAATCTCCAGGCGTTCACCGATGAAATGCATTGCTTCCGGCGGGACGCCTATCGTCCGCAGCACCGCCGCGCTTTCCGCGCGCCTCCTGTCGATGTCCTGGCCGCCCCAACCACCATTGGTGAGCCAGCAGCAATGAACGTTCCTGCGTTCGCGACATGCCGCTTCAAGCCAGGGAAACACCGCAAACTCATCGTCCGGATGTGCCATGACGACGACCAGGGGAAGGTCAGAATGCATCGAAGTCCAACTGACCGAACAGGATGGCGTCACGTGGGGGGGCCGACACGCCGGATTGCAGTGGTTTGAAGATGAGATTCAACGGACTGGCACGAAATCGGTCAGGGATGTCGAACCAGCGAAGGCCTTTCACCTTCATCGTTTCGGGAATCAGACCAAGTTGCAGATGGATGCGCGCGGGAGGCGAGGGCAGGCTCTCCGACAGCGGCGCCTCCAGCATGGGTTCCGCCCAGGCGGCGATACCCGCCCGCCCGGTGGCTGTGCATGCCGCAATCCGTTGTCCGGAACGGACAAGCTGATAGGGCCGGGCCGGACTGCCCAAGCGCCAGGAAAGCGCATCCCGCCGCCACAGGCGATGAAAGAGCGCCTGCTGACGAAGACTGCCGGTATCGTCGACCATCGGGAGAGGGCCGATACCAACCTTTGCGTCCAAGGGGGTCAGTAGGTCGAAGCCGAGCTTCCTGATGAAGCCGGGCGTCGAATTGGCGTTCGCCACGCCATAAATGGCATCAAAGCCATGGGACGCGGCATGTTGATAGGTGGCGTCCGCCAAACGCGTGAACAGACCCTTTCCCTGGAAAGCGGGTGCAGTAGCGGTATTGAGGGACAACAGCAGTCTGGCGGGATTTCCATTGAGTACGGCATCGACAGGCACGCAGACATAATGCGCCGCGAGCGCATCTCCCTCCCATGCATCGAATCCGACCACCGTTCCCGCGGGATTGTCGCGATACAGCCAGGAGAGGTAAGCGGTATTCAGGTGACTGGCCCCGGGAAAACACTCCGTGAAGAGCGCTTCGTACTTCGCCAGCATGATCGGACTGGTTTCTGTTGGCCTCAGCTCCACGATGTGCCTCCGTTTCGCCTGGCATCCCGCCACCTGGAAAGGCGCAGGTGTATGGGACGCTTGGGCAGATTCGATGTGTCGTATGCAAGGAAAGCCAGCAAGAATTGCAGACTCGCCACGATGCAGACGGTCGCGATCATGATGGTGCCTATGGGCGTTCCCACTCCCGCCTGGGCGGAATGCCACCAATGCAGGCCGCCATAGATGACGCCAAAGCCAAGCAACAGCATGGAGGCCGTCAGTTCGAGCGTGGCAATCGGCATGTCGCGAAGAAAATAGTTGTACAGGATTCTCTTGAACGCGTTGCGAACGTGCTTGACGAGGAATTCCCCGAGGATCTTCGAGATCTTCAGGTTGCTTACCTCATCTCCATAGCGAGCGTCCATGGGGATATCCAGGACGACCGCCCTCAGGGTATTCAAACGGAAGAGAATGTCGGTTTCAAAGAAGTAGCGCGTGCTTATGGAATCCAGCGGCAATCTTGCGGCGACCGAAGAGTGGATCGCGGTATAGCCATTGGTGGGATCGAAGACATCCCAATATCCGGTGGATGCTTTTGCCATGAACGACAAGCCAAGGTTCCCGATGCGACGGATCAGCGGCATGTCCCGGATCTTGCTCAGATCGAAGAACCTGTTTCCTTTCGTGTAGTCCGCTTCACCTTCGAGTATGGGGAGGGCGAAACTCATGATCAGCTTCGGGTCCATCTGGCCGTCGCCATCCACCTTGACGATGACGGTGGCGCCTTCCTCGACGGCACGTCGGTAGCCGTTCATCACCGCGCCTCCCACTCCGAGATTCGTGGTGTTCCGGAGTACATGGACCCGTGGGTCATCGACGGACGCAACGATGAAATCGCCGCTGCCATCAGGGCAGCAGTCATCCACGCAGTAGATGCGATCGATTTCGGGGCCGATGGCGGCGATGACCTCCCTGATATGGCGCGTTACCCTGAAACAGGGGATCACGACCGCTATTCCCGAAGTCCACTCCGGCGTCGACGCGGATTCCGTCCTAGTCAGGGGCATCTTTCTACACTTTCCAATGGCACATGTCGGGTCACCGTGCGCCGCGGCCCGGCACAGGCATGGTCCGCGATGGGATGGCGGGGAACAAGCTATCATACCGCCCTTGTTGCCGGGCCGACCTGCAAGCGGTCCGGTCGTTGGGCAGCCCGGTTTTCATTCCACCGCCTCAGGATTCAGCTGTGAGCAGACTAGATAGCGCTTTGACCCCTTCGACGCTTTTGCTGATTCTGGGGACGGTTGGCTTGTTGTCGTTCGGGCAGGTGCTTTTCAAGCATGCGTCCGTCAATGTCAACCTGATGGACCCGCGTACATTCTTGTCGCCGGTCCTGATTGGGGCCATAGCAATCTACGGTGTCGCGACCCTTTCCTGGCTGGCGGTGCTTGCGAGAGTTCCACTTTCGCTCGCCTTTCCTTTCTACGGTCTGGGTTTTGTGCTGGTCCCCGTCTTTGCGCGCCTGTTCCTGAATGAACCGCTGAGGTGGCAGGTGCTGGTGGGTGGGGCGATCATCCTCCTGGGAGTGAGCATTACCTCATGGAGGGGGAATTGATGGGCCCGGCATGTCCATGCTGCGGGGCTGCGCTGCAGGTCGGGTTGCGGTCGTGGCATCTGCGATGCGTGGCTTGTTCCTATGAAGGCTCGTCCTTGTCGCCGCGGATCGTGGAGCAGGCGGGTGATATTGATGAAGAGGCGCGCGAGCATGGGTTGTCGCCCTTGCGGCAGACGAACTTCAGACTGCTGTCACAGCGGCTTGGCGGACTCCGGCACTGGGATGATTTGAAGGCCGATGGCGGCCCCAGCCTGCTTGATGTTGGTTGTGCGCATGGCTGGTTCCTGCAGGCGAACGAGCAAACCTTCCGTACGTTCGGCATCGAACCCGATCCCATTGTCGCGGCGGCGACCAGGAAGCGCGGGCTGCCTGTCCGGGAAGGTTTTTTCCCGGCGGCGCTGCAGCAGGACGAGAGGTTCGACGTCATCGTTTTCAATGACGTCCTCGAACATATTCCGGACATTGACTCGACACTTGCCGCTTGCCACAGCCATTTGGGGGCGGATGGCTATGTCGTGGTGAATGCACCATCGCGCACGGGATTCCTGTACAGACTGTCGAAGATGATGCTCCGCTGCGGTATGGGGGGCGCGTTCGATCGCTTGTGGCAACTCGGCCTCCCCTCGCCACATGTCCATTATCTCGATACACCAAGCATGCAGCGACTGGCCGAGAAAAATGGCTTCAAGTTGGAATCCAGGATGTCATTGCCATCGGTGACCGCCGATGGCCTGTATGAGCGCATCCATTGTTCGAACGATATCTCGGCGATGAAAGCGGCTTTCATCACTGCCGGAATGATGCTGGCGATTCCCTTTCTCAAGATGCTGCCCTCCGACATCGAGGTCTGGTTTCTGAGAAAGCACTGAGCGCTGGAATGAAGAAGGGCCCGCGAGGGCCCTTCTGCTGTCTTACAGTTGCGCCTGCAACTCCGGCAACAACTTGAACAGATCCCCCACCAGTCCGATATCCGCGATCTCGAAGATCGGCGCCTCGGCATCCTTGTTGATGGCGACGATGGTACCGGCGTCCTTGATGCCGGTCAGGTGCTGGATGGCGCCGGAGATGCCGACGGCCACGTACAGCTCGGGGGCGATGATCTTGCCGGTCTGGCCGACCTGGAGTTCGTTCGGGACATAGCCGGCGTCGACCGCGGCGCGCGAGGCGCCGACTCCCGCACCCAGCTTGTCGGCCAGGTCGTAGATGATCTTGAAGTTCTCTGCCGAGCCGACGCCGCGGCCACCGGAGACCACGCGCCTGGCGCTCTGCAGGTCCGGACGATCGGACTTGCCCGCCGCCAGACCGAGGTAGCGGGTGTGCGAGGGCAGGGCGGCGTCGGCGGTGACCGCCTCGACGCTGGCGCTTCCACCGTTGGCGGCTTCCGGCCAGGAAGCGGTGCGGACGGTGGCGACGACGGTCTGTTCGACCGGCGCCTCGACGGTGATGATGGCGTTGCCGGCGTAGATCGGGCGCTTGAACACGTGGCTGCCTTCGACGCTCATCACGTCCGACACCTGGGCCACGCCCAGCAGCGCGGCGACGCAGGGCATCAGATCCTTGCCGAAGGTGGTCGAAGGACCGAACACGTGGGTATAGCCGGCGGCGAGCGCGGCAATCTGCGGAGCCAGCACCTGGGCGATGGCGTTCGCGTTGGCGGCGTTGGCAACGGCCAGGACGCGGGTAATCCCCGCGATCTGGGCCGCTTCGGCGGCGATGCCGGCCGGGTCGGCGGCCAGCACCACCACATCGACGCTGTCGGGCTTCAGGGCCTGGGCGGCGCTGACGGTCTTGGCCGTGGCGCTGTTGAGCTTGCCGTCCAGGTGTTCGGCGATGACGAGGACTTTGGACATTGCGGAATCTCCAGAATTCTGGCGGGGCGCGCCTGCGTTTCCGCGTCGCGTCGCCGCCGGCACCCTCTTCCGGAGAAGAGGGAACGATGGGTTACAGCAGGCCCTTGGCCTTGAGCGCGGCGACCAGTTCGGCCGCGTCCTTGACCATCACGCCCTTGCTGCGCTTGGCGGGCGGAGCGTAGTGGGTGGTCTTCAGGGTGTCGGCCGCCTGCACGCCGAGATCGACCAGTTGCAGGGTCTCCAGCGGCTTGCTCTTGGCCTTCATGATGTCCGGCAGCTTGATGAAGCGCGGTTCGTTGAGGCGCAGATCGGTGGTGACCACCGCCGGCAGATCGACTTCCAGGGTTTCCAGGCCGGCGTCGACTTCGCGAGTCACGGTGGCCTTGTCGCCGGTGACTTCCAGCTTGGAGGCGAAGGTCGCCTGCGGGCGGCCCCACAGCGTAGCCAGCATCTGGCCGGTCTGGTTGGCATCGTCGTCGATGGCCTGCTTGCCCAGGATGACCAGCTGCGGCTGTTCCTTCTCGATCAGCTTGAGCAGGGTGCGGGCGGCGGTCAGCGGCTGGATCGGCTGATCGGTGACCACGTGGATGGCGCGATTGGCGCCCATGGCCAGGCCGTTGCGCAGGTGCGCCTGGGCATCGGCCGGCGCGATGGTGGCGACAACGACTTCGGTGGCGATGCCCTTGTCGCGCAGCCGCAGGGCTTCTTCCAGCGCGATTTCATCGAAGGGGTTGGCCGACAGCTTGACGCCGTCGGTGACCACGCCGGACCCGTCCGGCTTGACCTGGATGCGGACGTTGTAGTCCACCACGCGCTTGTAGGCGACGAGAATCTTCATCCTCTGGGAATTCCTTCAGTGCTACGGAGAGGCCCGGCCGCGGCGGCTGGCCGAGGGCAGAACGCTGATTCTAGCGGTCAGCCGATATCCGTGCGAGTCCGTACGGTGCCGTCCGCGAGTCGCGCCGACAGCGCCTGCGCCAATCGATCCGCGGCTTCCGGGGCCTGGGCGAAGAACAGAGAGGGTTCGGTCAGTTCCAGCTCCAGCAGGCGGGGAGCGCCGTCGGGGCCGCGCAGCAGATCCACCCGCGCGTACAGCAGGGGATGCTCAAGCTTGAGCAGGCGGGAAGCGGCGACCAGGACCTGATCGGCCAGTCGCCGTTCGTCCCCGGCGGGTTCCCGGCCCTGGATGTCGCCGAAGGCATGGGGATCCAGCGAGGAGACCTCACCGGTCTTCAGCAGTGCGCCCTTGCGTATGGCGTGGCTGTAGCGTCCGTCGATATGGATCAGCGCGGTCTCACCGTCCGCATCGACGGCGGGCAGGTAGGGCTGGAGCATGGCGCTGCGATTGGCGTCCAGCAGGCGCGCCAGATGGTTGCCGGCGGCGAATTCCTGGGACCGCTGGTAGCGCGCGGTATCGCGGGCCCCGGCACTGACGGCCGGTTTCACCACGAACTCCGCGGCATCGTGGGCCGCCAGGAAGCGTTGCAGCGCTTCCATCGGTTCGGCATCCGGTTCGACGAATTCGGTCGGCACGACGGGGATGCCCAACGCCGCCAGATCCGCCAGGTAGTGCTTGTCCGTGTTCCAGCGGATGACCGGCAGGGGATTGAGCAGCGGCACCGCGTGCGCGGTTCGCTCGCACCAGGCCATGAACTCCGGCAGGCGCTCGGTGTAGTCCCAGGGGGAGCGCAGGAGCGCCGCGTCCACCCGCCCCCAGCCGACCGACGCATCGTCCCAGGCGAGCGCGCGCGCGGTCAGTCCGGCGCGTTCGCAGGCGGACTGCAGGGGGGGGAGGTCTTCATCATGGCCGGTGGCCGAGATGGCGGTGACGAGCGCGATGGTGGTCATGCACGCCAGTGTAGGCGGCATGGCCGCAAGGATGTTGCCATTGCCCGAAAGTACCTGTTGCCCCGTGGGGCCATGGGTAGAATGGCGGACATTTCCGAGATGGATCATGCCGATGGCCGAAACCGCGAACGCGGCCCCCAAGACGGGCAAGCAGAAACTCTATCCCAGCGCCGCCGCGGCACTGGATGGCATCGTGGCGGATGGCCAGACCCTGGCGGTCGGCGGGTTCGGCCTGTGCGGCATCCCGGAGGCGCTGATCGCCGCGCTGCGGGACAGCGGAGTGAAGGGGCTGACCGCCATCTCCAACAACGCCGGCGTCGATGGTTTCGGACTGGGCCAACTGCTGGCGACGCGCCAGATCAGCAAGATGATTTCGTCCTACGTGGGCGAAAACAAGGAGTTCGAGCGCCAGTACCTGGCCGGTGAGCTGGAACTGGAGTTCAACCCGCAGGGCACGCTGGCCGAACGGCTGCGCGCCGGCGGCGCCGGCATTCCGGCCTTCTTCACCCGCACCGGCTACGGCACCGTGGTCGCCGAGGGCAAGGAGACCCGCCAGTTCGGCGAACACTGGTACGTGATGGAGACCGCGCTGGTGGCCGATGTATCGCTGGTCAAGGCCTGGAAGGCCGACAAGGCCGGCAACCTGGTGTTCCGCAAGACCGCGCGCAACTTCAACCCCGCCTGCGCCATGGCCGGCCGCATCTGCGTGGCCGAAGTCGAGCAGGTCGTCGAAATCGGCGAGATCGACCCCGATCACGTGCATCTGCCGGGCATCTACGTGGACCGCATCGTCCACAACCCGAATCCCGAGAAGCGCATCGAACAGCGCACCGTGCGCCAAGGAGACAAGTGATGGCCTGGACCCGCGACGAGATGGCCCAGCGCGCGGCGCGCGAACTGACCGATGGCGCCTACGTGAATCTGGGGATCGGTTTGCCGACCCTGGTGGCCAACCACATTCCCGCCGGCATCGACGTCTGGCTTCAGTCCGAGAACGGCCTGCTGGGCATCGGCCCGTTCCCCACCGAGGACGAGGTCGACGCCGACCTGATCAATGCCGGCAAGCAGACCGTCACCGCCCGCCCGGGCGCCAGCTACTTCGGCAGCCACGACTCGTTCGGCATGATCCGGGGTGGCCACATCGATCTGGCGGTGCTGGGCGCCATGCAGGTCACCGACCGGGGCGACCTGGCCAACTGGATGGTGCCGGGCAAGATGGTCAAGGGCATGGGCGGAGCCATGGACCTGGTCGCCGGGGTCAAGCGCATCGTCGTGCTGATGGAGCACGTGGCGAAAGATGGCAGCCACAAGATCCTGCCCCAGTGCGATCTGCCGCTGACCGGGGTAGGCGTGGTGAACCGGATCATCACCGACCTGGCCGTGTTCGACGTGAGCGCCGAAGGTCTGGTCCTGGTGGAAACTGCGGACGGTGTCACGGTCGACGAGCTGAAAACCAAGACAGGCGTACCATTCCGGGCTCCCTGAGGCTGGCCGGGGTGGCTTAAGACAACCTGTACGGAGCCGCCCCGCCCGTCATGTGAAATCCGGCTTCACGGCAGTGGAGCCGGGAGCTGGGGTATATTTCCCCGTTCAGGGGCAACACCAGCCAGATTGAGGGTTCGCATGAAGTTTCGCCTCGGCGCCTGCGCCGCAGTAGTTTTGTTGGCCGCCTGCAGCGGCCAGAAGTCCGACAGCCAGATGGCTGCGCTGCATGGCTCCGCAGGAGGCGATTCGCTCAAGTCCCAGGCCCGGGCAGGCATGGCGCCGTCCGGCCGCGACGTCCGCCATTCGATTGCCAACGCCCCCGATCGCGGGACGCTGATGGCCTATCAGAACCAGGGCAAGCCGGTGAAGCGCGAAGGCGCCTTTACCTATTATCCGGTCAGCATGAGCGAGGACCACGCGCTGAAGGGCATCGTGAGCGGTCACATGACCGTGCCGATGCCGGATGGCAGCGAGGTCAAGCTCAAGTACGAGCGGCACGATGAAGGTATTGATGGCAACTGGACCTGGGTGGGCCGCGTCGAAGGCGGGGATCCCATGCAGGAGGCCATCATCACCTTCGGTGAAGAAGCGGTGTTTGCGTCCATTCCGCAAAGCAATGGCAGGCCGCCGATCAGTATCCGTACGCAGGGCAGTGGTTTGTATGCCGTCGAGATGGATCCTACCAAGGTACGTTCGCCGAACATCGGCCATGACGACATGGCCATCCCGGGCGCCAGTGGCCTGGTGGACACGGCGGTAAGCCAGGCATTGGCGGCGAAGGCGCAAGTTGCGCAGAGCGCAGTCGCCATGGCCGCCGCTCCCGGCAGTTCCAATACGATCGACGTCGCGGTGGGCTACACCGCCGGATTCCGAAACCAGGCGGCCCTGAAGCAGCAGTCGGTGACGACTGCGCTGACCTTCCTCTTCCAGGTCGCCAACCAGGGGTTGAGCAACAGCAAGGTTGATGGCTATCTGCGATTGGTGAATGCGCAGGAAGTCTCCTACACGGAAAACAACGCGAATCAGACCGCCCTGTACGAACTCACGGGCAGCGACGGCACCAACAATGTCACGATTCCCACGACACTGACCCCCCTGCGCACCGCCCGGGATCAATATGGCGCCGATGTGGCGCTGCTGGTCCGTGGTTTCCAACAGCCCGAACACCAGGGGTGCGGCATTGCCTGGTTGATCGGTGCAAGAGGCGCCACGGTGACTCCGGCCCAGCACGCGGGTTGGGGATATGGCGTCGTCAGTTTCGGCGATGATCTGGGCACGGATGGCAACAGCTACTACTGCGCTGCCGAGAGTCTGGTGCACGAGGTCGGCCATCTGCTGGGTTCGGCGCACGACCAGGCCAACTCCAACAACACGCCGGGGCGGTATCCCTACTCCTACGGTTACAAGAGCACGACCGGCAACTTCTACACCATCATGGCCTATGGTGATGTCGGGCAGACGCCGTATCGATTGTTCTCCAATCCGACCATCGCGACTTGCGGTACCCCGGCCGGGGCCTGCGGTGTCGCCAACTCGGCTGACAATGCGCGCAGCCTGAACCAGACGATTCCGGTCGTGGCGCGGTTTCGCGAAACCAAGGTCCCCTTCTCCGGGCGGGCGAAACACGACGTCGATGGTGACGGCCGGTCCGACCTGCTGTGGCGGTATGTCGCGGGTAGCAGTGGTGCGTTCAAGTACTCGATCATGAACGGCGCGACCAAGAGCCGGGAGAAGTCATTCACCTGGAACGCTGCCTATCAGTTGGTGACATCCGGTGATTTCAACGGCGATGGTCTGTTGGATCTGGTGTGGGTACTGCCCTCCACCCGGGGTAGCTGGATGTGGCTCGGTCGTGCAGATGGCTCTTTTACGAGCAGCGCGATGGGAACCTATCCCGTCGGCTGGTCGATCGCGGGATCGGGCGATATCAACAACGACGGTCGTGACGACCTGCTGTGGCGCTATCAGCAGGGGAACGTGGCGTACTTCAAGTATTCGCTCATGAACGGGGCGACCCGCATCAGCGAAAAGAACTTCACCTGGAGTTCCGCGTACCGATTGGCGGCAACGGGTGACTTCAATGCGGACGGTTACCTGGATATCGTCTGGGAAGAAACCGCCGCACGCCGCGCGTATCTGTGGCTTGGCAGTTCAGCGGGCACCTTCTCAGGGAATGCGCTGGGTTCATACCCCGCTGGCTGGTCGATTGCGGGTGCCGGCGACATTGATGGTGATGGAAGGTCGGACTTGCTCTGGCGCTATGTCCAGGGAGGAACCGGCTACTTCAAGTACACACTCATGAATGGAGCCACGAAAGGCAGCGAACGCAATTTCACCTGGAACCCGATCTACCAATTGGCGACCTACGGTGACTACAACGGTGACGGACGGCTTGACGTGGTGTGGGTCGACTCGGCGAGCGGAGGTGCCTGGATGTGGCAGGGCGGCACGAATGGCTCGTTCACGAGCACCGCTCTGGGCCGGGCGCCGACAGGCTGGTCCATCGTGGATCCAGGCAAGTAAGCGTCACGTACGGCTTCGAAAAATGGCCTCCTTCTGGAGGCCATTTTTTTTGGGGAACGTATCTGCAGAATTCCGGCGGCCGCGCCACGAAGCAACGGGGGGCTCGCCTCGGATGGTTTTTACAGATTCTGGTAATTCGGCCCCGAGCCACCTTCCGGGGTTACCCAGGTGATGATCTCGTAGGGATCCTTGATGTCGCAGGTCTTGCAATGCACGCAGTTGGCGGCGTTGATCTGCAGGCGCTTGCCGATGCTTCCATCCGGCATGGCGCCGTCGACGATTTCATAGACGCCGGCAGGGCAGAAGCGGGTGCAGGGATTGTCGTACTCCTCGGCGCAGCGGGTGACGCAGATCGAGGTGTCGGCGACCTTCAGGTGGACCGGCTGGTCCTCGTCGTGTTCGGTGGCCGCGTAGTAGACGCCCTGCAGGCGATCGCGCGGGGCGAGGGTCCGTTCGACGTAGTCGCGGCGGGGTTCCTCGTGCTGGCCGATCCTGTCCAGTGACGACCAGTCCGGCTTGACCTTGAGCGTCCACGGCGAGAGTCCGCCGGTCGCGGTTTCCCAGGCGGCGTTGAGCAGGCCGAACCACATGCCCTTCTTGAAGCCGGGCTTGATGTTGCGGACCTGTTTCAATTCCTTCATCGCGTCGGAAGCGCGCAGGCGTGCGTCGAAGCCGGCCGGTTCCAGGCCGTTGCCTGCAAGGTGCTCGGCGGCGAGCATGCCGCTGCGGATGGCCTGGTGGGTGCCCTTGATCTTGGGCACGTTGAGCAGGCCGGCGGTGTCGCCGATCAGCAGTGCACCCGGCATCTCCACATTGGGCAGCGATTGCCAGCCACCGGTCACGATGGCGCGCGCGCCGGCGGACAGGATGTTGCCGCCTTCCAGCAGCGGCTTGATCAGCGGGTGGTTCTTCCACTGCTGGAAGGCCTCCCATGGCTTGTATTCGGGATCGGTGTAGTCCAGTCCGCTGACGTAGCCCAGCGCGATCTGATTGTTGTCCAGGTGGTAGAGGAAGCTGCCGCCGTAGATTCTGCCGTCCGCCGGCCAGCCCATCGTGTGCACGATCTTGCCGGGGTTGACGCGCCCGTCCGGCACCTGCCACAGCTCCTTGATGCCGATCGAATAGCCCTGCGGGTCGCTGTCCTTGTCCAGGCCGAAGCGCTTGACCAGTCGCTTGGTCAGGTGGCCGCGCGCGCCCTCGGCCAGCACGGTGACCTTGGCGTGGATGTCGATGCCCTGGGTGTAGCCGGGCTTGTGCGAACCGTCCCTGGCCACGCCCATGTCGCCGATGCGCACGCCGACCACCTTGCCGCTTTCGTCATGCAGGGTCTCGGCGGCGGCGAAGCCGGGATAGATTTCCACGCCCAGCGCCTCGGCCTGCGGCGCCAGCCACGCGCACATGGCGCCGAGGCTGACGATGAAATTGCCGTGGTTGCGCATGCCGGGCGGCACGATAGGGGCCTTGCGGCCGCCGGTCTTGTTGAGGAACCAGAACTCGTCGTCCTTCGCCGGCACGCATACCGGTGGCGGGTTGTCGCGCCAGCCGGGCAGCAGGGCGTCGAGCGGCGCCGGTTCAATCACCGCGCCGGACAGGATCTGCGCGCCCACCGTGCTGGCCTTCTCGATCACGCAGACCGAGATCTCCGGGTTCAGCTGTTTCAGGCGGATGGCGAAGGCCAGGCCCGCGGGACCGGCACCGACGGTGACGACGTCGTACTCCATGACATCGCGTTCGGCTTCGGACATGGCTGGGCTTCCTCGTGGCGTTAGGCTGCCGCTATTTTCGGGGTTTGCGCGGGGTGGGGCAAATCCGCGAGCATGGCGCGCGATGACCATACCCCTGCCGTTGCTGCCGGATGGAATGATTGACCTGCCGGGCGCGCACCTGCGCCTGTGGCCGCAATGGCTGGCGCCGGCGGAAGCCGATGCCCTGTTTGCCGGTCTGCGGGCAGATTTGCCCTGGGAAGTGCACCGCATCCGCCTGTTCGGCCGCGAAGTGGATTCTCCGCGACTGAGTTGCTGGATGGGCGAGCCGGAAGCCCGCTACCGCTACTCCGGCGCGCTGTTCGAACCGCATCCGTGGCATCCGGGATTGAAACGGCTGGCCGATCGCCTGCGGCAGGCGCTGGACGTGCCGTTCAACAGCGTCCTGGCCAACCGCTACCGTGACGGACGCGATGCGATGGGCTGGCACAGCGACGATGAGCCGGAACTCGGCGGTGCGCCGGCGATTGCATCGATCAGTCTGGGGGCGTCGCGACGCTTCCTGTTGAAGCACCGCGATCGCCCGGAGATACGCCTGGCGCTGGACTTGCCGCATGGCAGCCTGCTGCTGATGGCGGGCGAGACCCAGCGGCACTACCGGCACGCGCTGCCGCGCACCGCGCGGCCGGTCGGCGAACGCATCAACCTGACCTTCCGCTGGATTCAGCCGCGCTCCGCGCGCCGCTGACGAAGGCGCGGATCGGACCGCTGTCCCGGCTCAGCGCCGGCTGGCGTCGGCCTGGCCGCTCGCGAGCACCCATCCGGTGACATCGCCGGTCAGTGCCGACAGCGCCTGTTCGAACGCGGAGGCCACCTGCGCGATATCGGTGGTGGCGGCCGGCCGGGCCTGCAGGAATGTGCGCGAGGCGATCACCCGCTGGCTGCGGTTCTGGACCAGCTTGGCGTTGACCTCGATGGTCGCCGCAGGAGCCGCCTGCCCCGCGTAATCCGCCTCGAAGCGGCGCACGTCCATCACCAGGCGGTAGTCGCCCAGGATGCCGGCGTCGGCGCTGGAGACGGCGGGAATCCGTCCGGAGTCTTCCAGGGTGCGCTGGACCGCGTCCTGCAGCAGTTCGGTCGCCGGCTGCGACCACGACGCGCCCTTGTAGACCTGCAGTTCGCCGGGGGTCGGACGCACCGAGATGCGCGGGCTGTCGACCACGCGCGCGGCGGTGGGCTTGGCGATGACCAGCGACCAGTTCACGGTCGGCCAGCCGGGATCGGCCGCCACGCGCACTTCCGGCGCATAGATGGTGGTGGGTTCGCGCGGGCCGCTGCCCAGGATCGAGGAGCAGCCGGTCAGCGCGGCCAGCGACAGAACGAGGGGAATGCGCAGCGCCTTCATTTGGGTTCGAACTCCTTGGGTGCGTCGCGGCCGAGCAGGTAGCGGGTGGGGTTGCCTTCCAGCCGATCGCTGACGCGACGCAGATCGCGGACCAGGCCGCGCAGTTCGGTCAGGGTCGGGCCGAGCTGGCCCAGGCCGTCGTTGGCGAAGCTGTTGATGGCCGCGCGGTTCTCGCCAAGGATCGCGTCGGCGTTGCCGGCGGCGGAGTCCAGCTTGGCGAGCGTGGCGTCCAGCTTGTTGAGCAATGGCGGCAACTGGCGCACCAGGTTCTGATCGATGCGTTCGATGGCGCCATTGGTGGTGGTCAGGGTGGCGTCGAGTTTCTGCGCGGCGTCGCGCGCGCTGACGATCAGCGATTGCAGGCCTTCGTCGCGGTTGGCCAGCGAGCCGCTGATGTTTTCCAGGTTCTGCAGGGTGGCGGTGATGCTGGCCACGTTCTTGTCGCTCAGCACTTCGTCCAGGCGCTCGACGATGCGGTTGGCCGTATCGGTGATGTTCTGCAGCGCGGACGGCGCGGTCTGGATGACCGGGGCCTCGCGCTTGTCCACCGAGGTCAGCGCGGGCGCCTGCGGGGTGCCGCCGCTGAGCTGGATGATGGTGGGGCCGGTCAGGCTGGTGATGGCCAGCTTGGCGCGGGTGTCGGTCTTGATAGGGGTGGACGATTCCACCCGGATGAGCGCCACCACCTGGCGCGGGTCGTTGGGAGCCAGCGACAGCTTGGTGATGGAGCCCACCGCGATGCCGTTGTACTGCACGGGACTGCCGACCGACAGACCGGTGACCGCCTCGCGGAACACGATCTGGTACTGCTGCCAGGTGCGTTCGGAGGAGTACTTCGCCGCCCACAGGCCGAACAGCAGCAGCGCCGCCGCCGTCACCAGGGTGAAGGCGCCGATGAGGACGTAGTTGGCTCGGGTTTCCATGTTTCAGACTTCCTCTTGTTCGGGTTCGCCGCGGGCCGCCCGCGCCCGGGGACCATGGAAATACTCCTGGACCCAGGGATGGTCGAAACGCTCCACCTCCGCCAGCGGCGCGGTGATGACGACCTTGCGGTCGGCCAGCACCGCGACCCGATCGCAGATAGCGTACAGGGTGTCCAGATCGTGGGTGATGAGGAACACCGTCAGGCCCAGCGCTTCCTGCAGGGTCTTGATCAGGCGGTCGAAGGCGGCCGCGCCGATCGGGTCGAGCCCGGCGGTGGGTTCGTCCAGGAACAGCAGCGGTGGATCCAGCGCCAAGGCGCGGGCCAGGCCGGCGCGTTTGCGCATGCCGCCGGACAGCTGCGCCGGCAGCTTGTTGAGCGCGTCGGCCGGCAGGCCGGCCAGCTTGATCTTCAGCAGCGCCAGTTCATAGCGCCAACTGTCCGGCAGCTCGTCGTGGTGTTCCTTCAACGGCACCTGCACGTTCTCGCCCACGCTCAGCGAGGAGAACAGCGCGCCGTCCTGGAACAGCACGCCGGTATTGCGTTCGATGTGCAGGCGGGCCTGCGGCTCCTCGGACAGGGCGTCGGTGTCGAGCACGTGGATGCTGCCGGCCTGCGGGCGGCGCAGGCCGAGGATGGCCCGCATCAACACCGACTTGCCGGTGCCCGAGCCGCCGACCACACCCAGGATTTCGCCGCGCCGCACATCCAGATCCAAACCATCGTGCACGACCTGTTCGCCGAACCGGTTGACCAGCCCGCGGATCCGGATGATCGCGTTGTCGTCGCCTGAAGCCATCGCTCACCAGCCCATGTGCATGAACCACAACGCGGCCAGCGCGTCGAGGATGATGACCAGCGAAATCGTCTGCACCACGCTGGAGGTGGTGCGATCGCCAACCGATTGCGCGGTGCCGGTCACCTGCAGGCCCTGCAGGCAGCCGATCAGGCCGATCACGAGCGCGAAGATCGGGGCCTTGGACAGGCCGACCAGGAAATGCCGTATCTCCATGGTGTCGTGCATGCGGGCCAGGTACATCTGCGGCGGGATGCCCAGGTCGAAGGCGCCCACGGTGACGCCGCCGGCCAGGCCCGCCATCATCGAGATGAAGGTCAGCAATGGCAGGGTCACCAGCAACGCGATCAGGCGCGGAATCACCAGCAGATCCACGGGATCCAGGCCGAGGGTGCGGATGGCGTCGATTTCCTCGCGGCTCTTCATCGCGCCGATCTGCGCGGTGAAGGCCGATGCGGTGCGTCCGGCCAGCACGATGGCGGTCATCAGCACCGCGAACTCGCGCAGGAAGGCGATGCTGACCAGTTCGACCACGAAGATCTCGGCGCCGAAATCGCGCAGCACGGTCGAACCCAGGAACGCGATCACCGCGCCCACCATGTACGACAGCAGGATGACCAGCGGCACCGCGTCCAGGCCGACCTGCTCCATGTGCGAAACGGTGGCGATGGCGCGGAAGCGGCGCGGTTCCTTCACCATCCGCGCGAGCTTGACCAGGTTCTCGCCGGTGAAACTGAGCAGGGCGACGATCTCGTGCCCGTTCTCGCTGACCCGTTCGCCGAGGCGCGACAACGCGGCGAGGAAACCGTAGTCGCGCTTGCGCGGCGGGCGGTCGTCGGCGACATCCTCGATGGTGGAGACCAGTGCCTGGTGATCCTGGCGGAACAGCAATGCCTCCGCCGACAGTTTGCGACGGCTGGCGAAGCGAAGCAGCTGCAATACGCCGGCCGAATCGATGCGGGCGATGCCGGTGGCATCGAGTTCGGCAACCCCTTCGGGAATCTCGCGCAGACGGTCGGCCACCGCCAGGGCGGTGGCGAGCGTCCAATCGCCTTCCAGCCGCACCCGCGAGGGTTCGGAGGGGTCGGATTGGAACTGCGGGCGTGCGTCGGTTCGGGTCATGGCGTCGCTCGGCCCAGCAGCATACAGGCTATGCCGCTGAACGTGAGCAGGACGCCGACCACGCCGCGCCGGCCCAGCGGCTCGCGCAGCCACAGCGCCGCCAGGATGACCAGGAACACCGATGCGGACTCGTTGAGGATGGCGGCCACGGAGGCCGATGTGTACTTGTACCCCCCGAGCCAGAACACCATCGACAGGCCCTGGCCGATCAGCGCGGCCAGGATCAGGCGGCGCCATGGGACCTGCCGCGCGTCGAAGGCGCGGTGGCGGCGCATGGCTGGCCACGCCGCGATCAGCAGCAGGCCGCCGACCGCGCCGGCGAGGCGGAGCAGGGTGATCCACAGCAGCGGCTGTTCTTCCAGGATCCGCTTGACCATGACGATCGCGATCGCCATCAGGGCAATCGCACCCATACCGATCAGCACGCCGCGCAAAGTGTGGGCCGGCTGTGTCCGCCATTCGCTGGGTGGACGGCTGACCAGCAGCACACCCAGTCCCACCAGGCCGAAGCCCAGCCATTGGCGCGCGCCCAGGCGTTCGTCGAGCCACAGGAAACCCATCACCAGCACCAGCGGGCTGTAGAGATTGCCGATGACGCCCATGCGACCGGCACCCAGTTCGTTGAGCGCGCGGAAATACAGGGTGTCGGCGATGGCGATGCCGAGCACGCCACTGGCCAGCACGAGGGCGATGTCGCGCGCCGGCATCTGCGGCCACTGTCCGGCGTGCAGGAACAGCACCACGGGCGCCAGCAGGGCCAGCACCAGGCCGTTCTTCATCAGGTTGAGCGCCAGCGGCGGCAAGGTCGCGCCCAACTGGCGCGCCAGGATCACGCCGACCGCCCAGGCCGCCGCGCTGCCAAGGGCGAGGCCTTCACCGATACCAATACTCAACGTCCACCTTTATGCTGCGCCGACCGCGATCAGTTTACGCAATACCCTTCAAGGCCCATCACCCGGCGATGCCGGGTCCAACGTTTGCGAAATGACAGAGAACCCGGCCTCCGCCACCTACGCCCAGCGCATCGCCTTCGTCTGCGAGATTGCCAGCCGCCTGCACAGCTACGGCACCACCGCCCAGCGCCTGGAGGCGGCGGTAGCAGCGCTGTCGCAGCGGCTCGGGCTGGATTGCGAGCCGTGGTCGAATCCGACCGGATTGATCCTGAGCTTCAATGATCCGTCGCGGCCGCTGGGTGCCAGCGACACCACCCGGGTGATCCGGCTGGCGCCGGGCGAGAATGATCTGCACAAACTGAGCGAGGCGGATCGGATTGCCGAGGACGTCGTGGCGGGGCGCATGAGCGTGGCCGAAGGGCACACCGCGCTGCGCTCGCTGGACCGCAAGCCCGGCGCGCGCTGGCGGGCGATGCAGGTGCTGGCCTCCGGCCTGGCGTCGGGCGCGGTCGCCGGCCTGTGGCGGTTGCCGTGGCTGGATATCGCGACCGCCGGGCTGATCGGCCTGCTGATTGGCCTGCTCGGCCACGTCATTGCGCGACGGCCGCAGATGAAGGAAGCCAGCGATGCGTTGTCCGCGCTGCTGGCGGGCTTCGTCGCCATCCTGGTCGCCAACTTCATCGCGCCGCTCAACCTCAACACCGTCATCATCGCGTCGTTGATCGTGTTGCTGCCCGGCATGGCGCTGACCAATTCGGTCAACGAACTGACCAGCCAGCATCTGGTTTCCGGCGTGGCCCGTTTCGCGGGGGCGATGGCGACCATCCTCAAGTTGACCGTCGGCAGCCTGATCGCGGTCACCCTGGCGGAACTGGTCGGCCTGTATCCGGAAGTGCGCGCGTCGCGCCCGCAGCCGGAGTGGGTGGAATGGTCGTCGATGGTGCTGGCGGCGTACGCGTTCGCGGTCCTGTTCAAGGCCCATCGGCGCGATTATCCGTGGGTGATGGCCGCGGCATTCGCCGGCTATGGGATCTCGCGCTTCGCGGGCGAGGCGTGGGGAGCGCCGGTGGGCATCTTCCTGTCGGCGCTGGTGTTGACCGCCGCTGGCAATGCGTTCGCGCGTTGGGCCAACCGTCCCGGCGCGTTGATCCGCGTCCCCGGCATCCTGATGCTGGTGCCCGGCAGCGCCAGCCTGCGCGGATTGATGACGCTGGTCCAGCAGCAGGACGTGGGCGTCGGCCAGTCTGCCGTGCTGGGCGTAACCAACATCGTGATGGCGTTGATTGCAGGCTTGCTGTTCGGCAATCTGGTGGTATCGGCGCGCAAGAATCTCTGAACACGCGGGGGGGGATGCTTGGATCCCTTCGGGTTTCAACCGGGTGTTTCCACCGCGACAAAAAAACGCCACGGAGACAGTTCCGTGGCGTTCCTTGGCTTTCCGGTCGCGAAGATTTATTTCTTCTTGATCAGGAAATCCTCGACTTTCTTGCCCTTGGCGGTCGCCGCCGCCAGCCAGCGCGGCTGCTTGCCGCGGCCGGTCCAGGTTTCCTTGGGATTGGCGGGATTGCGGTACTTCGGCGCCACCTTGCCGAGCTTGCGGCCGGCGCGCGAGGTGGATTTGGCGGCAGCCTTGCGGCCACGTGCCGGGGGAGCCTTGCCCGGAGCGCCGAACAGTTCCTCGATCGTGTAGCCCTCGGCCTTGGCGAACTTGGTGATCTTGCTGCGGATGGTCGCAATGGGGGTGCGCTTGGCCAGCTTGGTCTGCTGTTGGCGGGCCTTTTCGATCAGGGTGCCCAGTTCTTTGGCCGACAGGCCACGCAAATCAATCGACATCGAGTTCTCCGGAAGATGGAAAGGGAATATCACCTATCCATGGCGGAGTCGCATCTTAGGCCATGAGGCTTTCCAGAAACAAATCGGGGCGAATAATGTCACTGAGTCGACATATATCCGCCCCGACCGTCGTCTGGATTATCGTTCAGCCCGCGAGGCGGCGAATCAGTTCCGATTTGTCGAGATTTTCCGCTTCGCTGGCTTTGCGGAAGCGATATTCGTAAGTCCCGGCGGCCAGGCCGCGTTCGGATACGACCACGCGATGCGGAATGCCGATCAATTCGATGTCGGCGAACATCGCACCCGGGCGCAGGCCACGATCATCCAGCACCGCGTCGACGCCGTCGCCGATCAGTTCCGCCAGCAATTCGTTGGCCGCCTGGGTGACCGCGGGATCGTTCTTGGGATTGATCACGCAGACCGCCACCGACCAGGGCGCCATCGGCGCGGGCCAGACGATGCCGTTGGCATCGTGGTTCTGTTCGATCGCCGCGGCGACGATGCGGGTGACGCCGATGCCATAGCAGCCCATTGCCGGGATGGCGGCCTTGCCGTTTTCATCCAGCACGGTGAACTGCATCGCTTCGCTGTACTTGCGGCCCAGCTGGAACACGTGGCCGACCTCGATGCCGCGCGCCAGCCGGATCTGGCCGCCATCGGCCGCGGTCTCGCCCGCGACGACGTTGCGGATGTCGGCGACGGTTTCCGGTTCTGGCAGATCGCGATCCCAGTTCACGCCGGCGAGGTGGAAGCCGGCTTCGTTGGCGCCGACCACGAAGTCGGCCATCGCCGCGACGTCGCGATCGGCGATGACACGGATCGCCTGGCGCGGATTGATCGGGCCGAGGAAACCCGGCTCGCTGCCCAGGTGGGCGAGGATTTCCGCTTCGCTGGCCAGGCGGTAGTCCGCCATGCCGGCGACCTTGGCCAGTTTGATTTCGTTGACGGCGTGATCGCCGCGCACCAGCGCCAGCACGAAGCCACCCTCGGTCATGAGCGCAACCGATTTGACCGTGCGCTGCAAGGCGATGCCCATCAGCGCGGCCACGTCCTCGCAGGTCTTCTGGGTAGGCGTGGCGACCTTGTGGAAGTTTTCCGCCGCGGCCGGCCGCGGCCCGGGCGCCGCGGCCTGCGCGGCCTCCACGTTGGCGGCGTAGTCCGAACCGGTGGAGAAGGCGAGCGCGTCCTCGCCGGATTCGGCCAGCACGTGGAATTCCTGCGAGGCGTCGCCGCCGATGGCGCCGCTGTCCGCCTGCACCGCGCGGAAATCCAGCCCCAGGCGGGTGAAGATGCGCGTGTAGGCCGCATGCATGTTGCGGTACTCGCGCACCAGATCCTCGTCGGTCAGGTGGAACGAATAGGCGTCCTTCATGATGAATTCGCGCGCGCGCATCACCCCGAAGCGCGGCCGGATCTCGTCACGGAATTTGGTCTGGATCTGGTAGAAGTTCACCGGCAGCTGCTTGTAACTGTTCAGCTCCTGCCGGGCGAAGTCGGTGACCGCCTCTTCCGCGGTGGGGCTGTAGCAGAACTCCTGTTCCTTGCGATCCTCGAGCTTGAGCAGCTGATCGCCGAACTTGTCCCAGCGCCCGCTCTCGTCCCACAGCTCGCGTGGCTGGATGGTCGGCATCACCATTTCGATGGCGCCGGCGCGGTTCATTTCCTCGCGGACCACGGTTTCCACTTTGCGCAGCACCCGCAGGCCCAGCGGGGACCAGGTGTACAGGCCGGCGGCCAGCTTGCGGATCATGCCGGCACGCAGCATCAGCTGGTGGCTGACGAGTTCGGCATCGGCCGGGGTTTCCTTGGTGGTGCGGAGATGGAATTGCGACAGGCGCATCGAGATTCGGTTGTTCGGGGGAATGAGCGCTCTATTCTGCCAGCCTTGCGCAGCCCGCGCCCGCGCGCGGGGCGGCCGGAGGTTTCAAGCGACAGATGGGGCCGCGGAGCGCGCGGCGGAATCAGTTGGCGGGCGGAGCGCAGTACGCTTTTTCGGCCGCCTGGGCCAGCGCCAGCTGGTTGGCCCGCTGGGTATCGTCCATCGCCTGTCCCGGCTTGCCGTCCACGCCCGCCTGCGCCACGGGCCCGCTGTTGCGCAGGACTTCCAGGTTCCTGCGCGCGGTGGCGCATTGCGGATGCTCGACGGACTTGCCCGCGGCGTCATCGGCCTGGGGGATGGGTTCCCCGCGCGGCGCGATGCGGCGGTCCTGGTATTGCTGTCCCGCCGGCGGCTTGTCGGAGTAGTGGGTCACGCCCTTGGCGTCCTTCCACTGGTAGACCGGGTTGGCCAGGCACGGCAGGCTGACCGCGGCCAAGGCCAGCAGAAGGCCGGTGGACAGTCGGGGCGATGCGCGCACGGTCGGCTCCAGGCGGAAACGTCAGGAACCGGATTGCAGCATCCCCCCGCCAGCCTGGCAAGCCGGAGGCGGGGGGGCTTGGGCTAAACTGGGACGCATGGACGAAATCAAGCCGCCGCCGCGTTCCCGCGGCATCTATCTGTTGCCGAACCTGTTCACCACCGCCGGGCTGTTCGCGGGCTTCTACGCGATCATCGCCGCCGCCGACGGGCAGTTCGTCAACGCCGCCATCGCGGTGTTCGTGGCGGGCCTGATGGATGGCATCGACGGCCGGGTGGCCCGCCTCACCGGAACCAGCAGCGCATTCGGGGTGCAGTACGACTCGCTGGCCGATCTGGTCAGCTTCGGCCTGGCCCCGGCGCTGGTGATGTACCACTGGTCGCTGTCGGCGCTGAAGCTCGACAGCGCGGCGATGGGCCGGGTGGGCTGGGCGGTGGCGTTCCTGTACGCGGCCTGCGCGGCCCTGCGGCTGGCGCGTTTCAACACCCAGGTCGGCACCGTGGACAAGCGCTGGTTCGTCGGCCTGGCCAGTCCCGCGGCGGCCGGATTGATGATGTCCTTCGTCTGGGCGTTCGCCGATGGCAGCCTGGGCTGGAACGGCGACGAGCTGCGCTACGTGGCGCTGGCGGTGACCATCCTGGCGGCGTTGTTGATGGTCAGCCGGATCCGTTTCTGGAGCTTCAAGGGCAGTGGTGAAGGCGGTGCCCGCGCGGACCGCGTCCCGTTCGTGGGCCTGTTCCTGGTCGCGGTGGTGATCGCGATCCTGTTCATCGATCTGCCGCGGGTGCTGTTCGCGGTGGGCGTGTGCTACGCACTGTCCGGCCCGGGCTACTGGCTGTGGCAGCGGGCACGCCGCGGGGAGGCGCGGGCGTGAGCCTGTCCGCGCAGACGCCCTGGTCCCCGGAGCAGCAGGGCTGGCTGGCGGCACTGGGCTATACGGTCTGGGTGACCGGTGCGCCGGCACCCGCGGAGATGGAGCCGGCGGAAAGCCCCGTGGGCGCCGCCCAACGAGCCCCCGCGCCGGATGCCATGCCGCGCGCGGAGCATCCCAAGCCTTCGGCGAATCGCGAACCGGCGGCGACGCGGGTTGCACCGACCCTCGATGCCGAATCCCCGCCATCCCCCGAGCGTCCTCGCGCCACGCCGCCGCGTTCGCGCCCCGGCTCGCGGCTGCCGGACCGCCTGCACTTCGCGCTGATCCGGGCGTCGGGCTGCAATCCGAACGCGGAAGGGGCCGCCGAGATCTTCGCGCAATGGCCGGCTTCCTCCGAACTGCGGGGCAATCCGGCCGCCAAGCGCGCGCTGTGGCCGCGGTTGCGGGCGCTGCGCCGGCCCGCCGCGCAATGAGCGCGGTCAGCGTCGATCCGTTCATCGCATCGTCGGCCTCGTTGCGGCCGATGCGCGATGGTGATCTCGACGCGGTGCTGGCGATCGAACAGCGCGCCTATCCGTTTCCCTGGACCCGCGGCATCTTCCGCGACTGCCTCAAGGCGGGTTATCCGGCCTGGGTGATGGTCGAGCATGGCCTGGTGATCGGCTATGGCCTGATCAGCATCGCCGCCGACGAAGCGCATATCCTCAACGTCTGCGTGGCGCCCGAGCGGCAGGGCCGCGGCCTGGGCCGCCACCTGCTGCGCGCGCTGGTGAAGCAGGCGGGCGATCTGCAAGCCGGCCGGGTATTCCTGGAGGTGCGCCCGTCCAACCTCGGCGCCATCCGGCTGTATCACAGCGAGGGTTTCAACGAGATCGGCCGCCGGCCGCGCTACTACCCCGCGCGCGATGGCCGCGAGGACGCGCTGGTGATGGCGATCGAACTGGTCGCCGACGACATCGAGAAGATGCCGCCGCTGTAGGGTGGGCCCGGGCCCACCCGGCGCGGATCACAGCTTGGCGCGCTGCTCCCGCAGGGCGGTGAGCTGGTGGGTCCATTCGGTCAGGCGCTGGCGTTCCTGGTCGACCACCGCCGCAGGCGCGTTCTGCACGAAGGTGGCGTTGCCCAGCTTGCCGTTGCACTTGCCGATCTCGCCTTCCACGCGCTTGATCTCCTTGTCCAGGCGGCTGCGCTCCGCATCCAGATCGACCAGTCCTTCCAGCGGCACCAGCAGCTTCAGTTCGCCGACCACGGCGGCGGCGGACGCGGGGGCAGAGGCGTCCGCGGCCAGCCATTCGATGGCTTCCAGCTTCAGCAGGAACGACAGCGACGGCGCATGGCGCTCCACCCGCGCCCGATCCTGTTCGCCGCCGCCCTGCAGCAGCAGACGCACGCTGCGGGAGGGGGCGACATTCAGTTCGCTGCGCACGCGGCGCAACGCCGAGACCATGGTCTTCAGCCATTCCACGTCGGTTTCGGCGACGCCGAAATCCTGGTCGGCGAAATCCGCGGAGGTCGGATAGGCGCGCAGCGAGAGGGTCGCGCCGGTGACGCCCAGGCGCGGCGCCACCTGCTGCCACAATTCCTCGGTGACGAACGGGATCAGCGGGTGCAGCAGGCGCAGCAGCGACTCCAGCACGTGCAGCAGGGTGTGGCGGGTGCTGGCGGCGGCCGCGGCATCGTCGCCGTTGAGCGCCGGCTTGGCCAGTTCGACGAACCAGTCGCAGAATTCGTTCCAGGCGAATTCGTACAGGGATTGTGCCAGCAGGTCGAAGCGGTAGTTGGCGAAATGGGTTTCGGCCTCGGCCGTCACCTTGGCGAGACGGGCAAGGATCCACTTCTCGGCGTCGGTGACGGGAGCGGGGATTGCGGCGCGTCCATCGGCCACGTTGCCCCCATCCGCCCTGCGGGCACCTTCCCCCGCTTGCGGGGGAAGGGCAGAGGTACCGGTCCCCGCTTGCGGGGGAAGGGCAGAGGTGCCGGTCCCCGCTTGCGGGGGAGGGGAGAAGTCGGTGGTGTTCATCAGCACGAAGCGGCTGGCGTTCCACAGCTTGTTGCAGAAGTTCTTGTAGCCCTCGGCGCGGCCGAGATCGAACTTGATGTCGCGGCCGTGGGTGGCCAGCGCTGCGATGGTGAAGCGCAGCGCGTCGGCGCCGTGTTGGGCGATGCCGTCCGGGAATTCCTTGCGGGTGGCCTTTTCGATCTTCTCGGCCATCTTCGGCTGCATCAGCCCGCGGGTGCGCTTGGCGACCAGATCCTCCAGCGAGATGCCGTCGATGATGTCGAGCGGATCCAGAACGTTGCCCTTGGATTTGGACATCTTCTGGCCGTCCTTGTCGCGGATCAGGCCGGTGATGTAGACGTCCCTGAAGGGCACTTCGCCGGTGAAGTGATCGGTCGCCATGATCATGCGCGCGACCCAGAAGAAGATGATGTCGAAGCCGGTGACCAGCACCGAGGAGGGTAGGTAGCGGTCATAGCCGCGCGTTGCCATCGCTCCCGGTTCCGGCCAGCCCAGCGTGCTGAACGGCCAAAGTTGCGAGGAGAACCAGGTCTCGAGCACGTCGCTGTCCTGGGTCAGCGCGACATCGGCGGACAGGCCGGCCTTGGCGCGCGCCTCCGCCTCGTCGCGGCCGACGTAGCAGCGCCCCTCGGCGTCGAACCAGGCCGGAATGCGGTGGCCCCACCAGAGCTGGCGGCTGATGCACCAGTCCTGGATGTTCTCCATCCAGTGCCGGTAGGTGTTGATCCAGTTCGGCGGCACGAATTTCACGCTGCCGTTCTCGACCAGTTCCAGTCCGCGACGTGCCAGTCCGTCCATTTTCACGAACCACTGATCGGTCAGGTAGGGCTCGATCACCTGGCCGGTGCGATCGCCGCGCGGCACCTGCAGCTTGTGCGGCTTGGTCTCGACCAGCAGGCCGGCCTCTTCCAGATCCGCCAACACCGCCTTGCGGGCCTCGTAGCGATCCAGACCGCGATATTTTTCCGGCGCGTTGTCGTTGATGGCGGCGGTCGGGGTGAACAGGTTGATCAGCGGCAGCTCATGGCGCACGCCCACCTGGTAGTCGTTGAAGTCGTGCGCGGGGGTGACCTTGACCACGCCGGTGCCGAACTCGCGGTCCACGTAGTCGTCGGCGATCACCGGAATCTCGCGATCGGTCAGCGGCAGCTTCACCTGTTTTCCGATCAGATGCGCATAGCGCTCGTCTTCGGGATGCACCATCACCGCGACGTCGCCGAGCATGGTTTCCGGACGCGTGGTCGCCACGGTCACACTGCCGCTGCCATCGGCCAGCGGGTAGGCGATCGACCACAGGAAGCCGTCCTCCTCGATGTTCTCCACTTCCAGATCGGAGATCGCCGTCTTCAGCACCGGGTCCCAGTTGACCAGGCGCTGGCCACGGTAGATCAGGCCTTCCTCGTGCCAGCGCACGAACGCCTCGATGACCGCGCGCGAGGGTTCCGGATCCATGGTGAAGGTGCTGCGCGACCAGTCGCCGGAGGTGCCCAGGCGACGCATCTGCCGCTCAATCATGTCGCCGGACTCGGCCTTCCATTCCCAGACCTTGCCGATGAAGCCTTCGCGCCCTAGCCCGTCGCGGGTCAGGTTCTCCTGGCTCAGGTTGCGCGCCACCACCATTTCGGTGGCGATGCCGGCGTGATCGGTGCCGACCTGCCACAGCGTGTCGAAGCCGCGCATGCGGTGATAGCGGATCAGCGCATCCATGATGGTCTGCTGGAACGCGTGGCCCATGTGCAGGGTACCGGTGACGTTCGGCGGCGGCAGCAGGATCGTGTACGGCTCGCCTTCGCCGCGCGGCTTGAAATGGCCGGCGCTTTCCCACTCGGCGTACAGGCGGGATTCGAAGGTTTTCGGGTTGTAGCTGGAGGCGAGATCGGTCATTGGGGCGGGAATCGGGAATGGGGAATGGGGAATGGGAAGGAGTAGGGAATCGGCTTTTTGCTTTGACGATTCTCCATTCTCGATTCCCGATTCCCGTGCTACATGTCGTACTTGTTCACGTCGAAGCCACGCGCCTTGTACTGCTTCCAGCGCTCGCGCAGCGGGTCGCGCGCGGCCGGGTCGGCGGGCACCACTTCCAGCACGCGGTCGCAGGCGCCGGCGTAGGCATCGTCACGCAGGTTGATCACCAGCGCGCGCGACGGCGCGTCGAAATCCGGCGTGGCTATCAGCACCGGGGTCAGATCATCCTCGTCGTCGGTGCCGGCGATCTGGTGCGGGATGTAGGCCTCCTCGTCGAACGCCCACAGCAACTCGTCCAGTGCCTCCGCCTGTTCGGCGTCACGCGCCAGGATCAGCGTCCAGTGATTGCCGTCGTAGGCCTTGCGCGTCAGTTCGCAGACCAGCCGCAGCGGCTCCTCCAGGAACCGGGGCTTGGCGATGAGGTAGAAGTCGGCGCGCATCAGGCTGGGAATCGGGAATGGAGAATCGGGAATCGGGAAACAGCGGTGACCGGCACGTGCGTGCCGGCCGCTGCGGTCGTGCAGTATTTCGCTTTCACGATTCCCTATTCCCGTTGATCAATTCCCGGCCGCGCCCGCGGCGCGGTCGAGCAACCACTGCGTCAGCAGGCCGACCGGGCGGCCGGTGGCCATGCCGCGCTTGCCTTCGTCGTTGGCGACGCCGGCGATGTCCAGGTGCGCCCAGCGCTGGCCTTCGGTGAAGCGGGCCAGGAAGCAGCCGGCGGTGATCGCGCCGGCCCAGCGGCCGCCGATGTTGTAGACGTCGGCGAAGGTGGAATCCAGCTGGGTCTGGTATTCGTCCCACAGCGGCAGGCGCCAGGCGCGGTCGAACACCTGCTCGCCGGCGGCCAGCAGTTCGTTGGACAGATCGTCGTGCTTGCTCATCAGGCCGGTGGCGTAGCGGCCCAGCGCGACGATGCAGGCGCCGGTCAGGGTGGCGGCGTCGACCAGTGCCTGCGGCTCGAAACGCTGCGCATAGGTCAGCGCGTCGCACAGGATCAGGCGGCCCTCGGCGTCGGTGTTGCCGACCTCGATGGTCTTGCCGGACATGCTGGTGATGACGTCGGACGGGCGGTAGGCGTTGCCGTCGATGGCGTTTTCCACCGCCGGCACGATCACGACCAGGTTCAGCGGCAGCTGCATCTTCACCGCGGCCACGAAGGCGCCGATGACGCTGCCGGCACCGAGCATGTCGTACTTCATCTCCTCGATGCCGCCCTGGGTCTTCAGGTTGACGCCGCCGGTATCGAAGGTGATGCCCTTGCCCACCAGCACGTACGGCTTGGCGTCGCCGCCGTTGTTCCACTTCAGCACGATCAGGTGCGGCCGGTTGGCCGAGCCGCGGGCCACCGCCAGCAGCGAGCCCATGCCCAGGGTTTCCATCTGCGCCTCGTCCAGCACCTCGCATTCGGCGCCGTTTTCCGCGGCGAACTTCTGCGACTGTCCGGCCAGGTAGGCGGGATTGCAGATGTTCGGCGGCAGGTTGCCCAGCTCGCGGGTGAACTGCACGCCGGCGGCGATGGCCACGCCCTGCGCGAGCGCCTGCGCGTCCTCGCCGGAGACGGCGAAGCGGGCCAGGCCCGGATCGTCGTTCTTCTTCTTGCCCAGGGTGGCGGTGTAGCGGTAGCAGGCGTGGTCGGCGGCGATCACGGCCTGGCGGATCTTCCAGGCCGCATCGCGGTCCTTGACCTCGACCTCGGCCAGGGTGAACAGCGCGCTGGCCGACGGACCGGTCTTCAGGGCGCGGGCGGCGTCGCCCACGGCCTTAAGGTACTGCGGCACCCCGAACTTGGCGGCTTCGCCCAACCCCACCACCAGCACGCGCGGCGCGGTCACGCCGGGCAGGTCATGCAGCAGGGCGGTCCGGCCGGTCTTGCCGCTGACGTCGCCGCGGGCGACCAGGGCCGCCAGACGGCCGCCGCTGGCGGTGTCGATGGCCTGGGCGGCCGGGGTCAGGGTCTTGTCGCCATAGGCGCCAACCACCACGCAATCGAAGCCGGCGCTGGCCGGGGCGTCATGGTTCAGGGTGAATTCCAGGGTCATTGAGCAGATTCCATGGCCAGTTCCGTACAATCGCGGGTCCTGTCGGAAGGCGGGCTTCCCGTGCGGAAGCGCAAGACCGCCGTCTGCCGACGCCAGCGAACGAACCCCGGATTGTAAAACAAGCACGATGCCGAAGCTGGACCGCTACCTGTTCCGCGAATTCACCCAGAGCTTTCTGGCCACCCTGATCATCCTGCTGATGGTCAGCGTGGGCGGCGTGATGGCCGATATCCTGGGCAAGGTGGCCGACGGCAAGGTGCCGGCCCGGCTGCTGCTGTCCCAGTTGGGCCTGCAGTTCCTGGGCTATCTGCCCTACATCCTGCCGCTGGCGCTGATGCTGGGCCTGCTGCTGGCCTTTTCCCGGCTGTACCGGGATTCGGAAATGGCGGTGTTCACCGGTACCGGCGTCGGTCCACGCCGCCTGCTCAGGCCGCTGCTGATGGTGGTGGCGCCGGTGGTGGCCGCGGTCGCGCTGTGCTCGCTGTGGCTGGGGCCCTGGGCCAAGCGCACCGCTGAAGGCATGCTGGACCAGGCCAACCGCAGCCTGGTGGTTTCCGGGCTGGAGGCGGGCAAATTCACCGTGCTGTCGAACGGCACCGTGGTCTACGTCAGCGGCATCTCCGCCGACGGCACCACCCTGAATCGCGTATTCATGCACCGCCAGAAGGATGATCGCCTGGACGTGGTGACCGCCCAGCACGGGCAGATGTTCTTCGAGGGCCAGCGCAAGCGCTACCTGCGGCTGACCGACGGATTCCGGGTCGAGGGACCGGCCGGGGAAGGGCTGGACTACCGGCTGATGCGCTACGCCAGCAACGAATCGGCGTTGCCGGACCGTAGCGACACGCTCGATCAGAACGATCCCGAAATGCTCTCCACCCCCGCGTTGCTGATGGACGAACGGCCGGGCGCCAACGCCCAGCTGCATGCCCGGCTCACCCCGCCGCTGCTGGCGCTGGCGTTCGCCCTGCTGACCCTGCCGCTGTCGCGCAGTTCGCCGCGCCAGGCCCGGTACGGACGGGTGATGCTGGGTTTCCTGGGATATCTGGTCGGCGTCAGCCTGATGTTCAATGGCACCCAGATGCTCACGGACGGCAAGCTGCCGGGCATCGTCGGCCTGTGGTGGCTGACCCTGCCGCTGCTGGCGGCGGCGATCTGGTTCTATCTGCGTGACGGCAAGCTGAGCCGTCCGAGGGCGCGCGCATGAGGCTGCGTCCCAATCTGCACGATCTGTACGTCGGCCGGGTGGTGCTGGCGACGGTGCTTCTGACCTGGGCGGTGCTGGTCGGCCTGGACGTGGTGATGGCGCTGTCCAACGAGGTCAGCGACATCGGCAAGGGCAACTACACGTTCGGCCACGCGGTGGCCTGGGTTGCGTACACCGTGCCGCGCCGCGCGTACACGATGTTCCCGACCGCGGCGGTGATCGGCGCGCTGATGGGCCTGGGCCAGCTGGCGGCGAGCTCCGAATTGACCGCGCTGCGCGCGCTCGGCCTGTCGCGGCGGCGCTTGAGCATTTCGGTGGCCGCCGCGCTCGGCATCCTGACCGCGGTGATGGTGTTCAGCGGCGAAACCCTGGGCCCCTGGGGCCAGCGCCAGGCCGATGTGCTGAAGAACAGCGCGCGCAGCGGCGATGTGGCGATGGATCGCTTCTATGGCCTGTGGGCACGCGAGGGCAACACCTTCATGTATGCGCAGAGCGGCGAGGAACGCAAGGAAGAGAACGGCCGCAACTGGCTGCAGCTGCGCGACGTCCGCCTGTACGAACTCGCCCCGGATGGACGCCTCGCTTCCATCGCCCACGCGGCGACCGCCGAGCACCTGGAAGGGCATTGGTTGCTGAAGAACGTGCGCCGGACCACTTTCCACGCGCGCTCGGTGACCCAGCAGCAGGTGCTGGGCGAACGCTGGGAATCCAAGCTCGACGCCGCGGTCCTGTCGTCGGGATTGACCAAGGCGCGCAACCTGCCGACCCGCGAACTGGGCCAGAACATCGACTACCGCAAGCGCAACGGCCTGGACGCGCGCGAGTACGAGGATCTGTACTGGAGCCGCTGGTTCTATCCGCTCAACGTGTTGGCGCTGTGCCTGGCCGCGATTCCGTTCGCGTTCGGCAGCCTGCGCAGCGGCGGCATGGGCAAGCGCCTGTTCCTGGGCATCATTTTCGCGGTCAGTTTCTGGGCGCTGCAGTTGCAGTTCGTGCGTCTGGCCAGCGCGTTCCACATGGATTTCCGTATCGCCTACGCGATGCCGCCGATCCTGCTGCTGGTGGTTTCGGCCTGGATGTTCCGACGGCGCAGCGCCTAGCGTCCGCGCCCCGACCGGCTTTCCGCGACGGGGTGCGAACGCGCCGCAGCGCGCCGGTGAAGGGATGTGTCTGCGCGTTTGCTTCGGCAACCGCATCATCCGTGTTCGGCTGATGCGGTCATGCCGCGCCTGACCCATCGTCGGCAACCGGATGCCGGATGCGCCGCAGTACGCCGGTGAAAGGACGCGTCAGTGCTTCTGCTTCGGCAGGCGGATCATCCGCGTCCCGCTGAGGCGGTCATGGAACGTCAACCGTTCCCGATCAATCCAGGCCCACCAGAATCCCAGTCCCGCCAACGCCAGCGACAAGGTGGCGACGCCAAAGCGCATCCACAGCGCGCGCATCGATGGCGCGCCGCCCTGCGTATCCACCACCTTCAGCCGCCACGGACGCATGCCCAGGGTCTGACCGCCGCGGGCCCAGCTGAGCGTCGCGTACAGGCCCGCCACGCTCCAGCAGCACAGCCAGAGCAGGAGCTGCAGCGGGCTGTAGGGCGCGATGTTCTCGCGCGCGGCGTGGTGGCCCAGGAAAGTGTGGGCAAGGGTGAAGGCCAGCGAGATCAACATCCACAGCGCGAGCACCGGCCACACGTCGTACATCAATGCGAGCAGGCGCCAGCCGATCAGGGCGCGGGGTTTTTCGACGGGCGTGGCGGTCGAGGTCATCGCGAAAGGATAGCGCGCCGCGGGCGGACACGTATCCGCAAGCACGCATGGACCCGGTGTTTTCCCGGCTCCCGCGTGCGGGTTTCCGCCGATCTGCCCTAAGCTTGCGCGATGACTTCCCGCACGCCCGCCGAACGTCGCCAGCAGGTACAGGCGCTGCCGCCCGTTCCCGACGCCGATGCCGGCGTCATCGCGGCATTCCTGGACGCGACCTGGGCCGAGAGTGGCCTGGCGCGTCCTTCGCTGGACAGCTATCGCCGGGACCTGGAAGGTTTCGCGCGCTGGCGCGACGGCGCGCACGGTGGTCTGGCGCAGGCCGATCGCGCCGCCCTGTTCGACTATTTCGCCTGGCGCACCCGCGAGGGTTATTCACCGCGCAGCAACGCTCGCCTGCTGTCCTCGTTGCGCGCCTTCTTCGCGTACCGCCTGCGTCGTGGCGACCGCACCGACGATCCGACCGCGCTGCTGGATCCGCCGAAGCTGCCGCGCTCGCTGCCCAAGGCGCTGGCCGAGTCGGAGATCGACGCGCTGCTGGCGGCGCCGTCGACCGACGCTCCCGAAGGATTGCGCGATCGCGCGATGCTGGAGCTGATGTACGCCGCCGGCCTGCGCGTCAGCGAACTGGTCAACCTGCCGACGACCGCGGTCAACCTGCGCCAGGGCGTGATCCGGGTGACCGGCAAGGGAAGCAAGGAGCGGCTGGTGCCGCTGGGCGAGGAATCGCAGCACTGGCTGGAGACCTACCTGGCCGGGGCCCGGCCGGCGCTGGCCAACAAGCGCAGCCTCGCGGCGCTGTTCCTGACTCCGCGCGGAGAAGCGCCGACCCGGCAGCAATTCTGGACCCTGGTCAAACGTTACGCCGCCGCGGCCGGCATCGATCCCGTCCGGATCAGCCCGCACGGCCTGCGCCACAGTTTCGCCACCCACCTGTTGAACCGTGGCGCCGACCTGCGCGCGCTGCAGCTGCTGCTGGGCCACAGTTCCCTGTCGACCACACAGATCTACACCCTGGTCGCCCGCGAGCATCTCAAGCAGTTGCACGGAAAGCATCATCCGCGCGCCTGAGACACGGTTAATCGAACCGACATGGCGCTGTGCGAGAATCGTCCGAATCCCGACTGGCCGCCTCCGGCGGAATGAATACGAAATGCCGATGATCCGCCTTCTCTTCGCCGCGCTGCTGGGCGCACTCAGTCTGACCGCCTGCGCGCAGGCCCCGCAGGCACCCGGCGCCGACGCCAAGGCCGCACCGGCCGCCGCGAATGCCGGCGGCGGCGCCGTGGACGCCAAGGTCCGCGAGGCGATCAAGCGCCTCAATCCGCAGATCAGCATCGAATACATCGGTGTCGCGCCGCTGCCTGGCTTTCGCGAAGTCATCGCCGGTGGCCAGCTCGTCTACATCAGCGACGATGGCCGCTACCTGGTGCAGGGCGCGGTGGTCGACCTCCAGGGCGGCAATCGCGAGCTGATGAAGGGCAGTCCGGCCATGGCGCGCTACCGCTCCGAGCTGATCAAGTCGGTGCCGCATGCCGACCGCATCGTGTTCTCGCCACCGAATGCGAAGTACACCGTCAGCGTGTTCACCGACATCGAATGCGGCTACTGCCGCAAGCTGCACAGCGAGATCGCCGAGATCAACCGGCAGGGCATCGCGGTCGAATACCTCGCGTTCCCGCGCATGGGTCTGGGCAGCCAGGACCACAAGGACATGATCTCGGTCTGGTGTTCCAGCGATCGCAAGAAGGCGCTGACCGAAGCCAAGTCCGGCCGCCCGGTGCAGTCGCGCGACTGCACCAACCCGGTCACCATGGAATACAACATCGGCCAGCGGGTCGGGGTGGACGGTACCCCGGCGATCTTCGCCGCCGATGGCACCCAACTGGGCGGCTACCTGCCGCCGGCGGCGCTGCGCAAGGCGCTGGACGACCTGGCCGCCGAGCAGACCAAGGCCGGCGGCGCCCCCTGAACCCCGCCACGCAGGCCGGCCCCGTCACCGGGGCCGGCCTTTTTCATGCCCGCGGCCCGGCCCTTCCGGGCCGCCGGGTCCCCGTACCGGCTCCCGGGACCCCGGCACCGGGCCCGCGGACCCGGGCTCCGTTACAATAGCGGGCCCCGTCCTGACGGCACGCTCCCACGGTTCCGGACATGATCGTCCTCGAAGGCCAGCCGGCCTTGTCGCAATTCCGCCGCGCGCGGCTCGAAAGCAAGCTCCAGTCCCTGGTTCCCGAAGTCCGCATCCGCGGCGCCTGGCACGTCTATTTCATTGACGCCGATGCCTCGGCCACGCTCGACCAGGCCGCGCTGCGGCGCATCCTGCAGGCGCACGAACAGCCCGAACCGCTGGCCGCCGGTGGCGTTTCCCGGTTCGTGGTCCCCCGCCTGGGCACGCTGTCGCCTTGGGCCAGCAAGGCCACCGAACTGCTGCGCGGCGCGGGCCTGGATCTGCACCGGGTCGAACGCGGCCTGCGCATCGATCTGGAAGGCTGGACCGACGATCTGCCCGCGCTGGCCAAGGCGCTGCACGACCCGATGACGCAGTCGCTGCTGACCGCGCGCGAACAGGCGTCCGCACTGTTCACCACACCGGCGCGGGGCGAACTGGAACGCATCGCGCCGGCGGAACTGGAAAGCGCCAACGCGCGCCTGGGCCTGGCCCTGGCCGACGACGAGATCGCCTACCTGCGCGAGCGCTACCGGGAACTGGGGCGGAATCCGTCCGACGTCGAACTGATGATGTTCGCGCAGGCGAATTCCGAGCATTGCCGGCACAAGATCTTCAACGCTTCCTGGACCATCGACGGCAAGGAGATGCTGGTCAACGGCGGTCCGCAGTCGCTGTTCCGGATGATCAAGCACACCCACGCGCAGACCCCGCAATACACGCTGTCGGCGTATCGCGACAACGCGGCGGTGGTGGAGGGTTATCCGGCCGCGCGCTTCCGTCCCGACGCGCAGGGCCGCTACCAGGTCGAGGCGACCCTGGACTCGGCGTTCTGCATCAAGGTCGAGACCCACAACCATCCCACCGCGATCGCGCCGTTCCCCGGCGCCAGTACCGGTGCCGGCGGCGAGATCCGCGATGAAGGCGCGACCGGCCGTGGCGGCAAGCCCAAGGCCGGCCTGACCGGCTTCAGCGTGTCGCACCTGCGCATTCCGACCCTGCCGCAGCCGTGGGAAGCCGAGCGCGCGCTCAACCCGCGCATGGCCCCGGCGCTGGAAATCATGCTGGATGGCCCGTTGGGTGGCGCCGCCTTCAACAATGAATTCGGCCGGCCCAACCTGCTGGGCTACTTCCGCAGCTTCGAGCTCGCGCAGGGCACGGCGCTGGCGCGCGCCTACGACAAGCCGATCATGCTGGCCGGCGGTCTGGGCGCGATCGATCGCGGCCAGGTGCAGAAGAAGACGCTGTCGGCCGGCGACGCGGTGATCGTGCTCGGCGGCCCGGCCATGCTGATCGGCCTGGGCGGCGGCGCGGCCAGTTCGGTGGCCTCCGGCGAGAGTGCCGAGGAACTCGATTTCGCCAGCGTCCAGCGCGACAACCCGGAAATGGAGCGGCGTTGCCAGGAAGTCATCGATCGCTGCGTGGCGATGGGCGGGGACAATCCGATCCTGTGGTTCCACGACGTCGGCGCCGGTGGATTGTCCAATGCCATTCCGGAACTGCTGCACGACTCCGGCGTGGGTGGCGTGATCGATCTGGGCAAGGTGCCCACCGACGATCCTTCGCTGTCGCCGATGCAGCTGTGGTGCAACGAATCGCAGGAACGTTATGTGTTGGGCGTGCCGCAGGCACGCCTGGCCGAGTTCGCCGCACTGTGCGCGCGCGAGCGCTGCCCGTTCGCGGCGGTCGGCGTGGCCACCGCGGAAGAACGGCTGGTCGTGGCCTACGGCGCCACCCCCGATTCGATTCCGGCCGACGCGCCGATCAACCTGCCGATGGACGTACTGTTCGGCAAGGCGCCGAAGATGCATCGCGACGCCCATCATCCCGCCCCCGCGCCGTGGCCGGCGCTGGATACGGCGAAGCTGGATCTGCACGAAGCCGGCCTGCGCGTGCTGGCGCATCCGACCGTGGCGGCCAAGCAGTTCCTGATCACGATCGGCGATCGCAGCGTCGGCGGCCTGACCGCGCGCGAGCAGATGGTTGGCCCGTGGCAGATGCCGGTGGCCGACTGCGCGATCACCTTGTCGGACTACAGCCGTTTCAGCGGCGAGGCGATGGCGATCGGCGAACGCACGCCGCTCGCCCTGCTGGATGCCGCCGCCGCCGCCCGCATGGCGGTGGGCGAGGCGATCACCAACCTGTGCGCCGCGCCGATCGAATCGCTGGATCGGATCAAGCTCTCCGCCAACTGGATGGCCGCCGCGGGCCACGACGGCGAGGACGCGTTGCTGTTCGACGCGGTCCGCGCGATCGGCATGGAGCTGTGCCCCGAGATCGATATCAGCATCCCGGTCGGCAAGGACTCGCTGTCGATGCAGGCGCAGTGGCAGGACGAAGGCGGCGCGCAGAAGTCGGTGTCGCCGGTCTCGCTGGTGATCAGCGCGTTCGCGCCGGTACTCGATGTGCGTGGCCAGCTGACTCCGCTGCTGCAGCGCGAGGAAGCCAGCGACCTGTGGCTGATCGGCCTGGGCGCGGGCAAGAAGCGCCTGGGCGGTTCGGTGCTGGCGCAGGTCCATCCCGATGCCGGTGGCGGCGACGGCCTGCCGGCGTTTGCCGGCGAGGATGCGGATGACGGCGTGCCGGATCTCGACGATCCGCAGCGCCTGCGCGATTTCTTCGCGTTGATCCGCGATGCGCGCGAAGCCGGGCTGCTGCTGGCCTATCACGACCGCAGCGACGGCGGCGCCTTCGCCACCCTGTGCGAGATGGCCTTCACCTCGCACCTGGGCCTGGACATCAATCTCGACGGCTGGGGCGATGACCCGTTCCGCACCCTGTTCGCCGAGGAACTCGGCGCGGTGGTGCAGGTGGCCGACGAGGACCGCGCCGCGTTCGCGGATCTGGTCGAACGCCATGCCTTGACCGAGTGCGCGCAGCGCATCGCCCGCCCGACCACGGCGCCGGTGGTCCGCGTCCATCAGGACGGCGAGACCCTGAGCGAATGGCGCTGGGAAGCGCTGTTCGACGCCTGGTGGTCGGTGACCCACGCGATGCAGAAGCTGCGTGACAATCCCGAGGCCGCCGATCAGGAGCGCGAGACCGCGCGCCAGTTCACCGCTTCCGGCCTGAAGCCGAAGCTCGTCTTCGATCCGGCCGAGGACGTGGCCGCGCCGTTCATCGCCACCGGGGCCCGCCCGAAGGTGGCGATCCTGCGCGAGCAGGGCGTCAACGGGCAGATCGAGATGGCGTCGATCTTCGATCGCGTCGGCTTCGACGCCTACGACGTGCACATGAGCGATCTGATCGCCGGCCGCGTGTCGCTGGCCGACTTCAAGGGCTTCGCCGCCTGCGGCGGTTTCAGCTATGGCGACGTGCTCGGCGCGGGCCGCGGATGGGCCACTTCGATCCTGGAGCGCAGCGCGCTGCGCGAGGCCTTCGCCACGTTCTTCGCACGCGGCGATACGTTCTCGCTGGGCGTGTGCAATGGCTGCCAGATGCTGAGCCAGCTCAAGGACATCATTCCCGGCGCGACCCATTGGCCCCGCTTCCTGCGCAACCGCAGCGAGCAGTTCGAAGCCCGCACGTCGCTGCTGGAAGTGCTGGAGTCGCCATCGATTTTCCTGCGTGGCATGGCCGGCTCGCGCATTCCTGTCGCGGTCGCGCACGGCGAAGGCCGCGCCGAGTTCGACAGCGGCGTCGATCAGGCCGCCGCGCGGGTCGCGTTGCGCTACGTCGACGGTGATGGCCAGGTCGCCACGCAGTACCCGCTCAACCCGAACGGATCGCCCGACGGCATCACCGGCCTCACCAGCGAAGACGGTCGTTCGACCATCCTGATGCCGCATCCGGAGCGCACCCCGCGCAGCGTCAACCTGAGCTGGGCGCCGGCCGACTGGCCCGAGGATTCGCCCTGGCTGCGGATGTTCCGCAACGCGCGGGTCTGGGTGGGCTGAGCGACCCTCGCGGGCAAACGAACCGGACGAAGCGGCGCCTCGGCGCCGCTTTGTTTTTTTGCGCCTCGTTGCCGGCGGCGCGCCATCTCCGGAAGGCGTTCACGGGGCGACCGACAGGGCGACCACTGTAACGGACGCGTCGGGCGGGACGTTGTAAAGTGGGCCCCTGCAACGGGAGTGCGACGTGAACGCCCTGATCGAATCCCAGACCACCGAAGCCGGCGCCGAAGAGCGGATGGTCGACGCGCTGCTGGCGCGAGGCAAACTCAAGGAACCGGATCTGGCGCGGGCGCGGCGGGTGCAGGAGGAAACCGGTGCCAGCCTGCTGTCACTGTTGTCGCGACTGGGGCTGGTGTCCGAGCGCGATCACGCCGAGACGGCCGCCGAAGTGCTGGGCCTGCCGCTGGTCAGCGTCAAGGAACTGCCCGAACTGCCGCCGGAAGCCACGCCGCTGTCGGTCCGGTTCCTCAAGCAGTTCCATGTGTGCCCGGTGGGCGAGGACGAGGCCGGTGTGGATCTGCTGGTCGCCGACCCGCAGGATGGCTATCCCGTCGACGCCGTGCAGCTGGCGACCGGCAAGGCGGTGCGCCGGCGGGTCGCGCTGCGCTCGGAAATCGATGATCTGATCGAACGCTATTTCGGCCAGGGCCGCAGCGCGATGGGCGCGATCGTGGAGAACGCCGATGGCGAGACCGCCGGCGATCTGGACGACGTCGAGCACCTGCGCGACCTCGCCTCCGAAGCGCCGGTCATCCGGCTGGTCAACCTGATCATCCAGCGCGCGGTGGAACTGCGCGCGTCGGACGTGCACATCGAGCCGTTCGAGAATCGGCTGAAAGTCCGCTATCGCGTGGATGGCGTGCTGGAGGAGGCCGAGAGTCCGCCCGCCAACCTCACCGCCGCCGTGATCAGCCGCATCAAGATCATGGCCAAACTCAACATCGCCGAGCGCCGCCTGCCGCAGGACGGCCGCATCATGCTGCGCGTGCAGGGCAAGGAACTGGATCTGCGCGTGAGCACGGTGCCCACCGCGCACGGCGAAAGCGTGGTGATGCGCCTGCTGGATCGCGAGACGGTGGTGTTCGATTTCAAGCGACTGGGCTTCACCGACGCGTTCCTGCCGCAGTTCCGGAAAGTGCTGGAACAACCGCACGGCATCCTGCTGGTGACCGGTCCCACCGGTTCGGGCAAGACCACCACGCTGTACACCGCGCTGAGCAAGCTCAACACCAGCGACGTCAAGATCATCACGGTCGAGGATCCGGTCGAGTACCAGATCGAGGGCATCAACCAGATCCAGGCGAAGCCGCAGATCGGTCTGGATTTCTCGCATGCGCTGCGCAGCATCGTCCGCCAGGATCCGGACATCATCATGATCGGCGAAATGCGCGATCTGGAAACCGCGCGCATCGCCATCCAGTCCGCGCTGACCGGCCACCTGGTGTTGTCCACGCTGCATACCAACAACGCCGCCGGCGGCATCACCCGCATGCTCGACATGGGGGTGGAGGACTATCTGCTGACCTCCACCATCAACGGCATCCTGGCCCAGCGCCTGGTGCGCCGGCTGGAGCCGACCCACGCCGAGCCGTATCGCGCCTCGCCGGAGGAGATCGAGAAGTTCAGCCTGCGCCGTTTCCAGCCCGAAGGCGACATCGTCCTGTACCGTCCGCGTCCGTCCGCGATCGCCCCGACCGGTTACCTGGGACGGACCACCATCGTCGAGTTCCTGGTGATGAACGACGAACTCCGCCGCGCGGTCATGCGCCACGCCGGCATGGGCGAGATCGAGGAGATCGCGCGCGCCAGTGGGATGCAGACCATGTACGAAGACGGCATCGCCAAGGCGCTGGCCGGGCAGACCACGATCGAGGAAGTCCTGCGGGTGACCGAGGAATCCTGACGGGTACCGCGCTCCGGCGTCTCGCCGATCCTTCCGGACGGTGACGCGGCCGGTCTTCGCGCCGTCGTTTCGCGCGCGTCGAACATCCGGCCCGTGCCCGCGCCGACGTATCCACGCACACCCTCACCGGCCGATCGCGGCCGGCGGCGTGCCGCGTACCCGGGATGGCCGGGTTTCCTGTTCGCGGCCGCCGGTGATTTCGCTGCACTGCGGCTTTCCCGCGTCGGCGGGGTAGGGAATACTTCGCCACTGAAAACGTTTTCAGTGGCGAAAACCCTGGAGGATCGAGGTGCGCATCATTCCCTGCCGGTTGGCCGGCGTGTTGTTGCTGTTCCTGGCAACTCCGCTGTTCGCGGCCGATGCGTCCTCCTCCAACGCGGCCCATCGCCGCACCTACGCCAACCCGATCGACATCGACTACCGGTACAACTTCGAGCAGTTGAACCAGGGCATTTCCTATCGCACCGGGGCCGACCCGGTGGTGGTCCGGCATGGCGATGCGTACTACCTGTTCCAGACCCTGGCCGACGGCTACTGGCGCTCGACCGATCTGGTGGACTGGCGCTTCATCGAACCGAGTCGCTGGCCGTTCGACAGCATGGTCGCGCCGGCGGCGATTTCCGACGGCGACCGCCTGCTGCTGATGCGCTCGTTGTTCGGTCCCGGCGCGGTGCTGGTCAGCCGTGATCCGGAACACGGCGTTTTCGATTTCTTCACCCGCCGGACGCCGGAACTGCCCAACGCGGTGCGCCCCGGCATGGACCAGTTCATGCAGCCCTGGCACATGGGTGATCCGCAACCCCGCGAGGTTCCGCCCGGGCCGTGGGATCCCAGCTTCTTCAAGGACGACGACGGCCGCTGGTACCTGTACTGGGGATCCTCGGATACGTTTCCGCTCTATGGCATAGAACTCGACATGGATCGCGGCATGCGCTACATCGGCGAGCCGCGCGCGCTGATCCTGCTGGATCCGAAACGGCATGGCTGGGAACGTTTCGGCCACGACCACCGCGAGGAAGGCCGCCCGACCTACATCGAGGGCGCATGGATGAACAAGGTCGGCGGTCGCTACTACCTGCAATATGGCGCGCCGGGCACCGAGTACAACGCGTACGCCACGGGTACCTATGTCGGCGACAGTCCGCTGGGGCCCTTCGAATACGCGGCCTACAACCCGGTCGGCTACAAGCCGGGCGGTTTCGTGCAAGGCGCCGGCCACGGCTCCACCTTCCAGGACGCGCACGGCAACTGGTGGAACACCGGTACCCCCTGGATTGGCTACAACTGGACCTTCGAACGGCGCATCGCGATGTTCCCGGCGTCCTTCAGCGCCGACGGGCAGATGTCCGTGTCCACGCGTTTCGCCGACTTCCCGCACTACGTCCCGGATGCCGCGAACGCGGATCCGGAATCGCTGTTCACCGGCTGGATGCTGCTGTCCTATCGCAAGCGCGCCACCGCTTCGTCGGTTCACGGGGATTTCGCCGCCGCCAACGTCACCGACGAGAATCCGCGCACGTTCTGGGTGGCCGCAGGCCGTGAAGCCGGCCAGACCCTGAGCGTGGATCTGGGCGGCGTGCGCAGCGTGCGCGCGATCCAGGTCAATTTCGCCGACTACCAGTCCGGGCTCTATGGCGACTCGGATGACATCTATACCGAATTCCAGTTGGAATACTCGCTCGACGGCCGCCACTGGCAGCCGCTGGCCAGGACCGATGGGCCGCGCCGGGATCGACCCAACGCCTATCTGGAACTGACCGCGCCGGTGAAAGCCCGCCACGTGCGCTATGTACATGGCCATGTCGGCGCCGCGCATCTGGCCATCAGCGATCTGCGGGTGTTCGGCCATGCAGACGGAAATACACCGCCGATCCCGCAAGGCGTGCAGGCGAAGCGTGATGCCGATCCGCGCCAGATGACGGTGCAATGGCGATCGGTCCGGGGCGCGGTGGGCTACAACGTGCGCTGGGGGATCGCGCCGGGTCGCCTGCATTCCACCTATCAGGTGTTCGCCGACCAGCCGACGCGGCTGGAGGTGCGGGCGCTGAATGCGGGTGTCGGTTATCACGTCGCGGTCGAGGCCTTCGATGAGAACGGGGTCTCGCCATTGAGCGGAACCGTCGCGATCCCGTAGCCAGGAAACCCGGCACGCGTATGCTTAGGGGCTCGGAGATCACCGGAAGCCCCTGCCGATGCCCCTGTACCGCTACAAGGCCCTGAATCCGCGCGGCGAATTGCTGGAAGGCCAGATGGAGGCCGTCAGCGATGCCGAGGTGGCGACGCGCCTGCAGGAACAGGGCCACCTGCCGGTGGAGGCCCGGCTGGCGTCGGAAGTGCGCGGTGGAATCTCCTGGCGCGGGCTGCTGCGCGCGCAGCCACTGGCCGGCGATCAGCTGGTGCAGTTCACCCAGCAGCTGGCGACCCTGCTGGGCGCCGGCCAGCCGCTGGATCGGGCTCTGTCGATCCTGCTGGACATGCCGGAGGAAGGACGCGCGCGCGACATCATCGCCGACGTGCGCGACGCGGTCCGTGGCGGTGCCCCGCTGTCGACCGCGCTCGAACGCCAGCATGGCGTGTTCAGTCGTCTCTACATCAACATGGTCCGCGCCGGCGAAGCGGGGGGCAGCCTGCAGGACACGCTCGCCCGCCTGGCGGATTATCTGGAACGCAGCCGCAACCTGCGTGGTCGTGTCATCAACGCGCTGATCTATCCGGCGATCCTGGTGGTGGTGGTCGGGTTCGCGTTGCTGTTCCTGCTCGGCTACGTGGTGCCGCAGTTCTCGCAGATGTACGAAAGCCTCGACGTGGAGCTGTCCTGGTTCACCCGCGGAGTGATGGCGGTGGGCGCGTTCGTGCAGCAGGGCTGGTTCGTGCTGATCGCCGTGCCCGCCGTGCTGCTGCTCTGGTTCGACCGCAAGCGCCGGGATCCGGCGTTCCGTGATCGATTCGATCGCTGGATCCTGGAGCGTCGCCTGGTCGGACCGCTGGTGGCGCGGCTGGAAACCGCGCGGCTGGCGCGCACGCTCGGCACCTTGTTGCGCAACGGCGTGCCGCTGCTCGCCGCGCTGGGCATTTCCCGCAACGTGCTGTTCAACCGGGCCCTGTGGGCGGACGTGGACGCGGCGGCCGAACAGGTCAAGAACGGCCACGGCCTGGCCGCCTCGCTGGGCAAGGGCAAGCGTTTTCCGCGCCTGGCCCTGCAGATGATCCAGGTGGGCGAGGAATCGGGCGCGCTGGACAGCATGCTGCTCAAGACCGCCGACACGTTCGAGCATGAGACCGGGCAGGCGATGGAACGCCTGCTGGCGCTGCTGGTGCCGGTCATCACCCTGGTCCTGGCGCTCGTCGTTGGCCTGGTCATATTGGCGGTGCTGTTGCCGTTGTATGGTCTGACCAACGCCATCGGCTGAGCCCGGTCCGCCCAACAGCCGGTTCAGGCACCATCCACCAGACTCCTTTCTCTTCGACCGTCGCCTTCTTCCAACCGTCAACGCATACGACCAGGACCACACCGATGCGCCAGTCTTCCCGAATCCGTTCCGGCTCCCGCCTCCGCTCGCCGGCCTCGCAGTCCGGCTTCAGCCTGCTGGAAATCATCATCGTGCTGATTCTGATCGGCGGCATCATGGCGCTGGTCGGCAGCCGCCTGCTCGGCGGCGCCGATCGCGGCAAGGCCAATCTGGCCAAGAGCCAGATCCAGACCCTCGCCGGCAAGGTGGAAAACTACCAGCTCGACACCGGCAGCCTGCCGTCACGGCTGGATGATCTGGTCACCGCGCCGACGAATGCCGCCGGCTGGCTGGGTCCATACGCCAAGCCGGCGGAACTGAAGGACCCGTGGGGCCATCCCATCGAGTACCGGGCGCCGGGTGAATCCCAGTCCTTCGATCTGGTCAGCTACGGCAAGGATGGCAAACCCGGCGGCGAGAGTTACGACGCCGACATCCAGTACCAGTAAACCGGACACACGGCGCCATGCGCGGCGGCCTTCGCCCCTCCTTCCGCACGCCGCGCGGCGCCCAGGGCGTTTCGCTGCTGGAAATGCTGTTGGTGGTGATGCTGATCGCCATCGCCGGCACGCTCGCGGCGATGGTGCTGACCGGTGGACTGGACGGCATGCGCCTGCGTTCGGAGGCGCGCGAGATCGGCGCGCAACTGCGCTACACCCGCGCGCAGGCGATGGCGACCGGCAAGCCGCAGCGCTTCATCATCGACCCCGGCAATCATCGCTGGCAGGCGCCCAACCAGCATCGCGGCAACGTGCCGGCTTCCCTGCGCATCGCTTTCATCGGCGCGCGCCAGGCGCAGCCCGCCACCGGCGTGGGCGCCATCCTGTTCTTCCATGACGGTGGTTCCAGTGGCGGGCAAATCCGCCTGAGCAGCGGTCGCGCGGTCTGGCATGTCGACGTGGCCTGGCTGACCGGCGAAGTCCAGGTGGTCCGCGGAGGTGGCGGAACATGAGGCGTCCGCATGGCTTCACCCTGCTGGAAGTGATCGTCGCGTTCGCGTTGCTCGCGCTCGCGCTGACGCTGCTGCTGGGTTCCCTGTCCGGCGCCACGCGTCAGGTCCGGGAAGCCGATGACGCCACCCGCGCGGCGCTGCATGCGCAGTCGCTGCTGGCGCAGATCGGCGTGGCCGAGTTCCTGCAACCCGGTCGTCGCCAGGGCGAGTTCGAGCGCGGTCGCTATCGGTGGGAACTGGAGATCGTTCCTTACGAAGATCCCGCGAAGGCGGAGACGCCGGTCCGGGATCCGTCCGCGCCGGAGTTGTTGCAGTTGCGCCTGACCACCCGCTGGGGCGACCAGGCCCGGCAGCGGATCGTCTGGGATTCGCTGCGCCTGGTGCCGCCGGATCCCAACCGCAGCCGGAGCGTGCCGTGAACCGGCGCCCGCGTGGCTTCACGCTGCTGGAGATGCTGCTGGCACTGGTGTTGCTGTCGGCGGGCCTCGCGCTGGCGTTCGCCACGGTGCGCGCGGCGACCACGATGGTCGAACGCGGCGAGGTCCGCGCGCAGCGCAACGAGCGCACGCGCGCTGTGGAAGGTTTTCTGCGCCAGCGCATCGGCACCGCGCTGCCGGTGGTGTTCGCCACCGATCCCACCACCTTCCGCCAGTCGCGTTTTCTCGGTGAAGCAGGCCGTATCCGCTTCGTCGCCGATCTGCCCAACTACCTCGGCCGCGGCGGTCCGCACCTGTACGACCTCGGCTTCGACGATCAAGGCCGGCTGATGGCGCGCTTCTCGATCGTGCAGGCCGGCCAGGCCGTCGACACGCCCGACGGCATCGCCCCGGAGCAACTGGCCGACCGCCTGCGCCTGGTCCGTTTCCGCTATCGCGGCCTGGACGAGAAAGGACAGCCTGGTCCGTGGCAGGAGGCCTGGCGCACCGCTGAAATCCTGCCCCTGCAGGTGGCGGTGGACGTGGAAACCGAATCCGGCGCGCGCTGGCCGGAGCTGATCGTCACCCTGGTGCACAGCGAGGGCGGCGCAGGCGGTGGCGCGCAGCCCCCGGGAGGCCTGTGATGCGCGTGCGCGGCGCGGCCCTGTTGCTGGTGTTGTGGCTGACCGCCCTGCTGGCGGCGCTGATTGGCGCGTTCGCGGTGACCGCGCGGATGGAATCGCTGCAGGGCCAGATCGTGCGCGACGGTTCGGTGGCGCGCGAGCGCGCCCGCGCCGGCATCGACTACGCGCTGGTGCGCATCGCCGACCAACAGCCGCGCACCCGCTGGCTGCCCGACGGGCGCGCCTATGACTGGACGTTTGCCGGCAGCCCGTTGCGTATTCGCGCCGTCGACGAAAGCGGCAAGGTCGACCTCAATCAGGCCGATGCCCGCCTGCTCGAACAGTTGCTGCGGGTACGCGGGGTTCCGGAAGAAACCGCGCCTGGCCTGGCCGCCGCCATCCTCGACTGGCGCGACGCCGATTCGTTCAACCAGCCGCAGGGCGGGGCCGAGGATCCGGACTACGCCGCCGCGGGGCTGGAATACGGCGCCAAGGACGCGCCGTTCGAGAGTGTCGCGGAACTGCAACAAGTGCTGGGCATGACGCCGGAGTTCTACGATCGCGTGGCGCCCTTCCTGACGCTGTACTCCGGCCGCACGCTGCCGGATGCCAACTACGCGCCCGGTCCGGTGCTGGTCGCGATGGGCCTGGATGCCGAACGCATCCTCGCGCAACGTGAGCTGCCTCCCGACCAGGCGGGGGGACAACTCGTCGGCGGCGGGAGCGGCACGTATAGTATCGAGAGCCACGCGAAGCTTCGCGATGGACGGGAGGCGACGTTGCGCGCGGTGATACGTGCCGGCGGCGGCCCCGTACCGGGGATGGCGTACACCGTTTTGCGCTGGGAAGAGGGAACTGCACCGCCATGAGCACGATTCGCGACAGCATGGACAGCCTGCGCGCGCGCCTGTTGCCGGGAGCGGGGGGGCTGCTCGGTTGGTGGGGCAGGGCGCTGGCCAGCTGGCTGCCGCACCGCTGGCGCTCGCTGCTGGGATTGACCCAGGACCGGCTGCTGCTCAGCCAGCAGGACGAACAACTGATGCTGGCATGGCAGAGCACGCAGGGCGTGCGCGAACTCGCCCGTTTGCCGCTGCCGCTGGAAGCCGGCGATCTGGATGGCCTGCTCGGCAAGCGCATGGCCGGTCTGCCGCGCTGGTTGCTGTTGCCCGCCGATGCGGTGCTGCGCCGTCCGCTGGTCCTGCCCGCGGCGGCGGCGGACAGGCTGCGCGACGTCGTGCGGTTCGAAATCGATCGCCAGACGCCCTTCGCGGCGGACGACGTGTGCTACGACGCCAGCCTGCGCCAGCGGCGCGAGGATGGCCAACTGGAAGTCGATCTGGTGGCGATCCCGCGCCAGCGTTTCGACGCCGCGCTGGCGCCGCTGGGAAGCCTGGCGGGCGAACTCGGCGGCGTGGACGTGACCGGTCCCGAAGGGCGGCCGCTCGGCGTGAACCTGCTGGCGCCCACCGAACGCCGGATGCGGCAGGCGCCGATGCGCGGCTGGCATCTGGCGCTCGCTTCGCTCGCATTGGTGGCGGTGGTGTTCGCCGCCTGGACGACCCTGGACAACCGGCGCGGCGCGGCCGACGAATTCGAAACCTCGCTGCGCACCCGCACCGAACAGGCGCGCCGGGTCGCCGCGCAGCGGCAGCAGCTGGTGGATCTGGTCGATGGGATGAACGCGCTGGAACGCGCACGCGCGCAGCGCCCGACCGCGGTCGAGGTGCTGGATGAGCTGAGCCGCCGGCTGCCCGACGGCACCTATCTGGAAAAGATGTCCATCGAGGGCGATCGCCTGGTCCTGATTGGCCTGAGCCAGGAGGCCTCCTCGCTGGTCGCCAAACTGCAAGGATCCCCGCTGTGGCGCTCGCCCGCGTTGAGCGGCGCGCTGCAGCCGGATCAGGCGCGCCGCCGCGATCGCTTCACCCTGACCGCGCAACTGGTCGGCGGCGCGGCCCCTTCCACCCCCGGCACCGGAGATCAGAATGGCAAACGCGCTGACTGATCGCGATCGCTGGCTTGCACTGGGGCTGCTGGTCACGGTCCTGCCGTTGGGCTACCTGGTGCTGGTGCATCCCTGGTGGACCCAGCCGATGCTGGAAGTGAACGAACGCATCCAGGCGCTGCGCGAGCGGGAGCTGCGCGTGCGCACGCAGTTGCAGCAGGCGCCCGCGGTGGAGAAACAACTGGCGGCGGCGCTCGCCCTGCAGGCGCAGCGGCCCGGTTTCCTCGGCGAAGCCAGCACCGAACTGGCCACCGCCGGACTGGTCCAGCGGCTGGAATCGGTGGTCAAGGAAGCCAGCCCCGGCAACCGCAGCTGCGGCATCGCCAACCAGTCGCCGCTGCCGCAGGCCGCCGGCGAGCGCTTCGCGCGGGTGGCGGTACAGGTGCGCCTGCGCTGCGGCACACCGGAACTGGCCGCGGTGCTGCACGCCCTCGAATCCGGCAGTCCGCGCCTGTTCGTGGACAACCTCAACATCCTTTCCAGCAATTACGCCTACATGGCGCCGGAAGGCGGCACGGGCGGGCTGGATGTCACCTTCGATCTGTACGGCTACCTGAAGCCCGGCGTGATCGCGTCCGTACCCGCTGCCGCGCCCGCGGCGATGACGATTCCGGAGGGCGGCGATGCGCGTTGAATCGCTCGGGCCGCGCACGTTGTTGCTGGGCACGGTCGCCGGCTGGGCCGTGTTGGTGGCGATACTCGCCCTGGCCGGCCTCGGCGGCCGCATCACGCCGCTCGCGGACGATCCGGGCAGCGCGCCGCGCCTGCCGACGTTGCCCAAGGCGGCGCCGGAACGCCTGGGACCGCTGGCGCAGTACTCCGAATTGACCGCGCGCCCGCCTTTCTATGAAGGTCGGCGACCGCAGCCGTTCTATCTGACCAACGAAGCCGAGGCGCAGGCCCCGAGCTTCGACTATGTGCTGACCAGCGTGCTGATCACCCCCGGCTTCCGCATGGCGATCCTGCAGCCCAGTCAGGGCGGCGAAGGCGTCCGGATCAAGCAGGGAGAAGCCGCCAGCGCCGCGCCGCAATGGACGCTGGTCGACCTGCAGCCGCGCGCCGCGGTGTTCGAGGGACCGGAAGGACGCCGTACCCTGGAATTGCGGGTGTTCGACGGTGCCGGCGGCCAGCCGCCCAGCGTGTCGATGACCGGGCCGCCGGTCGCCGCGCCGGTTCCCGTGCCGCAGCCCACCGGCGGCAGCGCGCCGCCGCAGCCTGCGCCGCAGCCCGGGCCGACCGCCGGGCCGGTCGCGCCGGTCAAGCCCGCGACGGAGCCGGCCGAGCAGCCGGCGATGACGACCGAGCAGCAGATGGAAGCAATCCGCAAACGCATCGAAGCGCGCCGCGCGCAGATGCGCCAGCAGCAAGGCCAGGCGGTTCCCCCGCCTGCGCCACCACCCAACCCGAATCAGTAGAGTGCCGGCATGAAGTCACGCCTATTCCTGTTCTCCGTTTGCCTGGGCCTGCTGGCGGGTTGCGCCACCGCGCCCACGCCGGATGTCCGGCGCGCCGGAGATGCCCCGGGCACCCCGGGTACCGCCCAGACCTCGCCGCTGCAGGAAACCGAGGAGCCCGAAAGCGGTCCCCGCCCGGTGATTCGCCGCGGCAGCGGCCAGATGATCAACCGCGGCGCGGCGGCGGCGCCGATGCCGTCGCTGGGCGGCGCCAGCTCGGGCTCGGCCAGCTTCAACTTCGAAGGCGAGTCCGTGCACGCGGTGGTCAAGGCCATCCTCGGCGACATGCTTGGTCAGAACTACGTCATCGCACCCGGCGTGCAGGGCACGGTCACCCTGGGCACGCCCAAACCGGTTTCGCCGGCGCAGGCGATGACCCTGCTGGAACAGGTCCTCGCGCAGAACAACGCGCGCATGGTCTACAGCGACGGACGCTACAACATCATGCCCGCCGATCAGGCGATGGTCGGCACGGTCGCGCCGCGTACCGGCGGCGCCGCCAACGCGCGCGGCTACGAGGTGCGGGTGGTGCCGCTGCGCTTCATCGGCGCGACGGAAATGAAGAAGGTGCTGGAGCCCTACGCGCGCCCCAACGCCATCGTCAACATCGATACCACCCGCAACCTGATCACCCTGGCCGGCACGCGCACGGAACTCGAGAACTACCTGCGCACGGTCGAGGTGTTCGATGTCGATTGGCTGTCCGGCATGTCGGTGGGCGTGTTCCCGCTGGAAACCGGACAGGCCACCAAGGTCGTCGCGGATCTGGAAAAAGTGTTCGGCGAAGCCAGCAAGACCCCCAGCGCCGGCATGTTCCGTTTCATGCCGCTGGAAGGCGCCAACGCCGTGCTGGTGATCACGCCGCAACCGGCCTATCTGGATCAGATCCAGCAGTGGCTGGAGCGGATCGACAGCGCGGGCGAGGGCGCGCGGCTGTATTCGTACGAGCTGAAGTACATCAAGGCCAAGGATCTGGCGCAGCGGTTGGCGGAAGTGTTTGGTTCCGGCAGCGGAAATCGCGGTGATGGCACTGGCGGCAATGGCAATGCTTCGCTGATGCCGGGAACGGATCCGGTCCAGATCAACGATGGTGGCATGGCCGACCGCAACAGCAGCGTTGATTTCGGCTCTCTTGGCGGTGGCAGCGGCGGAAGCACCGGTGGTGGCGCGGGAGGCGGCAGTCTGAGTCTGGGGCCGCGGTCCGATGGCAACGCCAGCCTGACCCTGCAAATCGACGGTGACCGCGTGGGCGTCGCGGCGGTGGAGGAAACCAATACATTGCTGGTGCGTTCCAGTGCGAGCGCATGGAAATCGATCAGGGAAGTCGTCGAACGGCTCGACGTCATGCCCATGCAGGTCCACATCGAAGCCCAGGTGGCGGAAGTCAAGTTGACCGGCAAGTTGAGCTATGGCGTTTCCTGGTTCTTCGAGAACGCGGTGACCCAGGAGACCGAACCAGCCCTTCCAAGCGCGCTGGGACGCCGCATCTGGGGTTCCATCAGCGGCAGCATTCGTCCGGATACCGGTATCGGCTGGACGTTCCTCGGCAACAATGCGGCCGCCATCATCAGTGCGCTTGACCAGGCCACGGACGTGCAACTGCTCCAGACGCCTTCCTTGTTGATCCGCAACAACGCGGAAGCCACCCTGAATGTCGGTACCCGGATTCCGATAGACTCGGTCACGATCGACAACGGCCAGAACACGAATACCTATTCGCAGGTGCAGTACCTGGATACCGGTACGCTGCTGAAGGTTCGTCCACGCATTGCGCGGGACGGCATGGTATTCCTCGACATCGTCCAGGAACTGAGCGTGCCCGGCTCCCGCCCTGCCACCTGCGGCGGCACCACCGGCCGCTCGTGCAACGTCGACATCGACACACGCAGGATGAAGACCGAAGCCGCCGTGCGCAGTGGGGATACCATCATGCTGGCGGGCTTGATCAGCGATAGTCTCGACAAGGGATCGTCGGGCATACCGGGCCTGAGCAAGATTCCCGTGCTCGGCGCCTTGTTCGGCTCGCAGCGTCAGAACCGCAACCGTCAGGAAGTCATCATTCTGTTGACCCCGACCATCATCCGCGATCCGCAGGAAGCGAGAGACCTGACCGACGAATACGGCCAGCGCTTCCGGGCGATGAAGCCGTTGAACCAGCCCGACACTAAGTGAGCGCAGCCGCAGCCGCCCTGCCCATCATCCTGCTGCCGATAGGCGCGGACGACGACGCACTGGACGCCTGTCTGGGAGCGCTGGAGGCGGGCACGCCCGAGGGAACACGCATCTGGCTCGCCGATGACGCCCAGGCCGGTCCGCGCGGATTGGCCATCGTCGAGCGATGGTTGCAGCGCACGCGCCTGCAGGCCGACTACACCCGCCGGCCGCGTCCGGTCGGAGAGGTCGCGCATCTGGAGGAGATGCTGCGGGCCTGTGGGGACGCCGACGTGGTGGTGCTCGCGCCGGATGCGCAGCCATTGCCGGGATGGCTGCAACAACTGGCGGCCTGTCTTGCGCGCGATGCGTCCATCGCCACCGCAACGCCCTGGTGCAATGCGGGCGAAGCCGCCGCCTGGCCCCGGCTGGGCGAGATTTCAGCGCCGCCCGTGGACGTCGAACGCACCGCGCACGCCTGTGCGGCGATGCCGCCGATGCATCCGGAACTCCCCGCGGGCATCGCCCATGCGGTCGCGATCCGCGGCAGCGCGCGCAAGCGCGCCGGTGGGTTGGACGCCAGCAGCTACGCATCGTGGTATGCGGCGCTGATTGACCTGTCGTTGCGGCTGTCCGGGCTGGGCTGGCGCAACGCGCTGTGCGAGACCGCCTTCGTGGCGCGGGGCGGCGAAGGCTTGCCCGCCGACGGCGACATGGACACCATCAACGCGCGCTGGCCGGCCTGGCACGCGCGGCTGGCGAATTTCCTGATGGAGGATCCGGTGCGCGGCCTGCGCGAACAGCTGACGTCGCTTTATCTGGAGGCCGGCACGCCGGAGCCGCAACGTGAACTCTTCGACTGATTCGCGCGCGATCGCCGCGATCGTCGTCACCCACGAAAGCGCCAGCACCATCGACGATTGCCTGCAACGCCTGCGCGATGCGGCGGATGTGGCGGAAATCCGGGTCGTGGACAACGCCTCCAGCGATGACACGGTCAGCGTGGTCCAGCGCCATGCGCTGGCGGATCCGCGGGTGCGATTCGTCGCCAATCCGGACAATCCGGGCTTCTCGGTCGGCTGCAACCAGGGCGCGGACGACTCGGCATCGCCATGGCTGGCGTTCGTGAATCCGGATCTGCAGGTGCTGCCGGACACGCTGACCCGGTTGCGGGACCTGGCGGTGGGCACCGGCGGGGAAGCCTTGCTGGGCGCGGATCTGGTGGACGAAGCGGGCGTGAGGGACACCGCCGCGCGTCGCCGCGATCCCGACTTTGGCGCCATGCTGACCGCGCCGGGCGCCGCCTCGCGCCTGGGCGTCGAGGTGGATGACACACTGGTGCTGCAACCGCTGGACGCGCTGTCCGGCGCGCTGATGGTGATGCCGCGTGCGCTGTTCCGGCGCATCGGCGGATTCGATGAGGGCTATCGCCTGCACGCCGAGGATCTGGATCTGTGCCGGCGCGCGCGCGGGGTTGGCGCGCTGGTGGCCGTCGCCAACGGAGTGCGCGTGGTGCATATCCGCGGTGTGTCCAGTCGCGCGCGGCCGTTCTTCGTGGAATGGCACAAGCATCGTGGCCTGTGGCGGTACTTCGGCAAGTTCGAGGCCAGCCGTCGCGGCGCGGGAGTACGCATCGGCGTGTTCGGAGCGATCTGGGCGCATTTCGCGGTGGTTGCACTGAAGCTGCTGTTCCGTCTGCGCTGAGGATCGCCGCCGCCTCCACGGCGGTCTGGATGCCGGGCGCGACGCGCGCGTGGAGTATGCTGGCGATGCTCCCGCGCGGCCTGGCCCGATGATCATCACTTCACTGCTCGATACCGATCTCTACAAGTTCACGATGATGCAGGCTGTCCTGCATCACTACCCGGCCGCGCAGGTGCAGTACCGCTTCAAGTGCCGCACGCCGGGGATTCCGCTGGCGGATTGCCTCGATGCGATTTCCGCGGAGATCGACGCGCTGTGCACGTTGCGTTTCCGGGCCGATGAACTGGACTACCTGCGCGGGCTTCGTTTCATCAAGTCCGACTTCGTCGATTTCCTCGGCCTGTTCCACCTGGACCGCAAGTACATCCAACTGCGTGCCTCGCCGACGGTGCCCGGGGAAATCGAGCTCGACATCGCCGGGCCGTGGCTGCACACCATCCTGTTCGAGGTCCCGCTGCTGGCCATCATCAACGAGGTCTGGTTCCGCCAGGCCGGACAGGCCGATACCGGAGAAGGCGAGCGTCGTCTGGACGTCAAGATCGCCCGCCTGCGCGAGGGCGGCGACGATTGCGTCATCGCCGACTACGGCACGCGCCGTCGTCACTCGCGGGATTGGCATGCGCGCGTGCTGCCGATGCTCAGGACCGGCCTGGGCGCGCAGTTCGTCGGCACCAGCAACGTGTACTTCGCACGCGAATACGGCATGACTCCGCTGGGCACGATGGCGCACGAGTGGCTCCAGGCGTTCCAGGCACTGGGGCCGCGCCTGCGCGATTCGCAGGCGGTCGCCTTCGACATCTGGGCCAAGGAATATCGCGGGGATCTGGGTATCGCGCTGTCGGACGTGGTCGGGTTGAAGGCGTTCCTGCGGGATTTCGACCTGTACTTCTGCAAGCTGTTCGACGGCATGCGCCACGATTCCGGCGATCCGTTCGCCTGGGGCGAGGCCATCCTCGCGCACCTGGAGCGCATGCGCATCGACCCGTTCGGCAAGACGCTGGTGTTCAGCGATGGCCTGGACGTCGAGAAAGTGCTGAGGCTGCATGAGCGTTTCAGCGGCCGATGCCGCCTCGCGTTCGGCATCGGCACCAATCTGACCAACGACCTCGGCCCGACCCCGCTGCAGATCGTCATCAAGATGATCCGCTGCAACGGCCAACCGGTCGCCAAGCTGAGCGATTCGCCCGGCAAGAGCATGTGCGAGGACGAAGGCTACGTGCGCTATCTGCGGCAGGTGTTCGAACTGCCGGAAGCGGAGGAAACCCCATGATCCATCCCATCCTGAAAATGGGCGATCCGCGGTTGCTGAAGATGGCACGGCCCGTGGAGCGTTTCGACACGCCGGAACTGCATGCGTTGATCGCCGACATGTTCCAGACCATGGCTTCGGCCGGCGGCGTCGGCCTGGCGGCGCCGCAGATCGGCGTGGACCTGCAACTGGTCATCTTCGGCTTCGACAACAGCGATCGCTATCCGGATGCGCCGCCGGTGCCGCGCACCATCCTGCTCAATCCGGTCATCGAGCCGTTGTCCGAGGAGATGGAGGATGGTTGGGAAGGTTGCCTGTCGGTGCCGGGTCTGCGCGGCGTGGTGCCGCGCCATCGCGCCATCCGCTATCGCGGTTTCGACCCGCAGGGAAATCCGATCGACCGGGAGGCGGAGGGCTTCCATGCGCGGGTGGTGCAGCACGAATGCGACCACCTGATCGGCCGGTTGTATCCCTCGCGCATCCGCGACTTCAGCCAGTTCGGTTACACCGAGATCCTGTTTCCCGGTTTGCAGGGCGACGACTGAGCAAGCGGTGCCGACGGCCCTCGCAGGACCCGTTGCTCAGCGCAGCGCGTAGCGCAGGATGAACAGTCCCGCCACCAGCCACACCGCAGGGTGCACCTCGCGCCAGCGACCGGTACCAAGCTTGAGCGCGGCGTAGGCGATGAAACCGAAGGCCAGCCCATTGGCGATCGAATAGGTGAACGGCATCGCCAGCGCGCACAGCGCCGCCGGCACCGACTCGGTCAGGTCGCTCCAGTCCACGTCGACCAGTTCGCGCAGCATCAGGCCGGCCACGTAGAGCAGCGCCGGCGCGGTGGCGTATCCCGGCACCATCGCAGCCAATGGCGAGAACAGCAGGGCGACCAGGAACAGCAGGGCCACCACCAGTGCGGTCAGGCCGGTGCGTCCGCCGACCTGCACCCCGGACGCGCTTTCGGCGTAGGCGGTGGTGCTGCTGGTGCCCAGCAGCGAGCCGGCGATGATGGCGCCGCTGTCGGCGAGCAGCGCGCGGCCGAAGCGTTTCTGCCCGTCGGGGAGTTTCAGCAGGCCGGCGCGCCCGGCGACACCGTAGAGGGTACCGGTGGCGTCGAACACTTCCACCAGCACGAACACCAGCACCACCTGCAACAGCACCGCCACCGGCGTGCCGTCGTCGCGATGCAGCAGGCCGGGCAGATCCAGTTGCAGCCAGGTCGGTGCCAGGCTGGGCGGCGCGGCGACGATGCCCTGGTAATCCACATAGCCGAGCAGGCCGGCGAACGCGGTCACCACCAGGATGCCGATCAGGATCGCGCCACGCACGCCGCGCGCTTCCAGCACCGCGATCAGCAGGAAGCCGCCGAGCGCCAGCAGCGGTTCGTGCGAATGCAGCGTGCCCAGCGCGACCAGCGTGTCCGGATTGCCGACGATGACCTGTGATTTCTGCAGCGCGATGATCGCCAGGAACAGCCCGATGCCGGCGACGATCGCCGCGCGCAGCGACGGCGGAATGCCGGCGACCAGCCAGGCGCGCACGCCGGTCAGGCTGAGCAGCAGGAACACCAGGCCGGAGATGAACACCGCCGCCAGCGCCTGCTGCCAGGGCAGGCCGGCCGCGCCGACCACGGTGAAGGCGAAGAATGCGTTCAGACCCATGCCCGGCGCCATCCCGACCGGGAAGTTCGCCGCGAACGCCATGATCAGCGAGCCCAGCGCCGCCGCCAGACAGGTGGCGACGAACACCGCGCCCGCATCCATGCCGGTGGTCGAGAGGATTTCCGGGTTGACGAAGACGATGTAGGACATCGTCAGGAAGGTGGTGGCGCCGGCCAGCAACTCGGTGCGGACGGTCGTGCCGTGCTCGCGCAGACGGAACAGGCGATCGATGTGCATGGGGCTACCTCTTCGTCCGGGGCAGGGTACCGCAGGCGCGTGTTTGCGCGTTGGGTACGGCGGGCCGGCGTGCGGGGATGAAAAAAGAAGGGCCGGATTCGGGGGAATCCGGCCCTTCGGGACTTACCGCCGGTGGGCGATGGCTCCCCGCCCGCGCGGGGAGGACGATTCGACAAGGCCGTGGCCGTTGCCGGCCGCGGGTCGAATCGTCACTTCAATGCCTTGAAGCGAAGGCGATGCGGCTGCGCGCCCTCGGCGCCGAGGCGCCGTTTCTTGTCTTCCTCGTACTCGCGGTAGTTGCCCTGGAAGAACTCCACGTGCGAGTCGCCTTCGAAGGCGAGGATGTGGGTGGCGATGCGATCCAGGAACCAGCGATCATGCGAGATGACGAAGGTGTTGCCGGGGAATTCCAGCAACGCGTCTTCCAGCGCGCGCAGGGTTTCGATATCCAGATCGTTGGACGGTTCGTCGAGCAGCAGCACGTTGCCGCCCTGCAGCAGGGTCTTGGCCATGTGCAGGCGGCCACGCTCACCGCCGGACAGCGAGCCGACCAGCTTCTGCTGGTCCTGGCCCTTGAAGTTGAAGCGGCCGATGTAGGCGCGCGACTGGATTTCCACACCGTTGATGTTGAGGATGTCCAGGCCGCCGGAAACTTCCTGGAACACGTTGTGGTTGCCTTCCAGCTTGTCGCGGCTCTGGTCCACGTACGCCAGCTTGACGGTCGGGCCGATGTTGATCGTGCCGGAGTCGGGCTTCTCCTGTCCGGTGATCATCTTGAACAGGGTCGACTTGCCGGCGCCGTTCGGACCGATGATGCCGACGATGGCGCCGGCCGGAACCAGGAAGCTCAGGTCATCGATCAGCAGGCGGTCGCCGAACTTCTTGGAGACGTTCTTGAACTCGATGACGCTGTTGCCCAGGCGCTCGCCCGGCGGGATGAAGATTTCGTTGGTCTCGTTGCGCTTCTGGTAGTCGACCGACTGCAGCTCGTCCAGGCGGGCCAGGCGGGCCTTGCCCTTGGAGCGTCCGCCCTTGGCGTTCTGGCGCGACCATTCCAGTTCCTTGGCGATCGCCTTCTGGCGCGCCTTTTCCTGGTTCTCTTCCTGCTTCAGGCGCTCTTCCTTCTGCACCAGCCAGTCGGTGTAGTTGCCCTTCCACGGAATGCCGCGGCCGCGATCCAGTTCCAGGATCCACTCGGCGGCGTTGTCGAGGAAGTAGCGATCGTGGGTGACCGCCACCACGGTGCCGGTGTAGCGGGCCAGGAACTGTTCCAGCCATTCCACCGACTCGGCGTCCAGGTGGTTGGTCGGTTCGTCGAGCAGCAGCATGTCCGGCTTCTGCAGCAGCAGGCGGCACAGCGCGACGCGGCGCTTCTCGCCGCCGGACAGCTTGCCGACGATGGCCTCCCACGGCGGCAGGCGCAGCGCATCGGCGGCCACTTCCAACTGCTGTTCCAGCATGTGCGCGTCACCGGCGGCGAGGATCGCCTCCAGGCGCTGCTGCTCGGCGGCCAGCTTGTCGAAATCGGCGCCTTCCTCGGCGTAGGCGGCATACACGGCGTCCAGCGCGGCTTGTGCCTGCAGCACTTCGCCGACGCCTTCCTCGACCGCTTCGCGCACGGTCTTGTTCGGATCCAGCTCCGGTTCCTGCGCCAGGTAGCCGACCTTGATGCCGGCCTGCGGGCGTGCCTCGCCCTGGAAGTCGGTGTCCACGCCGGCCATGATTTTCAGCACGGTGGACTTGCCGGCGCCGTTGAGGCCCAGCAGGCCGATCTTGGCGCCGGGGAAGAACGACAGCGAGATGTCCTTGATGATCTGGCGCTTGGGAGGAACGATCTTGCTTACACCGTTCATGGTGTAGATGTATTGCGACATGGGGCTCTCCGGAACCGGGACGCGCCGAGCCCGGCCGGATGGCCTGGGACAGGGCGGGAAGATGGGGATTATCCCGCAGGGTGGGGGCGGGTTGCCAGCGCGGAAGGGCCCGGCCGGGCTTCCCGCGCCAGCCGTTCAGGCCGGGAACCGCCGGACCCGGCGGAGCGGAAACGCCGGGGCCGGCTCAGATCCAGATGATCAGGGCCACCACCAGCGCCACGCCCAGGTATTTGAGCGTGTAGTACAGCCCCTTGCTGCGCTCGCGCAGGGCCTTGCTCTTCAGGCGCAGGGCGTAGAAGTACTTGAAGGCCCGGTTGAAACCGCCCGTCTTGTCGCCTTCCTGGTTGGGCGAGGCGCCCGCGGCGATCAGATTGCGGGCGATGAAGCGGTTGAGCGCCGCCGCCCAGCGGTACTTCATCGGCCGCTCGATGTCGCAGAACAGGATGATCCGGTTGCCGGTGCTGTCGTTGCGGGCGCTGTGGATGTAGGTCTCGTCGAACATGGTCCATTCGCCGTCGCGCCAGCTGTAGCGCTGGCCGTCGACGTCGATGAAGCAGGCATCGTCGTTGGGGGTTTCCAGGCCCAGGTGCAGGCGCAGCGAGCCGGCGTACGGATCCCGGTGCGGTCGCAGCTCGCTGCCCGGTGGCAGCTCGGTGAACATGGCCGCCTTCACCCCCGGCAGATCGCGCAGCAGCGCGGTGGTGGCCGGGCACAGCTCGGCGGCCGAAGGATGGGCGTCGTCGTACCACTTCAGGTAGAAGCGCTTCCAGCCGCGCCGGAAGAAGGAATTGAAGCCGACATCGGTATAGCCGTCGGCGGCCTTGATCTGCTGCATTTCGCGCAGGTGCCGGGCCTCGGCGCGGATTTCCCGCCAGCGGGCCCGCAACGGCGCCAGTTCGGGAAAGTGCCGGTCCGGGTCCAGGAACGGGGTGGTCGGCACCCGCGAGCAGGCATACATCAGCACGTTGATCGGGGCCATGAAGGTGGAGTGGTCCAGCAACTGTCGGCCAATCCGGTGGCGCACGCGTCCGCGGAAGTGCACGTAGACGGCACTGGCGACGAACAGGAAAACGAGAACCCATTTCACGGTCGGGGGTATCCAGGGGGGGTGGGACCGGCTGGCGGGGCGCTGGCGGGTCGGGCAAATCGGCCCATTGTCGGGCAGAACGGGCCTGGCGGCATCTTTCGAGTTGGCCGCCATACGCCCGTGGGCTAATATTTCAAGTCTTGCCCCGACCGCCTGAACGCCGGTGCGCCGGTACGGCCGGGTCTCATCCTTTCTTCAGCTTGCCATCCGAGGCCGCGAATGTTCCCCAGCACCACCCGTATTGCCGGATTCGATGACGAACTCGCCCAGGCCATCGCCGCCGAGGCCCGCCGCCAGGAGGACCACGTCGAGCTGATCGCCAGCGAGAACTACGCCAGCCCGCGGGTGATGGAAGCCCAGGGCAGCGTGCTGACCAACAAGTACGCCGAAGGCTACCCCGGCAAGCGCTATTACGGCGGCTGCGAGTACGTCGACATCGCCGAACGACTGGCGATCGACCGGGTCAAACAGCTGTTCGGCGCCGACTACGCCAACGTGCAGCCGCATTCCGGCTCGCAGGCCAACCAGGCGGTCTATTTCGCGCTGCTGCAGCCGGGCGACACCATCCTGGGCATGTCGCTGGCCCACGGTGGCCACCTGACCCACGGCGCCAAGGTCAATGCCTCGGGCAAGCTGTTCAACGCCGTGCAGTACGGCGTCAACGACCAGGGCCTGATTGATTACGACGAAGTCGAGAAGCTGGCGCTGGAGCACAAGCCGAAGATGGTGGTGGCCGGTTTCTCCGCCTATTCGCAGGTGATCGACTGGGCGCGCTTCCGCACCATCGCCGACAAGATCGGCGCCTACCTGTTCGTGGACATGGCGCACGTGGCCGGCCTGGTGGCCGCCGGCGTGTATCCGAACCCGCTGCCGCATGCCCACGTGGTCACCTCGACCACCCACAAGACCCTGCGCGGCCCGCGCGGCGGCATCATTTTGGCCAAGGGCGCCGGCGAGGACATCGAGAAGAAGCTGCAGAGCATCGTGTTCCCGGGCATCCAGGGCGGTCCGCTGATGCATGTCATCGCCGCCAAGGCGGTGGCCTTCAAGGAAGCGCTGGAGCCGGAGTTCGCCGCCTACCAGGCGCAGGTGGTGAAGAACGCGCAGGCGATGGCCGCGACCATCATCCAGCGCGGCTACAAGATCGTTTCCGGCGGCACCCAGAACCACCTGATGCTGGTCGACATGATCGGCAAGGGCATCACCGGCAAGGCCGCCGAGGAGGCGCTGGGCAAGGCGCACATCACCGTCAACAAGAACGCCGTGCCCAACGATCCGCAGAAGCCGTTCGTGACTTCGGGCCTGCGCATCGGCACCCCCGCGGTGACCACCCGCGGCTACAAGGAAGCCGACTGCGTGGCCCTGGCCAACTGGATCTGCGACGTGCTGGATGCGCCGAACGACGACAAGGTCATCACCGGCGTGCGCGAGAACGTCACCCTGCAGTGCCGCCAGTTCCCGGTCTACGGCTGATCGACTGACCAAGCGCCGCCATCGCGATGATGGCGGCGCGCGCTGGCCCGGCCGTAAGCGGCGCCATTTTTCCGCCGTTCCGTGGAGCCCGCCACCCGATGGCCCGGGCGGATCGTGACCGCGGGCGGCAGCGGCAGTACACTCATGCGTTCGGGCGGAGTCCCTGCCCCTCGCCGCCGCTTCCCGGGGCGGAAAGCCCCAGAGCCGATGCACTGCCCCTTCTGCCAGCACACCGATACCCGCGTCATTGACTCGCGCGTCTCCGAAGACGGTGCGACGATTCGTCGCCGGCGCGAATGCGAGGCCTGCGGCGAGCGCTTCAGCACGCTGGAGAACATCGAAATCAAGCTGCCCGCGGTCATCAAGAGCGATGGCCGCCGGGATGCGTTCGACGCGCGCAAGCTGCGCGCCGGTTTTGATCGCGCGCTGCAGAAGCGTCCGGTCTCCGAGGAGCAGATCGAGGCGGCGGTGCGCGCGGTCGTGCACAGCATCCGCATGAGCGGCGAGCGCGAAATCCCGTCGCGCCGGATCGGCGAGTTCGTGATGAACGAACTGCGCAAGCTCGACCACGTCGGCTACGTGCGTTTCGCATCGGTCTATCGAAGCTTCGAGGACGTGGCCGATTTCCGCGAGGAAATCGAGAAGCTCGAGCGCGACCTGCCGGCCGGTGCCGGCCAGCTGTCGTTGCTGGGCGGCGAAGTCGTGCCCTTCGACAAGAATCTCGACAAGCACAAGAAGCGCTGAGCCATGCGGATCGAATGGATTGGACGCTGTCCGCAGCACGTGGCGGCGCTGGCGCGCTGGCATCATGCCGAGTGGGGGGAGCTGTACGACGACTGGACCCTGCCGGTGGCGACCGCCGAGCTGGAAGACCACACCCGTCGCGAATCACTGCCGACCACGCTGGTGCTGATGGATGGCGACACCCTGCTGGGTTCCGTCAGTCTGCTGCTGGAAGACGCGCCCGAGCTGCAGGATCGTGGCAGTCCCTGGCTGGCCAGCCTGTTCGTGTCGCCGGACGCGCGTGGACACGGAGGCGGCAAGCAACTGGTGGAGGCGGCCGTGGCGCATGCGGCGTCGCAGGAAGTGGAACGCCTGCGCCTGTTCACCCTCTGGCACGAGGACTTCTATGCCGGGCTCGGCTGGGAGCTGGAGGAACGCGCGCAGCTGCATGGCGTCCCGGTGAGCATCATGGGCATCGTGCCCGCGCGTCGCATCGCGGAGCCGGCGCCGTCCCTCCCACCCCTCATCCGAACCACGGGAAACCGGGCATGACCGATACCGCCGCCTTCACCGCCACCGATCATGCGCTGATGGCGCAGGCCCTGCGCCTGGCCGAGCGCGGCGCCTACACCACGCGACCCAATCCGATGGTGGGCTGCGTCATCGCCCACGGCGACGAAGTCGTCGGGGAAGGCTGGCACCAGCGGGCGGGCGAGCCGCACGCGGAAGTATTCGCATTGCAGGCGGCAGGCGAACGCGCCAAGGGCGCGACCGTCTACGTGACCCTGGAACCCTGCGCGCACACCGGCCGCACCGGTCCCTGCGCGGAAGCCTTGATCGCCGCCGGTGTCGGCCGGGTGGTGGCGGCGATGCGGGATCCGTTCCCGCAGGTGGATGGAGCGGGCTTCGACAAGCTGCGCGCCGCCGGCATCGCGGTGCAATCCGGTCTGCTGGAAGCGCAGGCGCGCCAGCTCAATCGCGGCTTCCTGTCGCGGATCGAGCGTGGCCGGCCGTTCGTGCGGGTCAAGCTGGCGACCAGCCTGGACGGGCGCACCGCGATGGCCAATGGCGATTCCAAATGGATCAGTGGCGACGCCTCGCGCCTGGACGTGCAGCGCTGGCGCGCCCGCGCCGGCGCGATCCTGACCGGCGCCGGCACCGTGCTGGCCGACGATCCCTCGCTCACCGTGCGGCTGGAGGATGGCACCCCGTTCGTGCCGCCGCTGCGGGTGGTGCTGGACCCGGGGCTGGCGACGATTGCGCGCGGCCGGGTCCGCGAGGGCGACGCGCCGACGCTGTACATCCATACCGCCGACGCCAAGCCGCCACGCGAAATCGCCGCGCAGCGCGCGGTGGCGCCGGCCGATGGCAGCAATTTCGATCTGCGCGCGGTGCTGGAACTGCTGGGTGCGCGCGGCATCAACGAGGTCCAGGTGGAGGCGGGCGCGACCCTCGCCGGTGCCTTCATCGCCGCGGGCCTGGCCGATGAGATCCTGCTCTACGTCGCGCCGGTGCTGCTGGGCGACCAGGCGCGGCCGCTGTTCGCCGGCCTGGGCATCCACAACATGACCGAGCGTGCGCACCTGAAGATTGTCGACGCGCGCGCGATTGGCCAGGATCAGCGCATCCTCCTGCAACCCGCGCCCGCCGCCTGAGCCAGCCCCGATCATGGCCGCCTTCAAGGATCATTTCTCGGCGCTCGCCGATACCTACGCCAGCTCGCGTCCGACCTATCCGGATGCGTTGTATGACGCCATCGCCACGGTGGTGCCGGCGAGCGCGCGGGTATGGGAGCCGGGATGCGGCAGCGGCCAGGCGACTCGTGGCCTGGCCGGCCGCTTCGCCCATGTCCATGCCACCGACCCGAGTGCTGCCCAGATCGCGCGCCACTGGGCGCAGCGGGAACCGACGGGCAACGTGACCGTGGCGGTCGAACTGGCCGAAACGCCCTCGCTGGCCGACGCCAGTGTCGAATTGATCGCGGTGGCGCAGGCGCTGCACTGGTTCGACCGGCACGCGTTCTTCGCCAGTTGCGAGCGCGTGCTGGCGCCTAGTGGCGTGCTGGCGGCCTGGACCTATCAGGACATCGTGTTTTCCGACGATCTGGCCGAGGTGGCCGAAGCCGTGCGCGACGACATCGATCCGTACTGGCCGCCGGAGCGCAACGACGTGGACGTGGGCTACACCGGCTACGACTGGCCGTTCGCGGCGCTGCCGGCGCCGGATGATCTATGGCTGACCGCCGACTGGACCCTGCCGCAACTGCTGGGCTATTTCGCCAGTCTGTCGGCGACGGCGTGTTTCCAGGCCGCCACCGGCCGCGACGCGATCGAAATCCATGGCCCCGAATTGGCCGCCGCGTGGGGCGATCCCGAACGCGTGCGACGGATGCGCTGGCCGCTTGTCCTGCATCTCCGGCGCAAGCCGGCCTGATCGGGATCGCCTGGCGGGAAACGGCCCGCCGCGAGCGTTCCATTCACGCGCCGGCGCGACGCTGTGTTCGACCGGGGGCGCCGGAGCGGGGTGCTACAATGCGCGCGCCGGTTCGCCGGCAACCAACGACGTCTTCAGGGCGGGGCGAAACTCCCCACCGGCGGTAGGTGCGCAAGCACGAGCCCGCGAGCGCCTCCGGCCCTGCCGGAGGGTCAGCAGACCCGGTCCAATGCCGGGGCCGACGGTTACAGTCCGGATGAAAGAAGACGGCAAACGCGGGGCGTCGCGCGAGCGATGGCCTGCGCCTGCCTCATGCCTTGGGGCGTTTTTCGCTTTTTCCATTTCCGCGAGAAACGTTTCATGTCCCAGTTATTTCCCGCAATTTTCCCGTCGCCGACCGCGCCGGAGGTGTCCTGATGTTCACGGGCATCATCGAAGGTGTCGGCCGCCTCGCCGCATCCGAAACACGCGGCGGTGACGTCCGCCTGACCATCGCCACCGGCACCCTTCCGTTCGACGACGTGCATCTGGGTGAAAGCATCGCCGTCAACGGCGTGTGCCTGACCGTCATCGACTTCGACGCCGGCTCGTTCCAGGCCGACGCTTCCAACGAAACGCTTTCGCTGACCACCCTGGGCCGGCTGACGGTGGATGCGCCGGTCAACCTGGAGCGGGCGATGCGTCCGACCGATCGACTGGGCGGGCACATGGTCAGTGGTCATGTCGACGGCGTGGGCTCGGTGCTGGACATCCGAGAGGACGCACGCGCGCAGCGCTGGCGCTTCGCCGCGCCGCCGGCATTGCTGCGCTACATCGCCAAGAAGGGATCGATCTGCGTCGACGGCGTCAGCCTGACCGTCAACGAGGCCGACGATGCCGGTTTCGAGGTCGCGCTGATTCCGCACACGGTCTCGCACACCGCGTTCGCCCAGACCCGCGTGGGCGATGCGGTGAACCTGGAGATCGACCTGGTCGCGCGTTATGTCGAACGCCTGCTGGGCGCGCGCGACGCGGAGGTGCAGGCATGAGCTTCGCCACCATTCCCGAACTGCTGGAAGAGATACGCAACGGCCGCATGGTCGTGATCGTCGACGACGAGGATCGGGAGAACGAAGGCGATCTGATCATGGCCGCCGAGCTGGTCAAGCCGTCGGACATCAACTTCATGGTCACGCACGCCCGCGGACTGGTCTGCCTGTCGCTGACCCGCGAGCGCTGCCGCCAGCTCGGTCTGCCGCCGATGGTCCAGGACAACACTTCATCGCACCACACCAACTTCACCGTCAGCATCGAAGCGGCGGAAGGCGTCACCACCGGCATCTCCGCCTACGATCGCGCGCACACCGTGCGCACCGCGGTCCGTCCGGATGCCAAGCCGCGGGATCTGGCGCAGCCGGGCCACATCTTCCCGCTGGCATCGCAACCCGGCGGCGTGCTCAATCGCGCCGGCCATACCGAAGCGGCCAGCGACCTCGCACTGATGGCCGGACTGGAACCGGCTGGCGTGCTGGTGGAGGTCCTGAATCCGGACGGCAGCATGGCGCGGCGCCCGGAACTGGAGGCCTTCGCCCGCGAGCACGGCCTGAAGATGGGTTCCATCGAGGACCTGATTCGCTATCGCCTGAGCACCGAGCATACGGTCGAGCGGGTCGACGAGCGCGATATCCAGACCGAGCACGGGCCGTTCCGTCTCTTCACCTATCGGGATCGGCTCAGCCACGGCCTGCATTTCGCCCTGCTGCGCGGCAGCGCCGACGCCGGTACACCCACCCTGGTGCGGGTGCACATGCAGAATCCGCTGGCCGACGCGCTGCATTGGCGTCGCGCCGATTTCGGGCCTGCGATCGGCGATGTGCTCCGCCGCATCGCCGCCGAGGAGCGTGGCGCGCTGGTGCTGCTGGGCGACGGTGCGAGCCCGGACGCCTTGCTGGATCGCATCCGTGAATGTCCGGAACCGCCGGCCAGCCGGGCCGGGGCGCTGGCCGAATGGCGCCGCAACGGCGCCGGCAGCCAGATCCTCGCGGACCTGGGCCTGGGCCGCCTGCGGGTGCTGGGCACGCCCCGCCGCCAGGTCGGCCTGGCGGGCTTCGGCCTGGACGTGGTCGAGTACGTCGAGCCCTGACGCGCCCTCCGGCCGGCCCCGGTGCGCGGGGCCGGCCCTGCTAAACTTCCCAACCCCCAAGGAACCCCTGCCCATGGCCCACTACGAAGGCGATCTGCGCGCCCCCGAAGGCGCCCGCTTCGCGATCATCGCCAGCCGCTGGAACGCCCGCATCACCGACGTGCTGGTGGCCGGCGCCCGCGAGAGCCTGGCCGGCAATGGCGTGGGCGAGGACGCCATCGACGTCATCCGCGTGCCGGGCGCCTGGGAAATCCCGGTCGCCGCCGCGCGCGTGGCCGCGGGCAGCGCGCATGCCGCGATCATCGCGCTGGGCTGCGTCATCCGCGGCGACACCCGCCACTACGAGCACGTCGCCGACCGTTGCGCCGAAGGCCTGATGCGGGTGCAACTGGATTTCGGCGTGCCGGTGCTCAACGGCGTGCTGGCGGTGGAGCGCATCGAGGATGCCGAAGCGCGTGCCGGCGGCAGCCACGGCAACAAGGGCGAGGAGGTCGCGCTCGCGGCCGTCGAGATGGCGCAACTGCTGGAACAGTTGCCGTAACCACATTCAGGCTGGAGAACCCGTGAGCCGACAGTACCGAAAAGATGGCGTCGATCCCGTGACCCGCGCGCGCGCGCGCCGTCGCGCCCTGCAGGCGCTGTACGCGTGGCAGCTCTCGGGCGGCGAGGTCGGGCAGGTGATCGCCCAGTTCGCGCACGAGCAGGCGCACGAGATCGCCGATCTCGAATACTTCGAGGATCTGGTGCGCGGCGTGGTGAAGCATCGCGTCCAGCTCGACGAGGCGCTGGCGCCCTACCTGGACCGCACGGTCGAGGAAGTCGATCCGATCGAGCGCGCGGTGCTGCGCATCGCCGCGTATGAACTGCTGCATCGCCTCGACGTGCCGTACCGGGTGGTGTTGAACGAGGCCATCGAAACCGCGAAGCGTTTCGGTGCCGAACATGGCCACACCTACGTCAACGGCGTGCTGGATCATGCCGCGGTGGCCTGGCGTCCGGCCGAGACCTCCGCGAAGACGCGCTGAACCCGAACGGCGCGTGGGGCGCCGCTTCCGCGGGCGGTAGCGGCCTCCGCCCACGGACTACCGCCGCGCACCGCGGGCATCGACGCAAGCCCGCCGGTGACGATGGCCTGACACACGGGACGACATGAACACTGGCGAATTCGATCTGATTGCCCACATCCGCGCGCGTGTCGGCCAGCGCGCGGACGTCGTGCTGGGCATCGGCGATGACGCCGCGCTGCTGCAACCGCCCGCGGGTCGCCAGCTGGTCGTCACCGCCGACACGCTCAACGCGGGCGTGCATTTCCCCGAATCCACCGCGCCGCACGACATCGGCTGGAAATCGCTGGCGGTGAACCTGTCGGATCTGGCCGCGATGGGCGCGGAGCCTGCCTGGTGCACGCTGTCGCTGTCCCTGCCGACCAGTGATCCGGCGTGGCTTGGTGGCTTCCTGGATGGGTTCCTGGCACTGGCGCAATCGCATGGCATCGCGCTCGTCGGCGGCGACACCACCCGGGGCCCGCTGGCGATCGCGGTGACCGCGATCGGAACGGTCGAACCCGGTCGCGCGCTGCGCCGCGATGGCGCACAGGTGGGCGATGACGTCTGGATCAGCGGTACGCTGGGAGACGCGGCGGCGGCGTTGCATGCCTGGCCGGATCCGCCCGCCGCATTGCGCGCGCGCCTGGACCGGCCGACGCCGAGGGTGGAGCTGGGCCGCCGGCTTGTCGGTGTCGCGCACGCCGCGCTGGATGTATCCGATGGCCTGCTCGCCGATCTCGGCCATGTCTGCCGCGCCAGCGGCGTCGGCGCGGAGATCGAACTGACGCGACTGCCGACCTCGGACGCACTGGAGGGACACCCGTTGCCGACGCGTGTCGTCTGGCAGGCCAGCGGTGGCGATGACTACGAACTGTGTTTCACCGCGTCGCCCGAGCGCCGTGAAGCGCTGACGATGCTTGCCGTCGAACTTGGCCTGCCCCTGACCCGCATCGGCAGGATCATCGCGGGCGACGGCGTGCGTGCGCTGGATGGAGCGGGGCAGGCGTGGCAGCCGGAACGCGCGGGTTACACGCACTTCTGACGCTGTCGTTTCCGGATTCGCGGATCGGGAATCCGCGAATCGGATGGCGGTCGAGCAGTGGCCGCTCCATCGGCGGCGCTAGTGCGAGGGCTGCGCGGCTTCCAGCAAGGGAGGCAGTTCGGTTGCGCCGAGGGTGACCGGCCGGGCCAGCGCATTGAGCGCCTCGTTGCGCTCCAGCGGCAGATTGTCACCCATGCGGGCGCCGGGTGGCAGCAGTGGAAAATCCAGGTACAGATTCGCCGCCCGCGCAGGTTTGCCAGCCATTTCCTGATACAGCGCGGCCGCCACGATCAGCGACGCGGGCAGGGAGGGATGCAGGCTGTCATCGGTGAACAGCGACATCGGTTTGCCGCCCGATTCCGCTTCGTAAGCCCGCAGGCGGGTGCCGGCCATCACCGGCGTGGCATCGGTTTCGCGCGCGACCTGGCGCAGGGCGCGATCCAGATTGTCCTGCCAGGTCGAATCCGGTCCCCAGGTGCCCAGCAGCAATACGCGCGCGCCATGTTGTTGCGCAAGTTCGGCGAAGCGGCGGTGCGCGCGCAGGCTGTTGCGGCAGCTGTCCTGTTCCTTCTGCGCGGGGCTGGCGGCGCAGGCGAGCAGGCCGCCGCGCTCCTGCAGGATCACGATGTCCCAATGCCCCTGTTCCAGCGCTTTCGCGGCGGCGCCGCTCTTCCAGTGCCGGGCCAGCTCCGCGCCGGGCATCACGTAGGTTTCGGTTTCGAACAACGGACCGGCATCCTGCGCGCGCGCCAGGCTGCGCAGCAGGCCGGGCAGGTTGTTGGTGTAGATCAGGCTATTGCCGATCAGCAGCACCCGCAGGGTGGGGCGTTCCGCCGGTGCGTTGCCGGGAGACTGCGCGGCGGCGTGGGCGACGCTCGCGCCCAGCAGCAGGAGCAGCAGTCCCAGCCGCTTCACGGGGGCAGGACCTTGCCCGGATTGAGGATGCCGTCCGGGTCGAGCGCGTGCTTGATGGCGCGCATCGCCGCCAGGGTCGCGGGCGTGAACGCCTGCGGCATGAAATCGCGCTTGGCGACGCCGATGCCGTGTTCGCCGGACAGCGTGCCGCCCAGCGACAGGGTCAGTTCGAACAGGCGCGGCAGCGCGGCGCGCGCGCGCGCCGTCTGTTCCTCGTCCTGCGGGTCATAGAGGATGTTGACGTGCAGGTTGCCGTTGCCGGCATGGCCGAAGGCGACGATGGGCAGATCGAATTCCGCCGCCATCTTCTCCACGCCACCGACCAGATCCGGAATCCGGCTGACCGGCACCACCACGTCCTCGTTGATCTTGCCGGCCGCGAGGGTGCGCAACGCGGGCGACAGCGATTTGCGCGCCGCCCACAACCGCTCGCGCGCGGCTTCGTCCGGTGCTTCGTCCAGAGCGATCAGGCCGTCGCCTGCAGCGGCCGAGGCCACGGCTTCCAGCGCGTGGGGCAGTGTTTCGTGTTCGCCGTCGACTTCGATCATCAGCAGCGCGCCGGCATCGGGAATGTCCGCGCCGCCCACCTCGCGCGCCAGGCGGATGCAGGCGCGATCCATGAATTCCAGCATCGCCGGCGCCACGGGCTGCGCCATCACCCGCGACACCGCGGCCGCGGCCTGGGTGACATCCCGGTACAGCGCGCGGAGGCTGGCGCGGCGCGGCGGTTTCGGCAGCAGGCGCAGGGTTGCTTCCACGATCAGGCCGAGCGTGCCTTCGCTGCCGATCAACAGATGGGTGAGGTCGTAGCCGGTCGCGTCCTTGGTGGTGACGCTGCCGCAGGCGATCAGATCACCGGTGCCGGTGACGGCCTGCAGGCCCAGCACGTTGTCGCGGGTGGCGCCGTACTTCACCGCGTGCGGTCCGCCGGCGTTGCAGGCCAGGTTGCCGCCGAGGGTGGCGACGTCGGCGCTGGCCGGATCCGGCGCCCAGAACAGGCCGTGCGCCGCGATCGCCGCCTGCAGATCGCCGTTGAGCACGCCGGGTTCCACCACCGCGTAGCGATCGCCGGCCTCGATGCGCAGGATCCGGTTCATCCGCTCGAACGACACCGCCACGCCACCGGCATAGGGAATCGCCGCGCCGGTGCTGCTGGTGCCGCTGCCACGGGCGACGATCGGTACGCCATGTTCCCGGCACAGGCGAACGATGGCCTGCACCTGCTCGCGGGTTCGCGGCAGCGCCACGCCGTCGGCCAGGGCGTAGCGGCGTGAATTGTCTTCGCCGTAGCGGCGGCGGGCGTCGGCGTCGGTCAGCCAGCCATCGCCGAGCAGTTCGCTCAGCGCGGCATCGAGGGCGGCGGGCATTGGCGTGGTCACCACGCCATTCTAAGGGAGGCGGCGTTCCCGGGACCTACACGTCGTCGGCGCGGAACGCGTCGGCAATCCAGTTCAATCGCGGCGCATCCGGATCGCCCTGCGCCTCGATCACGTCGAACCGGCAGGGTTGGTCGGCATAGCGGGGATGGGCGGCGAGGAAACGCGATGCGGCTCCGATCAGGCGTCGGCGCTTGCCGACATCCACCGACGCCGCGCCGCCGCCGAAGGCATCCGAGCGGCGATGGCGGACTTCGACGAACACCAGCGTGGCGTCGCCCCCGCGCTCGTCGTGCATCACCAGATCCAGTTCACCGCTCCGGTAATTGACGTTCGCGGCCACCGGGCGGAGCCCGGCCCGGATCAGGAACTCGCGTGCGGCCTGTTCGACCCGCGCCCCCTGGGCGCGGCGATCAACCGCCATCGGCGATGGGAACCACCGCGCCGCTGCGGAATGTCGACCAGGCCGGCGAGCGCAGCACGTTGCCGAAGCCATCCAGGCGCAGGACGCCGGTGGCGCCGCGCAGGCCTTCGTTGGTGTCGGTCGCCAGCTTTTCCAGATAGGCGGTCAGCAGCCAGGCGTCGTAGCCGAACGCGAACAGGCGCGCGGCCGGACCGCGCGCGGTCGCCAGGCGCTCGCCGGTCACGCTGGCCGGCGGCAGCCCGGGCACGCCGCGGGTGGTCCAGGCTTCGGTCGGGAACACGATGCCGTCCAGCGCCACATCGTCCAGCGCCTTGCCGGTACCGGACAACAGCTGCGAGGTCGCCACCCGGCTCTTGCCGCCGAGGCCGGCCAGCGCCAGTTGGGGCGCCAGCAGGCGCGCGGTCGCGCCCTTCACCGCCAGGAACACCGCGTCCACGTTGGATTGCGCGGCGGTCGCCAGCGCGGCGGACAGATCGCCGGGCGTGTCGCCGACGCTGAGGTTGGCCGCGACCTTGCCGCCGCGTTCGCTGAAACGTTCGGCGAACGCCTGCGCCGCGCGCCGGCCGTTGTCGTCGGCGCCGCCGATCACCAGCACATTGCGACGCTCGCGCTCGAGCAGATATTCGGCGGCCATGATGCCGTCGTCTTCCGGGGTCAGCGAGAAGCCGGCCATGCCGTTCGGCGGCGGCACGTTGCCGCGGTTGAGCACCAGCGTGGGCACCTTCAACGCGGATTCGTGGAACAGCGCGCTGACCTCGTCGCGGCCCAGCGGGCCGATCACGAAGTCGGCCCCGGCGGCCACCGCGCGGCCATAGGCGGTGATTGCGCCACCGGCGGTGCCACTGGTATCGAAGAACTGCACTTCCGGCCGACGCCGGTTCTCGCCGTAGTAGCCGGCCATCAGGCCGTCGCGGACCGGCTGCGCGGCGGTCGCCAGATCGCCGGACAACGGCAGCAGCACCGCCAGCTTCACCGGCGGACGGTAGCCGTCGCGCTCGGCGGGCGGCCGGTTGCCGAACTGCCATTGGTCGCGGTCGAACGGTCGCGGCAGCGCGAGGCCGCGCCGCAGCAGCGCGCGGCCGGCGAACTTGTACAGCGGATCCCCGGCCGGGAGGGCGGCGGCGTCCTTCGACAGGGTCGCGTCATCCAGTCCGGACAGCAGGCGGTCGATCTCGCGGGCATTGTCGGCGCGGGCCTGTCCGGTGAGGACGGCATCCTGCCGCGCCAGCTCAGCCGCACGGGCGACGGCGGCGGACGCCTGGCCCCTGGGCGTGGTCGGACCGCTGACCTGGGTGGTCGCGCAGCCGGCGAACAGCACGGCCAGCAGCAGCGGGGCGAGAATCCTTGCGAAGCGCATTTCCATAGGCATCGGCGACGGCGGGGCGGAGGAACCGGCTACGATTCTACCCCTGCCGAAGGATCCCCACTGAATGCCCGCCGGAACCCTGTTCATCGTCGCCACGCCCATCGGCAACCTGGCCGACCTCTCGCCCCGGGCGCTGGAGACCCTCCGCCAGGTCGCGGCCGTCTGCGCCGAGGACACCCGTCGCAGCGGTCAGCTGCTGGCCCACTTCGGCATCGAGCGGCCATTGATCGCCCTGCACGAGCACAACGAGGACGCGCTGGCCCAACGCATCGTGGCCCGCCTGCAAGCGGGCGAATCGCTGGCCCTGGTCAGTGACGCCGGCACACCGTTGGTCAGCGACCCCGGCTATCGGGTGGTGCGGGCCGCGCGCGCGGCGGGCGTTGCGGTCAGCCCGGTGCCCGGCGCCTGCGCGGCGATCGCCGCGTTGAGCGTGGCGGGCCTGCCGAGCGACCGCTTCGTGTTCGAGGGATTCCTGCCGGCCAAGGCTTCCGCGCGCCGCGATCAGTTGGCCGCGCTGGCGGGTGAGTCGCGCACGCTGGTGTTCTACGAATCGTCCCATCGCATCGCCGAATCGCTGGCCGACATGCGCGCGGCCTTCGGCGACGGACGTCCGGCGGTGCTGGCGCGAGAACTGACCAAGCTGTTCGAGACCGTGCTGGACGGCAATCTGGCCGATCTGCAGCGGAGAGTGGAAACCGACGACAACCAGCGCAAGGGCGAGTTCGTGGTCCTCGTGCAGGGCGCCGGCGAGGACGCCGACGCCCAGATCGCCGAAGGCCGCCGCGTCTACGCGCTGCTCAACACGCACCTGCCGCCCTCGGCGGCCGCCAAACTGGCCGCCGAGATTACCGGCGCTCCGCGCAAGGCGCTGTATGGACAGAAGGACTGAGGTTTTCGCACGCAGGCATCGCATGGATTCAGCACCGCGCGTGCGCGCCGTGAGACAATGACGGCGGCGGAGCCGGCCAGACAGTCGCGTCATGCGCAAGCATGCCGAGGAAAGTCCGGGCTCCACAGGGCACGGTGCCAGGTAACGCCTGGGCGGCGCGAGCCGACGGAAAGTGCAACAGAAAGATACCGCCGAACGGCTTTTCGGAGTGCGTGGCAAGGGTGAAATGGTGCGGTAAGAGCGCACCGCGAGTCCGGCAACGGATCGGCACGGCAAACCCCACCGGGAGCAAGACCAAATAGGGAGGCTATGCCGCGGCCCGCGGTGCTTCCGGGTAGGTTGCTTGAGCGTAGCGGTGACGCTGCGCCTAGAGGAATGACTGTCCACGACAGAACCCGGCTTATCGGCCGGCTCCGCCGCTTCTTATATGCCGGACTACCCAAGAGTTCACGAGAAGTCTGTCCCTTGTGGGTGCTACCCGAAAGTACGGGTAGGGTTGCGCTGGAAGTCGAAAATGAACGTACTCGTCGCCGCAAGGTGGGACGAGTTAATGCAATGGTTGCATCGATGCAATGATTGCACTATGGTTCGTCCTTATGCCGACGATCATTCGTTTTGCGACCAGCGTTATCACCATGTATGCCGCCGACCATCTTCCGCCGCACTTCCATGTGCGCACAAACGATGGACGTGAAGCGTTGATTATCATCGAATCACTCGCGATTCTTTCTGGCAAGTTGAGCCGCCGTGAATTGCTCATCGCGCTTGAATGGGCAGCAGCGAACAAGGTGGTCCTGATCGCCAAATGGCAGGAGTTGAATCCATGAATCATCGTCAATTCGTCGTCACCCAAGTGAAGGCTGTGGACAATTACAAATTGGCTCTGACCTTTGCGGACAGCTTCACCTGCACGGTTGATCTGGGCGAGGTGCTGGCTTCGCATCCATCTCTGAAGAAGGCGCGGATGCCGCATGTATTCCACAAGGTTTCAGTCGATGAATGGAGTCGTGGCGTCATCTTCGATGGTAACGACGCTCTGGTCCTTGCCAGCGACAACCTGCGTGCGCTGGCGGTTGAACAGGCCGGTGACTATTCGCACCAGCAGGTCATTGCATGGATGTATCGTCACGGCCTGACGCTTGATACCGCCGCTGAAGCGTTGGGCCTGAGCCGGCGCATGCTGGCCTACTACCGCAGTGGTGAAAAGCCCGTCCCAAAGACGGTTGGGCTCGCAATGCTCGGATGGGAAGCTGAGCAGGAAGGGTTTCACTACCCCGCAGTTGCGTGACGGGCATCTGCGATTTCGCTGGTGGATTGGGTAGACCCGCGGACGCTGAATCCCTCTGTACAGGGATAGATCTTCACCCTCCCCCCGCCAACCAGATGCGTCATGCTCTGTCCATCCACACGGTTTGCTCGCGTTTGTCCCTTGGATTGGCTTGATCTTGCCAACGCCTATTCAGTGATGGGCGGACCTTTATTCGCTTTTTTTCTGCGGTTATCGTTCACGGGCTTCATCATCAGTGGGAGGACGAATGGCGGAAACCGGAAACAATGAGAATGAGCGGAGAGCTCGGGAGATCACGCGTCTTTATCTTCAGAATGCGACACCGGAGCAGTTGCATCTGTATGTTGCCCGGTCAAATTACGACGGGAACAGGGAGGAACTGAAGTGGCTCGCTGATAATCCGGGATTGGACCGCGCTTCCGCAATGTTGATGTATTGGTCCCTAGGCGCGGCGTGGTATGTGCAATATGCTACGGACGACGAGATACCTTCCTTTGAACGGGATGACTGGCGGTTGATCACGCGGTTGGCTGAGCGTTATCAGCAAGGGTTTTATGCCAACCATGGAATTTGTTTCGATCCCATGCGTTCCGGGAGCGGAAGGCCCGACGACTACCCGGACTTGCCCGTCCGCCGTCCCGTCGCCGCGGCGTTGTTGATGGCGGCGGCGGGGGATGTATGCGTTGATCTGGACGACGCGAACTACGATGACGGTTTGCCCCTCGCCATCGCCGAGGAGATTTTCGCGTTATACGGTTAGTTTTGAACCACTGGCTTGACTTTGGCGTGGATGGTTGCTGGGTGAGCGCGATGCTGCGCTGCGGGTATGTGCTGGTGTTCTTTTTGAATGAACCATGGCCTTGGTGCGGCATGGTCATCGAATATGTGAGTGCGATTCAGTCCGGTCAATAGAAAATTTCCCGGCCTTGATTTGACAGAGACGCTGCAAGCCCATGTCCAAAAAGTCCTACAGCGAGTACCTGCTTGAACGACATCCCGAACTTCACGACCTTTTTCCTTGGTTACGAATCTCTGGGTATGGACGAGTCCGTGCTGTGGGCATTGAGCGAAAGCCGGGGAGAGCCCGCCGTGGCCGTGGCTGCGCTGATTCACGGGTTTTGCAGCGAGGTCGTGGCCGCCGGCGACAGCCGTTGGCTGGAGCAACTGCACCAAGGAGAACTGAACATCAACGACGGCCCGTTGCTCAGCAATGCACGCAAGGCGCTGGGGCGCCTGCGCGAACTGGGTGTTGCCGACGAACTGTTGTTGCCCTTGGTGCGCGCGGCGCAGGCGCAAGCGGTCAATGACATCGCGGCCATGATCGACCTGAGGCCGGATATTGGTTGTCTGCCTTTGCCGCAAGGGAAGGAAGCGCACTGGCAGTTGTTTGACGTGGACGCCGATGACGGCGAGACACCGGGCAAGGGTTTGAGCGGCTTTGCCGTCGTTGTGCGGCAGACGCCGGATCGCTAGAGCTTGCCGCTGCTTTTGGATACGGAACGGGTCGATTGCGACAGACTCGGCCCTACGAAGAGATCCGGTTGGAAAGGGTGGTTTCGCCCAGCAGGTTGCCGTCCGGGCCGAAACGGCGCTCGCTGATCCAGCCGTGGCCTTGACGGTCGATGGCGATGATCGTGCTTGCGCGGGTGCCGTAGATCGGATTGCGGATGAAGGCGGCTGACAGCAGGCGCTCGCGTTCCGGTCCTACGCCGGTATCGGGCAGTTCGCGGTCGGCGGCTAGATGTTCGTCGGCCAGGCCGCGCCAGAGCATGTCCACGTCTTCCTGGCGACTGGACACCCAATCGGTCATCACCCGCATCAACCGGACCGTCTTCGGCCAGGGCTCGTCGAGGTCGCCGTTGGACAGGCCGTGCACGCCGTCGGAGAGCATCATTCGGCGTGGATGCGGGTAGTTGCTGACGTATTCGCAGACGTTCGTGTCCGAAACGAGCAGGTTGAAGGGGGCATAGGCCTCCGCACCCGCTTCGACCGCGCCGGCATAGGCACCCGCGGTGTGGTCGCCACCGAGGAAATCGGCGGCCAATGCCCCTCGCGAAGGCGCCTGGGGCACCACGATGCGGGGATCCCGGACGTTGGTCACCACGGTCATCCGTCCGGAGAGATCCATGCCCGCCCAGGTCCCTCCCGAGCGCAGGTCGCGGCCGGCGAACACCCCCGGGCGATCGGCCCAGGCGGCGAGGGCGGCGGTCGGCCGCTCGTGGGCCTCGTCGCGATTGCCGGCCATGACCAGCCGCCAGCGGGGATGGGTATTCCAGGCGATCGCGAGCAGGCACATGCCACGCATTCTGGCGCCGCGGCATGTCCGGCGTCAGCCGTCGCATTCAATCGTGAGACAAGGATCACGTCACGCTCACGTCGGTGAATCCTCACCGAATCTCAAAATCTGAGACGAAACAGCAACTTGTGGATAAGGCTTGAACAAGTCTCTGAAGTTTGCTGCAAGCCCTTGATACATCAAGCGATTTTTTGTCGATCTGCCTGTTGACAACCTTGTGCGCGATGCTAATGTGGGCATCCGAGGGAAAACCGGGTTTTTCGTGGTTTTTCGTGGTTCAATTACCGCCTTCGTGCGGACGGGCAAGGGCAGGATTCGTGTTTCAGGGTGAGACCGCCATCACGGTTGACGACAAGGGACGGCTAGCGGTGCCTACCGCTTACCGCGACCAGGTCGCGCGTGAGTGCGGCAACCGGCTGGTCATCACCTACAACCCGTTCGAGGCCGGCAGCCTGTACCTGTACCCCGAGCAGGAGTGGCAGCGGGTCCGGGACGAGGTCAGCAAGCTGCCCAGCACCCAGCGCGCCCACCGCAGCCTGCAACTGAAATTGATCGGCGCCGCCACGGTGGTGGAACTGGACGGCAACGGCCGCATCAGCATTCCGGCGAGCCACCGCAGCGCGGTCGGCATCGAGAAGAAGGCCGTGCTGCTGGGCATGGGCGACAAGTTCGAACTGTGGAGCGAGCAGGCACACCACGCACAGATCCGCCAGACCATCGGCGACGAGGATCTCAGCGCGCACATGCTCGAGTTGCGCTTGTGAGGACCGGTGACGGCACGCGGCAGTCCGCGCAGGCCGGTCACCTTTCAGCGCTGCACTTGCCGGTGTTGTACACGCAGGTCATGGAAGGGCTGCAGGTGAAACGGGATGGGACGTATCTGGACGGCACGTTCGGGCGTGGAGGACACGCGCGCGGTGTGCTGGAACGACTGGGACCGGGAGGTCGGCTGCTGCTGATGGACAAGGATCCCGAAGCGATCGCGCATGCCGAACGGACGTTCGCGGGCGATGCGCGCGTCGCGATTCGCCGCGGCAGCTTCGCCGGCATGGCGGAATGGGATGCCACCGCCGACGGTCTGGATGGCGTGCTGCTGGATCTGGGTGTCTCCTCGCCGCAGCTGGATGTCGCCGAGCGCGGTTTCAGCTTCGGCAAGGACGGTCCGCTGGACATGCGCATGGATCCCGAATCCGGCGAGAGCGCCGCGCAGTGGGTGGCCCGCGCCGACGAGCGCGACATCGCCGACGTGCTGTGGACCTATGGCGAAGAGCGCATGAGCCGCCGGATCGCCCGCGCGATCGTCGCGCGCCGCGCCACGCAGGCGTTCACCCGCACCGCCGATCTGGCCGAGGTGATCGCGTCGTCGATGCCGCGCGGCAAGCACGACATCCATCCGGCCACCCGCAGCTTCCAGGCGATCCGCATCCACATCAATCGCGAGCTGGCCGATCTGGAAGCAGGGCTCGACGTGGCATTGGCGCGCCTGAAGACGGGCGGCCGGCTGGCGGTCATCAGCTTCCACTCGCTGGAGGACCGCATCGTCAAGCGGTTCATCGCCGCGCATGCCAAGGCGCCGCCTGCCAACCGCCGCCTGCCGGTGCAGGAACATTTCGTGCCGACCCTGCGCGCCATCGGCGACGCCCGGAAGGGCACGGCGGAAGAGATCGCCGGCAACCCGCGCGCCCGCAGCGCAGTGCTGCGCGTGGCGGAGAAACTGGAGGCGGCCGCATGATGCGCTTCCTGATCGCGGTGCTGCTGCTGGCGAACGTGGCCTCGGCCATCGGCGTGATCTATGCCCGCCACCGCCATCGCCAGCTGTTCGTCGAGCTATCGCGGCTGGAACGCTCGCGCGACGAACTGAACATCGAATTCGGCCGGCTCCAGCTGGAGCAGGCCACCGTGGCCGAGAGCAATCGCATCGACCAGATCGCGCGGGTGCGGCTGGGCATGAAGTTCCCCGAGACCAATGACGTGGTGGTGGTGCGCCCGTGAACTCGCGCAGCACGCCGCCGCTGAAGAACCGCAACCGCGCCCGCTTCAACCTGCGCGGACGGCTGGCGCTGGTGATCGGCGCGCTGGGCCTGTGCTCGGTCAGCTTGATCGGCCGCGCCGCGTACGTGCAGCTGATCAACCACGACTTCTATCAGCGCCAGGGCGATTCGCGCTTCCTGCGCGAGATTCCGATCCCGACCTCGCGCGGCATGATCACCGATCGCAACGGCGAGCCGGTGGCGGTGTCCTCGCCGGTGGAATCGGTGTGGGCCAATCCGCGCGAACTGCTCAAGGCGCCCGACCGCCTGCCGGAACTGGCGCAGGCGCTGGGCGTGCCGGTGGATCATCTGACCAACCGGCTGTCGCAGCGGGCCGACAAGGAATTCGTCTACCTCAAGCGCCGGATCAACCCGGACGAGGCGCACCGGATCCTCGCGCACAAGGTGCCGGGCGTGTTCTCGCAGCGCGAGTTCCGCCGCTTCTACCCCCAGGGCGAGGCGATGGCGCACGTGCTGGGCTTCACCAACATCGACGATCGCGGCCAGGAAGGTCTGGAACTGGCGTTCGACGAATGGCTGCGTGGCAAGGCCGGTGCCAAGAAGGTGATCCGCGACAACCGCGGCCGCATCGTGGAGAACGTCGACCTGGTGCGCTCGGCGCAGCCGGGCAAGGACCTGACCCTCAGCATCGACCGCCGGATCCAGTTCCTGGCGTTCCGCGAACTGCGCAACGCGCTGATCGAGCACCAGGCCAGCAGCGGCTCGATGGTGATCCTGGACGTTGCCACCGGCGAAGTGCTGGCGATGGTCAGTCTGCCCACCTACAACCCGAACGCGATTGGCCAGGTGGGCGCGGAAACCCGCCGCAACCGCGCGGTGACCGACGTGGTCGAGCCGGGTTCGACGATGAAACCGATCACGGTCTCGGCCGCGCTCAAGGCCGGCGCGGTGACTCCGAACACGCTGATCAACACTTCGCCGGGTTACATGTCGCTGGGCCGCTACACGATCCGCGACGTCCCCCGGAACAACGGCGTGCTGACCGTCACCGGCATCATCACCAAGAGCTCGAACATCGGTTCGGTGAAGCTGGCCGAGAAGCTGCCCAACGACTACTTCTATTCGGTGGTGCGCAGCTTCGGCTACGGCAGCGCCCCCGGCAGCGGCTTCCCCGGCGAAGCGGTCGGCATCCTCGCGCCGCCCGCGCGCTGGAACGGCCTGCAGAAGGCCACCATGTCCTACGGCTATGGCCTGTCGGTCACGCCGCTGCAGCTCGCGCGCGCCTATGCCGCGCTCGGCAATGGCGGGCGTCTGGTGACCCCGACTTTCGTCAAGGGCGAGCACCACGACGCGCCGCAGATGCTGGACCCGGCGATCGCCCGCGAAGTGGTCGGCATGATGGAAACCGTCGTCACCCAGGGCGGCGCCAAGCGCGCCGGCGTGCTGGGCTATCGCGTGGCCGGCAAGACCGGCACCGCGCGCATGGCGTCCGGTGGCGGTTACGCGCGCGGGCGCTACGCCTCGTTGTTCGCCGGGCTGGTGCCGGCCAGCAATCCGCGCTTCGCCGCGGTGGTGGTGATCAGCGATTCGCAGGAAGGCGGCTATTACGGCGGCCTGGTCGCCGCACCGGTGTTCCACAACGTCATGGACGGCGCGTTGCGCCTGATGGATGTGCCGCCGGACGACATCGAAACCTGGCTGGCCGTGCAGGCCAAGGCCGAAGGCAAGCTGGCCGGCAACAAGCCGGCCGCCGTCGTTCCGGCCATGCCCGCGAGCCTGGACGATGCCGCCGACATTACCGATTCGCCCACCTTCGACGCGCCGCCGCCGGTGGTCGCACAGGGCACGGGAGGCGTGCGATGAGGCGCATGATGGCCCTCGCCGAACTGCTGCCCGACGTGGACGTGCCGCGCGACATCGTGGTGCGCGGGTTGGTCCAGGACAGCCGCGCGATCGAGCCGGGCGACGCTTTCGTGGCGATCGCCGGCTTCGGCGCGCACGGACTCAACTTCGTCGACCAGGCCCGACAGAAGGGCGCCAGCGCGATCCTGTACGAACCGCCGGCTCCGGCCGACATGGCCGTGCCCCGCGACGCCACCGCCGTGCCGGGTCTGCGCGCGCGGATGGGAGCGATGGCCGATCGCTTCCACGCCTATCCCTCGCGCGACATGAAGGTGGTCGGCGTCACCGGCACCAACGGCAAGACCTCCACCGTGCAGTTGCTGGCGCAGGCCTGGCATATCCGCGGCACCCGCTGCGGCAGCGTCGGCACGCTGGGGGCGGGCATGTACGGGGAAGTCGTGCCGACCGGTTTCACGACCCCGCTGGTGCTGCAGATGCATGCGCTGCTGGCGCAGCTGCGCGACGCGGGCGCCAAGGCGGTGGCGATGGAAGTCAGTTCGCACGCGCTGGATCAGGGACGCGTGGACGGGGTGCATTTCGACGTCGGCGTGTTCACCAATCTCACCCGTGATCATCTCGACTATCACGGCGACATGGCGACGTACGGTGCCGCCAAGGCGCGCCTGTTCGCATGGCCGGAACTCAAGGCGGCCGTGATCAACCTGGACGACGAGTACGGCCGCGTGCTGTATCCGCACCTGCCCGCCGCGGTGCAGGGCGTGGGTGTGAGCTCGCGCGGCCGGCAGGACGCCACGCTGCGCGCGGAAGGCCTGCGCCTGGATGCGACCGGCATCGCCTTCGATCTGACCACGGTCGAGGAATCGCACCCGGTGCAGTCGCGCCTGCTGGGCCGCTTCAATGTCGACAACCTGCTGGCGGTGGCCGGCGTGCTGTACGCCCTGGGCGAAACCCCGCTGGAAATCTCGCGCACCCTGTCGCGCCTGCAGCCCATCCATGGGCGCATGAACCGGTTGGGCGGCAATGTCGACGAGCAGGGGCGTCGCCTGCCGCTGATCGTGATCGACTACGCGCACACCCCCGACGCGCTGGAGCAGGCGCTGTCCAGCCTGCGCGATCACGTGGCCGGCCGGTTGATCTGCGTGTTCGGCTGTGGCGGTGAGCGCGACACCGGCAAGCGTCCGCAGATGGCAGCGGTCGCCGAACGGCTGGCTGACCGGGTGATCGTCACCGACGACAACCCGCGCAACGAGGACGGCGACCGCATCGTTGCCGACATCATGGCCGGCTTCGCGAAGCCGGAAGCCATCACCGTGCTGCGCGACCGTCGCCAGGCGATCGAGCGCGCGGTCGGCGAGGCCGGCGAGGATGACATCGTCCTGATCGCCGGCAAGGGCCACGAGCCGTACCAGGAAATCAACGGCGTGAAGCATCCGTTCGACGACACCGCGGTGGCGCGCCAGACGCTGGAGGCGCGCGCATGAAGCGTCTGCCGCTCTCGCTGCTCGCGCACTGGGCCGGAGGCGAACTCCATGGCGACGATGCCGTGGTGGATGCGATGACCCAGGACACCCGCGCCTTGCAGCCGGGCAGCCTGTACGTGGCCCTGCGCGGCGAGCGCTTCGATGGCCATGACTTTGCCTACGACGCGGCGATGCGTGGCGCCAGCGCGGTGCTGGTCGAGCACGTCGTCAAGGTCGATCTGCCGCAGATCGTGGTCGGCGACAGCCAGCTCGCGCTGGCCCGGATCGCCGCCGGCATCCACCAGGATCAGGCGGGCAAGGTCGTCGCCATCACCGGCAGCAACGGCAAGACCTCGGTCAAGACGCTGCTGGTCGCGATCCTGCAGCGCGCTGGCGTGACCTATTTCAATCCGGGCAACCGCAACAACGAGATCGGCCTGCCGCTGGCGGTCATCGATGCCCCCGACGACGCCGACTTCGCCGTCTATGAAATGGGCGCGGGCCAGCCGGGCGACATCGCCTACCTGACCGATATCGTCGCTCCCGATGTGGCGCTGGTGAACAACGTCGCCGCGGCCCATCTGGAGCGGATGGGATCGCTGCTGGGCGTGGCCGAGACCAAGGGCGCCGTCTACGACGCCCTGCCGGCGTCGGGCACCGCCGTCATCAACGCCGACGACGCGTTCGCCGAATACTTCGCCGAGCGGGTCGCGGATCGCCGGATCCTGCGCTTCGGCCTGGAGGCCAGCGCCGACGTGACCGCGCGCGACATCCGCACCGACGCGAACGGTTCCGCCTTCGTGCTGGTCGCGCCGCAGGGCGAAGTGCCGGTCGAACTGCATCTGCCGGGCCGCCACAACGTGCTCAATGCGCTGGCGGCGGCATCGCTGGCGCTGGCCTGCGACGTCTCGCTGGCGATGATCGCCGAGGGACTGGCCGCGGCGCAGCCGGTGGCCGGCCGCCAGATCGCGCATACGCTGGGCAATGGCGCGGTGCTGATCGACGACAGCTACAACGCCAATCCGGGTTCGCTGGCCGCGGCGATCGACGCGCTGGCCGCGACAGGGAGCGAAGCCTGGCTGGTGCTGGGCGACATGCGCGAACTCGGTGCCGATGCCGAGGCGTTGCACGTCGACGCCGGCCGCCGCGCGCGCACCGCCGGCATCCGTCGCCTCTACACGCTGGGTCCGCTCAGCCAGCACGCCGCGCAGGCGTATGGCGACGGCGCCCGCCATTTCGACACACACAAGACCCTGGCCGAAGCGCTGCGCGCCGATCTGCATGCCGGCGTGCGCTGCCTGGTGAAGGGTTCGCGCGGCAGCGCCATGGACAAGATCGTCACGGCGCTGCTGGCCGAAGGGGAGGGGAAACCGCATGTTGCTTGAACTCGCGCGCTGGCTGCAGAGCCTGGAGAATTTCTTCGGGCTGTTTGGCTATCTGACCTTCCGCGGCATCCTGGCCGCGCTGACCGCGCTGTTCCTGTCGCTGTGGTGGGGACCGGCGGTGATCCGCCGGCTGGCGCAGTTCAAGGGCGGCCAGCCGATCCGCCAGGACGGTCCGCAGACCCATTTCTCCAAGGCTGGCACGCCGACCATGGGCGGTGGCCTGATCCTGATGACCGTGCTCGCCGCCGTGCTGCTGTGGGGCGATCTGCGCAACAAGTATGTGTGGACGGTGGTGCTGGTGATGCTGGCGTTCGGCGCGATCGGTTGGTACGACGACTGGATCAAGATCGTCAAGCGCGATCCCAATGGCCTGAAGTCGCGCTGGAAGTACCTGCTGCAGTCGATCTTCGGCCTGGCCGCCGGCCTCTATCTGTATCTGTATGCCGATGTGCCGGCGGCGACCACCTTCTATGTACCGTTCTTCAAGTCGATCGCGCTGCCGCTGGCGGGCATCGGCTTCGTCGCCATCGCCTACTTCTGGATCGTCGGCTTCTCCAACGCGGTCAACCTGACCGACGGCCTGGACGGTCTGGCGATCATGCCGACGGTGCTGGTGGCATGCGCGCTGGGCATCTTCGCCTACGCCTCGGGCAACGCCGTGTTCTCCAACTACCTGCAGATTCCGCAGGTGCCGGGCGCGGGCGAACTGGTGATCATCTGCGCCGCCATCGCCGGCGCCGGTCTGGGCTTCCTGTGGTTCAACACCTATCCGGCCATGGTGTTCATGGGCGACATCGGCGCGCTGGCGCTGGGCGCGGTGCTCGGCACCATCGCGGTCATCGTGCGCCAGGAACTGGTGCTGGTGATCATGGGCGGCATCTTCGTCATCGAGACGCTCTCGGTGATGATCCAGGTCGCCTCGTTCAAGCTCACCGGCAAGCGTGTGTTCCGGATGGCGCCGATCCACCACCACTTCGAACTGAAGGGTTGGCCGGAGCCGCGCGTGATCGTGCGCTTCTGGATCATCTCGGTGGTGCTGGTCCTGGTCGGACTGGCCACGTTGAAGGTGCGCTGATGAACGATCGCGCCCGCCAGGCGACACGACTGGAGGCCATCGGTGGCCGCTATGACCCGTGGCTGCTGGGCGCGGCGCTGGCGCTCGCCTCGCTGGGCGTGGTGATGGTGGCGTCGAGTTCGATCTCGCAGACCGCCACGCCGTTCTACTACCTGATCCGCCACCTGATGTTCCTGGCCGGCGGCCTGGGCCTGGCGGTGTGGGCGATGCGCACCGAACTGAAGACCGTCGAACACTACAACCAGCTGCTGCTGCTGGGCTGCGTCGGTCTGCTGCTGTTGGTGTTCGTGCCGGGGCTGGGGGTGAGCGTGAAGGGTGCGCACCGCTGGATCAACCTGGGCGTGTCCAACTTCCAGGTGGTCGAGGCGGTCAAGGTGTTCTTCATCGTGTGGCTGGCCAGCTATCTGGTGCGGTTCCGCGACGAGGTCAACGCGACCTGGATCGCGATGCTCAAGCCGCTGGGCGTGGTGGTGGTGCTGGTCGCTCTGCTGCTGATGCAGCCGGACTTCGGTTCGTCCTCGTTGCTGCTGGCGATCACCGCCGGCATGCTGGTGCTGGGGGGCGTGAACATGCCGCGCATGTTCGGACCGGTGCTGGTCGGCCTGCCGGTGCTCGCGGTGATCGCCATCGCCGAGCCCTACCGCATGCGCCGTCTGACCTCGTTCGCCGATCCGTGGGCGGACCCGTTCGGTTCCGGCTACCAGCTGACCAACGCGCTGATGGCGATCGGCCGCGGCGAGTGGGCCGGCATCGGTCTGGGTGGCTCGGTGCTCAAGCTCAACTATCTGCCGGAAGTGCATACCGACTTCATCTTCTCGGTCATCGGCGAGGAACTCGGCTTCGCGGGCATCTGCCTGGTCATCGGCCTGTATGCGCTGCTGGTGGGCCGTGCCTTCTGGGTCGGCCTGCGCTGCGTGGAGATGCGTCGCCACTTCGCCGGCTACTGCGCATTCGGCATCGCCCTGTGGATTGGCCTGCAGAGCTTCGTCTCCATGGGCGTGAACCTGGGACTGTTGCCGACCAAGGGCCTGACCCTGCCGCTGATCTCTTCCGGCGGCTCCAGCGTACTGATGACCTGCGCGGCAATGGGCCTGCTGCTGCGAGTGTCCTATGAACTCGAGCGCGCGCAGCGCCAGGTCGCGCTGCGCGGCGAATTGCAGGCCGGCGCCGAGCCGGCCACGGCGACGGCGGACATGCCTGCCGATGCGCCGGCATCCACGCCCGCCGCCGCTTCGTCCGCCGTTCCCGCAGCCGTTGCGCCCGTGCGTGGCACCAGCCGGCTGCGTCAGCGCATCGAACCCATCTTCGGGAGGACCGCATGAGCGCGGCCCAGCCCGTGATGATCCTGGCCGGCGGTACCGGCGGTCACATCTTCCCCGCGCTGGCGGTGGCGAAGGTACTGCGCGCGCGCGGCGTGCCGGTGACCTGGCTGGGCGCGGACGGCGCGATGGAAACCCGTCTGGTGCCGCCGCATGGCATCCCGCTGGATACGCTGCCCATCGCGGCGCTGCGCGGCAAGGGCAAGCTGGCGCTGCTGGGCGCGCCGCTGCGGGTCGGCCGCGCCATCGCCGGCGCCATGGGCCTGCTGCGCGCGCGGCGTCCCCGCGCGGTGATCAGCTTCGGCGGTTTCGCCGCCGGCCCGGGTGGTGTCGCCGCCCGACTGCTGGGCAAGCCGCTGCTGGTGCACGAGCAAAATCGCGCGCCGGGTCTCACCAACCGCGTGCTGGCGCGCTTCGCCCGCCGGATCCTGAGCGGTTTCCCGGGCAGCTTCGCCAGCGGCGAAGAATATGTCGGCAACCCGGTGCGCGAGGAAATCGCCGCGGTGGCGCCACCGGTCCAGCGCATGGGCGGCCGTGAAGGTCCGCTGCATGTACTGGTCCTGGGCGGAAGCCAGGGCGCGCGCGCGCTCAACCTGGCGATGCCGCGGGCAGTGTCGATGCTGGGCGCGGAAGTCGCGGTGGAGATCCGCCACCAATGCGGCGAAAAGATGCGCGAGGAAGCGGCAGGGGCTTACGCCGAAGCAGGCGTGCCCGCCAGCGTGGAAGCCTTCATCACCGACATGGCCGCGGCCTATGGCTGGGCCGACCTGGTGGTCTGCCGCGCCGGCGCGTCCACACTGGCCGAGCTGTGCGCGGTCGGGGTCGGCAGTGTGCTGGTGCCGTTCCCGCAGGCGGTCGACGACCACCAGACCCGCAACGCCGAGTTCCTGGTCGAGCGCGAAGCTGCCGTCCTGCTGAAGCAGGACGACTACCTGGCCGAACGCCTGCATGGCGTGCTCAGCGATCTCGCCGGGCACCCGGACAAAAGACTGGCCATGGCCGAAGCGGCGCGCGGCCTGGCCCGCACCGATGCGGCCGACCGCATCGCCGACATCATTCTGGAGGAAAGCCGTGATTCGTGATTGGGGACTGGAGATTCGCAACAGCAACGCCACCGGCGACGTCCGGTGGCGCGCGCAAGCGTGCGCGAATCCCCAATCCCGAATCCTCAATCCCGGTCCGGGAGGTGTCGCATGATGGCCGCCGCCCGTGAGCGCCGCCTGCAGCACACCGGCAACCTCGCGCGCGAGTTCCGCCGCGTCCACTTCGTGGGCATCGGTGGCTCCGGCATGAGCGGCATTGCCGAGGTGCTGTGCACGCTGGGCTATGAAGTTTCCGGTTCGGACAACGCCGACAACGCGGCGACCCGCCGGCTGGCGTCGCTGGGCGCGCGCGTGATGCGCGGCCACAACGCCTCCAACGTGCTGGGCACCGATTGCGTGGTCGTGTCCAGCGCGATCAAGCACGACAACCCGGAACTGATGGAAGCGCGTTCCCAGCGGATTCCGATCGTTCCGCGCGCGGCCATGCTCGCCGAGTTGATGCGTTTCCGCCGCGGCATCGCCGTGGCCGGCACGCACGGCAAGACCACCACCACCAGCCTGACCGCGGCGGTGCTGAGCGAGGGTGGTCTGGATCCGACCTTCGTCATCGGCGGGCAGCTGCTGGCGGCGGGCGCCAACGCCAAGCTCGGCGACGGCCAGTGGCTGGTGGCCGAGGCGGACGAGAGCGATGGCAGTTTCCTGCGCCTGAATCCGCTGATCTCCATCGTCACCAACATCGACGCGGATCACCTGGAGAACTACGGCAACGACTTCGAGCGGGTCAAGGCGGCGTTCGCCGAGTTCCTGCAGCGCCTGCCGTTCTACGGCTTGGCGGTGCTGTGCATCGACGATCCCGAAGTGGCCGCGCTGGCCGCGGAAACCCCGCGCCACGTGATGACCTACGGCATCGCCGACAATGCCGACGTGCGCGCCGAGGACGTGGTGCAGGAAGCCGGTCGCATGCGTTTCACCCTGCGCCTGCCGGAGGACGCCAGCATTCCTGTGACGCTGGCGCTGCCGGGCCGTCACAACGTGCTGAATGCTCTGGCCGCGGCCGCGGTCGGCTGGCAGCTGGGCGTATCGCCGGAAAACATCGCCGCGGCGCTGGAAAAGTTCGCCGGCATCGGACGCCGCTTCAACGATCTCGGCGAAGTCGCCACCAGCAGCGGAGCGCGCGTCCGCCTGGTCGACGACTACGGCCATCACCCGAAGGAACTGGCCGCGGTGTTCGCGGCCGCCCGCGGCGGCTGGCCGGACAAGCGCCTGGTGGTGGCATTCCAGCCGCACCGCTACAGCCGTACCCGGGATCAGTTCGACGCGTTCGCCGCGGTGCTGTCGGAAGCCGACGCGCTGGTCCTGAGCGAGGTGTATCCCGCTGGCGAGGCGCCAATCGCCGGCGCCGATGCCCGGTCGCTGGCGCGCGCCATCCGCGCGCGCGGCCGCAACGAACCGGTGGTGGTCAGCCAGGTCGGCGAACTGGTCGAGGTGCTGCCGGATGTGCTGCGTGACGGCGACCTGCTGTTGCTGATGGGCGCCGGCGACATCGGCCACATCGCCCAGCAGATCGCGGCGCATGGTTTCGTCGATCCCAATGGCGCGAAGGCGCAACAACACTCATGAGCAAGTTTTCGTTCCCGTCGCCACGCGTCACCGACCCGGCCCGCTTCGGCCGCGTCGCGGTGCTGCTTGGCGGCACCTCCAGCGAAGCCGAGGTTTCGCGTGATTCCGGCCGCAACGTGCTGGACGCGCTGCGCGCGCGCGGCATCGACGCCACCGCCGTGGATGGCATTCCCGCCCTCGCCGAGGCACTGGTGCAGCGCCGGTTCGATCGCGTCTTCAACATCCTGCACGGCCACAAGGGCGGTGGCGAGGATGGGGTGGTGCAGGGTCTGATGGAAGCTTTCGGCATGCCCTACACCGGTTCGACGGTGCTGGGTTCCGCACTCAGCATGGACAAAGTGCGGACCAAGCAGGTCTGGCTGTCGCTGGGCCTGTCCACGCCGCGTTACGTGCGCCTGCTGAAGGGCGACGACGTGCATGCCGCCGCCCGCGAACTGGGCCTGCCGGTGATCGTCAAGCCGGCCAATGAAGGTTCCAGCATGGGCGTCACCCGCGTGTTCCAGGACAGCGATCTGGATGCCGCGGTGGAACTGGCCATCCGCTACGACGGCGAACTGCTGATGGAGCAGCTGATCGAAGGCGACGAACTGACCGTGGGCATCCTAGGCGGTGTCGCGCTGCCGTCGATCCGGATCGTGCCGAAGGGGCAGTGGTACGACTACCACGCCAAGTACGTGGCCGAGGACACCCAGTACCTGTGCCCCGGCCTGGAAGGCGACGACGAGACGGAGATCCGCCGCATCGCCCTGGCCGCGTTCCAGGCGGCCGGCTGCCGCGGCTGGGGTCGCGTCGACGTCATGCGTGATCGCGCCAGCGGGCGTTTCCATCTGCTGGAAGTAAACACCGCGCCGGGCATGACCAGCCATTCGCTGGTGCCCAAGGCCGCCGGACAGGCCGGACTGGATTTCGCGGAGCTGTGCTGGCGCATCCTGGAACAGACGCTGCCGGAGGTGGACGGCTGATGAACGCCGCGCTGCGCATCCTCGCCTGGCTGCTGGCCGTCGCGCTTGTCGCGCTGCCGGTGGTGGCGGTGGTCAATGGCTGGATCGGCGCCGACCGCTGGCCGCTGACCCGCCTGCGCGTGCACGGCGAATTCGAGCGCGTGGATCCGGCGCAGTTGCGCGCGGTGGTGCTGCCCTATGCGAAGCGGGGCTTTTTCGCGGTCCGCCTGCAGGATGCGCAGGACGCCGTGGAGAAGCTGCCGTGGGTCGAACGCGCCGAAGTGCGCAAGCGCTGGCCCGACGTCATGGAGATCAGCATCACCGAACACCGCCCGTTCGCCCGCTGGGGCAAGGATCGCCTGCTGTCGGAGCATGGCCGGTTGTTCCCGACGCCGAAAGCCCTGCAGGCGCTGAAGCTGCCGCAGCTGGGTGGCCCGGACTCGCAGGTGCAGGAAGTGATCGCGCTGTACAACGAAGCACGCCAGCTGTTTGCGCCGCTCGGGTTCAACGTGGAAACCCTGATCATGGATCGTCGTGGCAGTTGGACGCTGACGCTGGGCAACGGCACCGAAGTGGTGATCGGCCGCGCCGACGCCCGTCCGCGCCTGAGCCGCTTCGTGCGCATGCTCCCGCAGATCCTCGCGCGCCAGGGACAGCCGCTGCTGCGTGCCGACCTGCGCTACACCAATGGTTTCGCGCTCAGTTGGGGCGACAAGCCGGCCATCGGGAATCGGGAATCGGGAATCGAAAACGCCCCGGCATCCCCGTCTCCCCCGGCGATTGCAGCCATCAGCAGGCTTCCGGCAGCGCTTTCATCCATTCCCCATTCCCAATTCCCCATTCCCGGTCTCGCAACATGAATCGCAAGGGCGACAAATCGCTGATCGTCGGTCTCGACATCGGCACCTCCAAGGTCACCGCTCTGGTGGGCGAATACGCCCCCGGCAACCCGATCGAGGTGATCGGCATCGGCTCGCATGAATCGCGCGGGCTGAAGCGCGGCGTGGTGGTCGACATCGAATCGACCGTGCAGTCGATCCAGCGCGCGGTCGAAGAAGCCGAACTCATGGCGGGCTGCGAAATCCGTTCGGTCTATGCCTCGATCTCCGGCAACCACGTGCAGTGCCGCAACTCGCCGGGCATCGTGCCGATCCGTGATGGCGAAGTGACCTGGGGCGATCTGGACAGGGTGCTGGAAGCGGCCAAGGCCGTCGCCATTCCCGCCGACCAGAAAATCCTCCACGCCATCCCGCGCGAGTACAAGCTGGACAACTCGCAGGAAGGCATCCGCAACCCGGTCGGCATGACCGGTGTGCGCCTGGAAGTGGACGCGCACCTGGTGTTCTGCGCGCAGTCCGCCGCGGCCAACATCAGCAAGTGCGTGCAGCGCTGCGGCCTGCAGATCGACGACCTGATCTTCTCGTCGCTGGCCTCCAGCGTCGCCGTGCTGACCAGCGACGAGCGCGAACTGGGCGTGGTCCTGGTCGATCTGGGCGCGGGCACCACCGACCTGGCGGTGTTCATGCAGGGCGCGATCTGCCACACCGCCTCGTTGCCGATCGCCGGCGACCAGGTCACCAACGACATCGCGCACATGCTGCGCACGCCGACTCCGGAAGCCGAGCAGATCAAGGTGCGCTACGCCTGCGCGCTGGCCCAGCTGGCCACCGCCGAAGAGAGCATCCAGGTGCCGAGCGTGGGCGATCGTCCGCCGCGCCGCCTGCCGCGCCATTCGCTGGCGCAGGCGGTACAGCAGCGCTACGAGGAAATCTTCGAGATGGTCCAGGCCGAACTGCGCCGTTCCGGTTTCGAGGAGCGGGTGCGCGCGGGCATGGTCCTGACCGGCGGTGCTTCCAAGATGGAAGGCGTGGTCGAACTTGCCGAGGAAATGTTGCAGATGCCGGTGCGCGTGGGCATCCCGCAGCACGTCACCGGTCTGGGCGAAGTGGTCGGCAACCCGGTCCACGCCACTGGCGTGGGCCTGTTGCTGATGGGCAGCCAGATCGAGCACCCGCGGCGGCCGTCGTTGCCGACGGGCAAGGCGGGAAGCTGGTTCAAGAAGATCCAGAACTGGTATCGCGGTGAGTTTTGATCGCCGGGAATCGGGAATAGGGAATCGATAGTCGTAGAAGCAAAAGCAAGACAGTGGCAGGTTGGAAAGAAGCAAAGCGCGGCAGGCAGGTAGAGACGTAGTTCATTGGCGGTACGCAACATCACTTAAAACACAACAACTCGCCGGTTGCGGCAATGGTGCAGGGAAAGGCTTCTTCGATTCCCGATTCTCCATTCCCGATTCCCGGCCCAAAGAGGACAACGGACATGGCACATTTTGAACTGGTTGAGAAGATGGCTCCGAATGCGGTGATCAAGGTCATCGGCGTGGGCGGCGGTGGCGGCAATGCCGTGGCGCACATGGTCAATGGCAGCGTGGACGGCGTTGAATTCATCACCGCCAACACCGATTCGCAGGCGATCAAGAACTGTGGCGCCAAGCTGCAGCTGCAGCTCGGCGGCAACGTCACCAAGGGCCTGGGCGCGGGCGCGAATCCGGAAGTCGGCCGCCAGGCCGCGCTGGAAGATCGCGAACGCATCATCGAAGCGCTGGACGGTGCCGACATGGTGTTCATCACCGCCGGCATGGGCGGCGGCACCGGCACCGGCGCCGCGCCGGTGGTGGCGCAGCTGGCCAAGGAGATGGGCATCCTGACCGTCGCCGTGGTCACCAAGCCGTTCCCGTTCGAAGGCCGCCGCCGCATGCAGGTCGCGCTGAAGGGCATCGAGGAACTGAGCCACCACTGCGACTCGCTGATCACCATCCCCAACGAGAAGCTGATCACCGTGCTGGGCCGCAACGCGACGATGATCCAGGCGTTCCGCGCCGCCAACGACGTGCTGCTCGGCGCCGTGCAGGGCATCGCCGACCTGATCGTGCGCCCGGGCCTGATCAACGTCGACTTCGCCGACGTGCGCACCGTCATGAGCGAAATGGGCCTGGCGATGATGGGTACCGGCCACGCCCGTGGCGATGATCGCGCCCAGGCGGCGGCGGAGAGCGCCATCCAGAACCCGCTGCTGGACGACGTCAACCTGTCCGGCGCCAACGGCATCCTGGTCAACATCACCGCCGGCCCCGACTTCACCATGGCCGAGTTCGACGAAGTGGGCCGCACCATCGAGGGCTTCGCTTCGGAGGACGCCACCGTGGTCGTCGGCACCGTGCTGGATCCGGACATGCAGGACGAAGTCCGCGTGACCGTGGTCGCCACCGGCCTGAACCGCTCCGTCGCCCGCCAGCCGGTGGGCCGTGGCCTGGACCGCGAGCCGGTGCGCGCGCCGATCAAGCTGGTCCGCGACGCCACCACCGGCCTGCCGGCGTTCGACGCGATGGCCAACGTCGATCCGGTGGCCGACGCCGTTGGCGGCCTGGGCCTGCGCCGTGGCTCGGCGGCTCCGGCCGCCGCCTCGGCACCGTCCTCGGCGCCCGCCTCGGCCGATCTGCCGGCGGACTACCTGGACATCCCGGCGTTCCTGCGCCGTCAGGCGGACTGACCTCCGCCATCTGAACACCCCTCCCGCCGGTCCGGGGGAGGGCGCGGTACCGCCATGTCCCTTCGCTGCCGGGCCTGCCCGGCCCGGCAGCCCTTTCCGTCCCATCGGGAACCGGACAGGCTCGCGCGGCATTGTTTCAGCCGTGGGACAAAGCAATTCTTCCGTTAAGATTCAGCTAATTGCGTGCTATTCTCGCCGCTCTTGGTCAGCACCTTCACCTCGGTCCCCCTCCGATGGCCCAGCAACGCACCCTCAAGAACGTGATCCGCGCCACCGGCGTGGGCCTGCACAGCGGCGAAAAGGTCTACATGACGCTGCGTCCGGCCCCGGTGGATACCGGCGTCGTGTTCCGGCGTGTGGATCTGGATCCGGTGGTGGAAATGCCGGCCAGTGCCGAACTGGTCACCGAGACCACGCTGTGCACCGGCCTGAGCTGCGACGGCGCCAAGGTACAGACGGTGGAACACCTGATGTCCGCGCTGGCGGGCCTGGGCGTGGACAATGTCTACGTCGAACTGTCCTCGGCCGAACTGCCGATCATGGACGGTTCCGCGGGCCCCTTCGTGTTCCTGCTGCAATCCGCGGGCATCGCCGAACAGAAAGCGCCGAAGCGCTTCATCCGCATCAAGTCGCCGGTGGAAGTCACCGAAGGCGACAAGGTCGCGCGGTTCGAACCCCATGACGGTTTCCGGGTCGGCTTCACGGTGAAGTTCGACCATCCGATGATTCCGGCCTCGCAGTCGCGCGCCGAGGTGGAGTTCTCCACCGGCGCCTACATCAAGGAAGTGTCGCGGGCCCGCACTTTCGGTTTCATGCGCGACCTGGAATACATGCGCGAACGCAATCTGGGCCTGGGCGGTTCGATGGACAACGCCATCGTGCTGGACGAGTTCCGCGTCCTCAACGACGACGGCCTGCGTTACGCCGATGAGTTCGTCCGCCACAAGATCCTCGATGCCATTGGCGATCTGTACCTGGCCGGGCGGCCGATCCTGGGGGCCTACGAGGGCTACAAGTCCGGTCACGCCCTCAACAACAAACTGGTGCGCGCGCTGCTGGCCCAGCCCGAGGCCTGGGAAGAAGTGACATTCGAGGACACCGGCCACCCGTCGCCGGTGCTCTACGGCGCCCCCGCGACCGCCACGGCCTGACCGCCAGTCCATTCCCCAGCGAATGTTTTCTCCTGAAACCGTATCCGGCGGGATGCGTCCGGAGTCCATTGTCGTTTATGTGATTCAGGTCTTATTTTGAGCCTGAATTTAACTTGTTTTTAACTTTCGTCTAACGACCCGGGCTGCCATGCCCGGTACCATGCTTTCGCCTTCGCGTCGCGGGACCTAGCGCTTCCGCCCGCCGCGCCGGTTGTCAGGAGCAGTACCTTCTCCGGCGGAGTCCGGGGATTCCAAGGATGCCAGGACAGCCGCAAGCGCTTTACGCGAGGCTTCCGGAACAGGTGGTGCCGTGGTTTCTGCCCGGGAATTCGGGTGGAGCGGGGCGGTTGTTGTTTTGATGGTCACCTCGGTGACCGTCAGTCCGACGGATCGGGCGGCATCAAGCAGTTCGGCGGAGGCGAGCCTGAGTTTGGCTCGCCACACGGGGGAGTCGACGATAAAAACGAGCCGTTCGCCGGCCACGTTTGCCAGACGGCAATGCGGGGCCAGGGCGGGCGGGAGACAGGGGCGGAGTTGCTGTTCCAGGTTGTCGAGCCAGATGGCGCGACGAACCGGGTCGGCGGCAGCGTCCGTCAACGCGGCCTGGAGGGCCGGTTGCGGAGTGCTTGCGCCACGCGGCTTGGACTTCGAATCAGACATCGGTATCTATGGCTTTTCAAAACATCGTAAACAATTCGCGTGCCTGGTTGGTCCAACATCTCGCCGGCCCCGCCTACAAGGTACGCGTCCTGGTCCACGCAAGGCCGCTCACCGTCGCTTCCTGTCTGCTCGCCGTCGGCCTGGTCGCCGGCCTGGCCGGGCGCAGCGCCATGGGCATGGCCCAGGTCTCGCTGCTGCAGGCCAAGACCGAACGCCAGGATGCCGAACTGGAGCAGGTGCGTCGCGGTGCGCAGCAGGAAATCAACGCGATGGCCGCGCGTCTGGGTGAACTGCAGGCACAGGCCAACCGCCTGAATGCGCTCGGTGACCGCCTGACCCGGATGGGCCAGCTGCAGGACGGCGAGTTCGATTTCGAGGAACCGGTGGGCGTGGGCGGCAACGACGCGGCCTATGACATGTCGCCGGCCGAACTGGATCAGGGCGTCGGCCAGCTGGAGCGCCAGTTCGCCGCCTCCGGCCAGCAGCTGTCGGTGCTGGAAGCCCTGCTCTTCAACCGTGAGCTGGACAAGAACGCCACGCCTTCGCGCATGCCGATCGCCAATAGCTATATCACCTCCGGTTTCGGTGGCCGCGCTGATCCGTTCGGCGGTGGCGGTCAGTACCACAAGGGCATCGACTTCAAGGCCAGCGTCGGGGATCCCGTGCTGGCGGTGGCCGACGGCGTGGTCAGCTTCGCCGGCATCAAGGGCGGCTACGGCAACGTGGTCGACGTGGATCACGGCAACGGTTATGTCACCCGCTACGCGCACAATTCCCGTCTGGTGGTGAAGTCCGGTGATCTGGTGCGGGTCGGCCAGGAAGTCGCCAAGGCCGGTTCGACCGGCCGCTCGACCGGCGCCCACGTGCACTTCGAGGTGTGGGAAAACGGCCGCGTGGTCAACCCGCGCAAGTTCCTGGGTGACGGCCCGACCCCGGTCGGCAAGATCAAGCGCGGCTGAGCGCCCGCGCGGGACCTCCGGCAGGGTTGATTCCCCCGGGGGCGCCCCAAGCTACAATACGGTGTTGCCAGACAGGGCGCATAGCGCCCTGTTTCGTTTTGGGGTTCCCGCCAGGGTGATTGACGACGGCCCCCGACGCTCATTTCCAACCGGTTCCTTACATGATCAACAACTTGCTCACCCGTGTCTTCGGCAGTCGCAACGAACGCCTGCTGAAGCAGCTCCAACGCAGCGTCGGCAAAATCAATGCCCTGGAACCGGAGATGGAGAAGCTCTCCGACGACGAACTCAAGGCCAAGACCCCGGAGTTCCAGAAGCGCATCGCCGATGGCGAGTCGGTGGACAAGGTCCTGCCGGAAGCGTTCGCGGTCTGCCGCGAAGCCAGCCGCCGCGTGCTGGGCATGCGCCACTACGACGTCCAGTTGATCGGCGGCATGGTGTTGCATCTGGGCAAGATCGCCGAAATGCGCACCGGTGAAGGCAAGACCCTGGTCGCGACCCTGCCGGTCTACCTCAATGCGCTGGAAGGCAAGGGCGTGCACGTGGTGACCGTCAATGATTACCTGGCGCGCCGCGACTCGGCCTGGATGGGCCGCCTGTATAACTGGCTAGGCCTGTCGGTCGGGGTGGTCTACCCGGGCATGCCGCACAGTGACAAGCATGCGGCCTACGCGGCCGACATCACCTACGGCACCAACAACGAATTCGGTTTCGACTACCTGCGCGACAACATGGCGATGGCCAAGGAGGACCGCTTCCAGCGCGGCCTGCACTACGCCATCGTCGACGAAGTCGACTCCATCCTGATCGACGAAGCGCGCACGCCGCTGATCATTTCCGGCCCGGCCGACGAATCCCCCGAACTCTACCTGCGCGTCAACCAGATCGTGCCGAAGCTGATCAAGCAGGAGAGCGAGGAAGGCGAGGGCGACTTCTGGGTCGACGAGAAGGGCAAGCAGGTCCATCTGTCCGAAGCGGGCATGGAGCATGCCGAAGCGCTGCTGCTGCAGGCCGGCATCCTGAAGGATGAAGAGGACAGCCTGTACGGCGCCAACAACCTCACCGTCGTCCATCACCTCAACGCCGCGCTGCGCGCTCACGCGATCTACCAGCGCGACGTCGACTACATCGTGCGCGACGGCGAAGTGGTGATCGTCGACGAATTCACCGGCCGCACCCTGCCGGGCCGGCGCTGGTCGGACGGCCTGCACCAGGCGGTGGAGGCGAAGGAAGGCGTACCGGTCCAGCGCGAGAACCAGACGCTGGCCAGCATCACCTTCCAGAACCTGTTCCGCATGTACAAGAAGCTGTCCGGCATGACCGGTACGGCGGACACGGAAGCCTACGAGTTCCAGAGCATCTACGGCCTGGAAGTGATCGTCATCCCGACCCATCGCCCCACCGTGCGCAAGGATTCGCCCGACCAGGTGTTCCTCAACCGCAAGGGCAAGTTCAACGCGGTGCTGGCGGACATCCAGGATTGCTACCAGCGCGGCCAGCCGGTGCTGGTCGGCACGACCTCGATCGAAACCTCCGAGATGCTGTCGGAGTTCCTCAACAAGTCCGGCGTGCCGCACGAAGTGCTCAACGCCAAGCAGCACGAGCGGGAAGCGCACATCGTCGCCCAGGCCGGTCGCTCCGGCGCGGTCACGATCGCCACCAACATGGCCGGCCGCGGTACCGACATCGTGCTGGGCGGTTCGCTGGAAGTGGAACTGGAGACGTTGCCGGAAGACGCCACCGACGCGGATCGCCAGCGCGTCAAGGCCGAATGGCAGCAGCGCCATGAAGCGGTCAAGGCCGCCGGCGGCCTGCACATCATCGGCACCGAACGCCATGAATCGCGCCGCATCGACAACCAGCTGCGTGGCCGTTCCGGCCGCCAGGGCGATCCGGGTTCGTCCCGCTTCTACCTGTCGCTGGAAGACAACCTGATGCGCATCTTCGCTTCGGACTGGGTCCAGAAGGCGATGAAGCTGATCGGCATGAAGGAAGACGACGTGATCGAGGATCGCCTCGTCAGCCGCCAGATCGAAAAGGCGCAGCGCAAGGTCGAGGCGCACAACTTCGATATCCGCAAGAACCTGCTGGATTTCGACGACGTCAACAACGACCAGCGCAAGGTCATCTATTCCCAGCGCGACGAACTGTTGGAGGCCGATTCGGTCAAGGAAAACATCGACGGCATCCGCGGCGACGTGGTGGCCGAGAGCGTGGCGCGCTTCGTGCCGCCGAATTCGGTCGACGACCAGTGGGATCTCGCCGGACTGGAACGCGAACTGGCCGAGGAAATGGCCCTGTCGCTGCCGATCACGGCCTGGCCGAAGGAGGCGGACGAACTGGATGCCGAAGCCATCGAGCGGCGCGTCCAGGAAGCGATGGACAGCCATTTCGATGAAAAGGAAACGGTCATCGGCGGCGAAACCATGCGCGCGCTGGAAAAGCACATCATGCTGACCGTGCTGGACAAGAACTGGAAGGAACACCTGGCCCGCATGGACTACCTGCGCCAGGGCATCCACCTGCGCGGCTACGCCCAGAAGCAGCCGAAGCAGGAATACAAGAAGGAAGCCTTCGAGCTGTTCTCCGAGATGCTGGAGCGGGTCAAGCGCGAGGTCGTGACCATGCTGGCACGCGTCCGCATCCGCACCGAGGAGGAAGTGGCGGCGCTGGAAGCGCAGGAGCGCGCGATGGCCGAGGCGCAGGCCAGGCAGATGCAGTTCCAGCACGCCGACGCCGGCGGCTACGGCGCGGACGAGGAAGCCGAGCAGGCCCAGGCCGCACTGGCCGGGCGACCCGTGGCGATGCCGGCCGAAGCCGGTCCCAAGGTCGGCCGAAACGACCCCTGTCCCTGCGGCAGCGGCAAGAAGTTCAAGCACTGCCACGGCCAGCTGGCCTGATCACCGGCAAGTCGATTTGAGAAAAGACAGGCGCCCGCGAGGCGCCTGTCTTTTTTTGGACGTTCTGGCGGTGTGCCAGCACCCAGCAAACCAGATCCGCTCCCTCGTCCCTCCTCGTGAGTCCCGCACCGCGCGGCATGACCCCTCGCATTTGCATTCGTGCGGAAATTACCGGCAAGCTTCAGCCATGTCCTCCGAACCTCTGCGATCGATCCACGTCGTTGCCGGCGTCATCACCGATGCCCGTGGCCGTATTCTGCTGGCCCGGCGTACCGAAGGCCGGGATCTGGCCGGGTGCTGGGAATTCCCGGGCGGCAAGCGCGAAGCGGGCGAAACCGAGGCCGAGGCGCTGATCCGCGAGTTGCAGGAAGAACTGGGCATCACCGCCGAGGTGGGCGAGCCCATCATCAATGTGCCACAGCAGTATCCGGACAAGCGTCTGCGCCTGGATGTCCGCCGGGTGCTGTCCTGGAAGGGCTCGCCGCGCGGGCACGAGGGCCAGGCGCTGGCCTGGGTGGTACCGGAAAAACTACCGCGTTATGCCATGCCGCCGGCCGACCGGCCGGTGGTCGCGGCGCTGCTGCACCCGGACCGGTACCTGGTGACCCCATCGCCCGCGGAAGTGGCGGATGCCGCCTGGCTTGGCGCCTTGCAACGAAGCCTGGCCACCGCCGACGTCCGCCGGATCCAACTGCGCATGCCCGGCGTGGAAGAGGGCAGGCGGCGGCGGCTGACGCAGGCCGCCGTGGCGGCCTGCCAGGCGGCCGGGGTCGACGTCCTGATCAATGCGGACATCGGTCTGGCCCGTGAACTCGGTACCGGCGTGCACCTGCGGGCGGCGCAGTTGCCGGAGCTTTCGGTCCGGCCATTGCCGGATGATCAGCACGTGGCGGCGTCCTGCCATACCGCCGAGGAGCTGCGTCGCGCCGAGGATCTCGGATGTGATTTCGCGGCGCTCGGGAGCGTCCGGGAAACGGCCAGCCATCCGGGCGGCACCCCGCTGGGATGGGAAGGTTTCGCACGCCTGCGCGAAGCGGTGTCGCTGCCCCTGTACGCCATCGGTGGCCTGCGGCCGGATCATATCGGCGAGGCGCGCCAGCACGGCGCGCAGGGCATCGCGGCGATTCGCGGTCTCTGGGGCGGGTGAAGAGACGGGCCGGGCAGAGACGGGTCTGCGCTTGACGTCTGGGGCGGACGGGTTTGCCCCCATCCGCCTTCGGCACCTTCCCCGGCAGGCGGGGGAAGGGACGACCTTGGGGCTGTCCTCTACCGGATGGACTCGGTCGCCAGGCGGCGGTAGCGCGTGTCGAGTTCGCTGACCGCGTGTTCCAGATGACCGATGTCGCCGTCGTTGACGACGATGTCGTCAGCCAGCGCGAGGCGCTCATGGCGGCTGGCCTGGGCGTCCAGCATGCGTTCGGCCAGGGTGTCGTCGATGCCGTCCCGCAGCATCAACCGTTGCTTCTGGACTTCGCGAGGGACATCGACCACCAGGATTCGGGACAGCCACGGATAGGCGGCACGTCCACCGCCCTCGGTCAACAGGGGGATGGTCGCAATGGCGTAAGGGCTGATGGCGTCGCGGCAGAGCGCCTGCATGCGCAGGCGGATGCGGGGGTGGAGGATCTCTTCCAGCACCCGGCGTTCGATTTCATTGCCGAATACACGAGCCCGCAGCGCTGCGCGGTCCAGGTGCCCATCGACCTGCAGCACGCCCTGCCCGAACCGCGCCACGACTTCGGCCAGCGCCGGCGCGCCGGGCTCGACGATCTCGCGGGCGACCCGGTCGGCGTCGGCGATGCCAATGCCGCGCGCGGCGAAAGCCCGTTCCAGCGCGCTCTTGCCGGAGGCGACGCCGCCGGTCAGTCCAATGACGTATTCGCTCATCCGTCCATTATTGGCCGGAACCGCGCCTTTGTAGAGCGGACACCGCCCCGCTGCCGTGGCTTTCTTCCGCTCGCGTGAGCAGGCGCCGGAGACGGGAGGAGGCAATCGGGAAATGCGAACCTGGTCGCCAGGCCGAGCAGGCCCGGCTCTACTTCAGGCCCGCGAACCGCAGGTAGGCGTCGATCAGATCCTGGCCCCAGAAGAACACCACCCAACCGGCGACGGCCAGGTACGGTCCGAACGGGATGGGGGTGGCCCGGTCACGTCCCTTCGCGGCCAACCAGACGGAGCCGATGATGGCGCCCACCAGCGAGGACAGCAGGATGGTGGGCAGCACGCCCTTGAGACCGACCCAGGCGCCGATGGCCGCCAGCAGCTTGAAATCACCGTGGCCCATGCCTTCCTTGCCGGTCAGCTGCTTGAACAGCCACCACACCGACCACAGCGACACGTAGCCGGCAATCGCGCCCAGGACCGCGGCCTTGGGCACCATGTAGAGGTTTTCCAGACTGGCGATCAGGCCCAGCCACATCAGCGGCAGGGTCAACTGGTCCGGCAGCAGCCGGGTGCGCAGATCGATGCCCGACAGGGCCACCAGGAAGCAGCTCAAAAGCGAGGCCCCGAATCCCTGCCAGCCGAAGCCGAAGCGCCAGACCGAGGCCACCACCAGCAGCGCGGTCAGCATTTCCACCAGCGGATACTGCGGCGAGATGGGCGCCTTGCAGTGGCGACACTTGCCGCGCAGGGCCAGCCAGCTGATCAGCGGAATATTCTCGAACCAGGCGAGCTTGTGCTTGCAGTGCGGGCAATGCGAGCTCTCGACCACGATGCCGGGTGGCGGCGGGTCATAGATCTCCGGCTCCTCCAGGATCTCGCGGGCATCGCGCCGCCATTGCCAGTCCAGCTTGCGCGGCAGGCGCAGGATGACCACGTTGAGGAAGCTGCCCACCAGCAGGCCGAGGCCGGCCGCGACCGGAAAGCCGAGGCCGGGGTGTTGATCGAGAAATGCCATGGGGCGAGTTTAAATGGTCGCAGCAAGCTTGAAGATGGGCAGATACATGCCGATGACCATGCCGCCGACCAGGATGCCGATGATGACCATGATGAAGGGCTCGATCAGGCTGGACAGTGCATCCACCGCATTGTTGACCTCCTGCTCGAAATACTCGGCCACCTTGAACAGCATGGTGTCCAGTGCACCTGCCTCCTCGCCGATGGCGGTCATCTGGATGACCATGTGCGGGAACAGGTTGACCTGCTTCATCGACATGTTGAGCGGGTAGCCGACTGACACGTCGTCGCGGATGCGGTGGATGGCCTTCTCGTAGACGGTATTGCCGGTGGCGCCGGCCACCGTGTCCAGCGCTTCCACCAGCGGCACGCCGGCCTTGAAGGTCACCGCGGTGGTGCGTGCAAATCGCGCGACCGCCGATTGGTGCATGATCTGCCCGACCACCGGGACCTTCAGGATCGCGCGATCGACGAAGTGCTGGAACGCCGGCGAGCGCTTGAACATGAAGACGGTTAGAAAGAGCGCACCCAGCACGATGATCAGGATCAGCCACCACCAGCTGACCATGAATCGTGACATGGCGACGATCATCTGGGTGAACGCTGGCAGTTCACCGCCAAAGCTCTTGAAGGTCTCCTCGAACTGCGGCACCACGAAAATCAGCAGGATGGCGCTGACGACGATCGCCACCGCGATCACCATGGCCGGGTAGAACAGCGCCTTCTTGATCTTGCCCTTCAGGCCCTCGATGTTTTCCTTGTAGCTGGCGATGGTGTCCAGCACCGTCTCCAGCACGCCCGCGCTTTCGCCGGCGCGGACCAGGTTGCGGTAAAGCTCGTCGAACTGGACCGGATGCTTGCTGATCGCCTCGGTCATCGACGAGCCGCCCTCGATGTCGGCCCGGATCTGGCCGATCATCTTCTTCATGCGCGGGTTCTTCTGGCCGCCCTCGATGATCTCCAGCGAGCTGACGATCGGCACGCCCGATTTCATCATCGTCGCCATCTGGCGGCTGAAGAAAGCGATTTCCTTCGGCGTGATGGCACGGCCTGTGGTACCGAACAGCGGCTTGGGCTTGACCTTGACGACGTTCGGAGTGATGCCCTGCTTGCGCAATTCAGCGCGCAGCATGTTGGCGTTCTTGGACGCCTGCTCTCCCTTCATCTTGATACCGCGTTTGTCGACGCCTTCCCAGACGAAGGTGCTCAACGGGTTGTCCCGTGCGACAGGCGTGGCGGTTTTCTTGGCGGCAGAACGGCTGATGGCCATCAGGGTATCCCCGTCCGGTTTCCCCGACCGGACTTCATTCCGCATGGTAGCGGTTTACGGCGTGAAGGGAACTCCCCCGGCCTGTGACGCGGGGCAGGATTTGGCAACCTGCCCTGTCCCCAATGGGATCAGGGGTAGTCTGGGTCGATGCCGGGAGAGGTTCAGTCCTTGGTGACCCGGTTGATCTCGGCCAGGCTGGTCACGCCGTTGCGGGCCTTCATCAGCGCCGACTGGCGCAGGTCCCGGACCCCAGCCTGCTGCGCGGCTTCGGCGATCTGGAGGGCATTGCCGCCTTCCAGGACGATGGTGGCGATCTCCTCGCTCATCGGCATGACCTGGTAGATGCCGGTACGGCCCTTGTAGCCTTCCGTGCATTCCTCGCAGCCCACGGCATCGTACAGGGTGAAGCCGGCACTGATTTCGGCTTCGGTGAAGCCCTCGGCCACCAGGGCATGGTGGGGCAGTTCCACCGGCTGCCTGCACTTGGAGCACAGGCGCCGGGCCAGGCGCTGGGCGATGACCAGGGTCACCGAACTGGTGATGTTGTAGGGCGCGATGCCCATGTTCATCAGGCGGGCGATGGTCTGCGGAGCGTCGTTGGTATGCAGGGTGGACAGCACCATGTGGCCGGTCTGGGCGGCCTTGATGGCGATCTCGGCGGTTTCGAGATCGCGGATTTCACCGACCATGATGATGTCCGGATCCTGGCGCAGGAAGCTGCGCAGGGCGGCGGCGAAGGTCATGCCCCGCTTGGTGTTCTGCTGCACCTGGTTGACGCCCGGCAGACGGATTTCGACCGGATCCTCGACCGTGGAGATATTGCGGATCTCGTCGTTCAGGATGCCCAGCGCGGTATACAGCGACACCGTCTTGCCCGAACCGGTCGGGCCGGTGACCAGCACCATTCCGTAGGGCTTGTGGATGGCGTCCTCGAACAGCTTCTGCTGGTCCTTCTCGTAGCCCAGCTTGTCGATGCCCAGTTTGGCCGCGCTGCCATCCAGGATACGCAGCACGACCTTTTCGCCGAACAGGGTGGGCAGGGTACTCACGCGGAAGTCCACCTGCTTGCTCTTGCTGAGATTCAGCTTGATGCGGCCGTCCTGCGGGACGCGCTTTTCGGCGATATCCAGTTGCGCCATGACCTTCAGGCGGGCGGCGATGCGCTGGTTCAGCTTGGTGGGGGCCTTGGCGACCTGCTTGAGGATGCCGTCGATGCGCAGCCGCACCCGATAGTCGTTCTCGTAGGGTTCGAAGTGGATGTCCGACGCACCCCGCTTGATCGCGTCGATCAGGACCTTGTTGACGAACTTGACCACCGGGGTGTCGTCGCCCTTGGCGTCGACACCGGATTCGTTGGCGGCTTCGTCATCGCCGCTGACCTCCAGATTGTCCAGCCCTTCCTCGTCATCGCCGCCGAAGGTGTTGCTTAGGTTGCTGTTGGCGTTGATCCATTGATCGAGCGCCCGCCGCAGCGAATCGTCGTCGACGAGGATGGGTTCCACCACCAGGTTGGTATGGAACTTGATCTCGTCCAGCGCCTGCATCTTGTTGGTCGGATCCGAGACGCCGACGAAGAGCTTGCTGCCGCGCTTGTAGATGGGCAGGACCTGGTGCTTCTGCAACAGCTCTTCGCTGACCAGTTTGACCGCGTTGTGAGCGACATCGAAGGATGCGACGTCCAGCAACGGCATGCCGAACTCGACGGCGTTGGCGGCGGCCATCTGGGAAGGCGAGGCGAGCTTCTTTTCCGCGACCCACTGCGCGAGGGGAACCTTGGCGGCTTGCGCATCCGCCATCGCGCCACGGGCGGTGGTTTCATCCAGGGCCCCATCCATGACGAGACGGCGCGCGATACCGGTGATGCCAACCAGATTGGCGGTGGGGATGGCACTCATGCGCGTTCTCCTGAAATTCGGCTAGATACTAGCCAGACGGGGGATTCCGGAGCAAGCGAGCGGAATCGGCGTCCCGGGCTCAGGCCATGCTCCGGATGATCCGGGCATAGTGAGCCGTACAGGCTTGCCATGACCACCGGCCAGCCAGTCCCTGGGCGGCGCTTCGCAGGGCGCGGAGCCGGTCGGGAGCGGCGGTTATGGAGGCAAGCAAGGTGCGTAGTTCCTGCGCCTGATCGAGGTGATGCTCGTCATGGATGAACACGCCATCGGGAGACGGATCCGCGAAACTGCCCGCGACTTCCGAACTCACCAGTACCGGGAGTCCGCAAGCCAGTGCTTCCTGGACCACGAGCGGAAAGCCTTCGCCCACGCTCGGAAGCACCATCAGGTCCGCCGCACGATACAGGTCCGCCAACTGTTCCGGGGTGAGATCGCTCCGCAGGGTCACATTGTCCATCGGGACGCCCCAGGAGGCAGGGCTTTGCGGGCCTTTGCCGACGAAGGTCCAATCGATGCCGGGAAGATCCATGCAACCACGCAACAGGTGGATGCCCTTCTTTTCCACGAAGCGCCCGACGAACAGCATTTTCAGCGTCTTGTCCCTGGGATGCTCCGGGACAGCGGGATGGAATGTCCCGTGATCCACGCCATTGAAAATGACGTCGTGATGATTCCTGAACTTCACGAATCCGGAAAAGTAGGCATGCACGGTAGGTGAAACAAATGCGACCGCGTCCGCGGACTTCAACATTCCACGAGAGACCGTCCGGTTGGCGAATCCATGCAGGAAGCGGAGCAGACCGGAATGGAACGGAATCGTGCCGATGTGCTGGGTGATCAGGATCTTCTTGCCGCGGACTTTGGCGAAGGTGAAAGCAGCGACCGATGACAGGTAGAGGCAGTCGTGGATATGGACCACCCGCGCCTTGCCGATGGCCTGATACAACTGTCGCAGACTGGAGAGGCCCCACAGCGGTGCCGGCAGGCCGATGGTTCTTTCGAGCGGATCGATAGATGCGGCACGGGTGACGCGAAGGCCCGGGACCGGAACCACGGGTGCCTCGCCCGCCGGTCCGCCTGCGAACCAGTGCAAGGGAAACCCTGCCTGGGCCAGTCGTTCCGACAGGTGGCCGGCGACCCGCTCAATGCCTCCTCCATGTCGGGGGAAAAAAGCGCTGACGACCACGACGGCGGGAAAATCCGGCGGCGTCATGTGGAAGACCGGGAACCCGTGGCCACGATTACGTATACCGCCGAATTCGATTCCCGGATGGTCGCCGGGGTCAGCCAATCCTCCAGCTTCATGCGCAGGTGCATGAAGCTGCAGATGACCGCCGACAGCCATTTGCCGGGTGGGCCGAGGCGGGACAGGATGGTGTGGTAGCCGATGGCCCGGAACTGGGTCGTCCAGGCCAATGGACCTACCAGCGCCTGGATGCTCTCGGGCACGAAGCCGCGATCCGTCAGTTCTCTGACCAGCCCATCACGGGTCCAGCGCCGATAGTCGGTCGGATGGGGGTGATAGAGCCAGGTTCCGTGCGTACTCAGCACCAACCGTCCTTCCGGCTTGAGCACGCGGCCGCACTCACGCAGATAGCCGTCGATGTCCCAGACATGCTCGAGTACCTGGACGGAGAGAACGCAGTCCACCGTGCCGTCATCGAATGGCAGTCGCTGATCCGAGGCCAGGACCACATCCACGCCTTCGCCTGCAGCGATGTCGCAGGCTACATAGTCGCCGAACAGCGGCGAGACGACTTCGCGATACGGCGCGGTCCCGGAACCGTAGTCGACCACGGTGCCCGCAGGCCGGGCCGCCCGCTGGCAGCCGGCCGTGAGCGCGCCTCGCAGCAGGTTCAGCGTATAGGCGTCGTGCTTCCAGAAAGGAGGCTTCAGTCTGCTATCGTCGTGCATCGGCAATCTCCACTCCAGGCCCGCCAGATCCATGGTTTCCCGCAGATCCGCCCCCAGATTCCTCGTCGTAGGCGGTCTCTGCTATGCCTTGAATTTCGTCATTCTTCTTGTTGCCACCGAAGTCGTACATCTTCACTACCTGCCCTCGATGGTGATCTCCATCCTGGTCGTCAACCTGGTGGGGTGGTGGCTCAACCGGACCTGGACCTTCGACGCGGGTGCGACCGAGCTCGCCACAAGTTTCATCCGGTATACGACTGCCTCGATGGCGAGCATGCTGTCCGCGCTGGGGGCCATGATCGTGATGGTTTCCCTGCTGGGCATTCATCCGCTTATCGCCAACGTACTCGTGGCCGCCGCCATGGTGGTGATCAATTTCTTCCTGCACCGGAATTGGTCCTTCAGGAAGAAAACGGATTCCTGCGAAACAGGGAAACATACTGGAGGCGATTGGTAAGCGCCCCCAGCAGCCCTCGATGGCATCTGGCCGGCCAGGTCCTGTGCATCTCCGACCAGCCCAGCGATTCCAGTACCGACTTCCACTCCCACGCCTGCTGATAGTTGTGCGGAGACGGAATTCCAAAGCGCCGGTTTCCCAGTTCATCGAGTACCGCGAGTGCATACTCGCCTGCACGCGTCCGGTAAGTATGATCCTTGATGAGGATGTACTTGTCGGAGACCCGGGCCAGTTCCCGCAGGCTGTCCTCGGGAGAAGGACAGTGATGGAGGACATCTATGGCATAGGCGATGTCGAACGACCTGTCCTGATAGGGAAGAGGCGTATCGCCACCGTAGAGAGTGGGAGTGAAGTGCACGACATCGCGCAGCTTCACGTCGATCGCCTCGATCCGATCGAAGCACTGCCGCTTCAACAACTGGGCGGCATACCAGCCATCGCCTGAGCCGAAATCCAGCGCATTCCTCGCTCCCTCCGCCATCGCAAGCGCGGTTTGGAACTCCTGCAGGGTCCTCTCCTTGTAACCGGTCATGGCAGCAGCCTCCTGCGAGCCGGAATCCGGATGGCTTCCAGCAGAAACGAGGTGATGAACAGTTCGCTGCCAAGCGAGAGGAAAGTGGTCGATGGGACCACCAGTCGCATGGTCTCCCTGGGATCCAGGGCACCGAATCCGGACCGTGCCCAGTCGATGAACGCGGAGGCGCTGATACCCAGCCCGGCAAGCAACAACAGCAGCGAACAGACGATCAGGAACTCCAGTGACGGCTGGTTCATCGCGCGATCGCTGGCGGGCGGCAACCATCCGTTCCTGATGCCGATGGACGTGGATAGGAAAGAGAACATGATCATCTGGAAACCCACCACCACCATGACGCCCGCGTAGGCCATGGTATGGATGTCCAGGCCGATATGGCCAATCACCACCAGGTTCGAATAGATGATCAGCATCAGGGCCGTACCCAGCATACTGAGTCCGATACCGGGGAACAGGAACAACCATCTGGGGCTGTGCAGGAACAGGAATTTGAGGTGACGCCACCCATCCCGCCAGGTGCGCAGGTGAGGAGGCCGGCTGCGGCCATCCTTGCGGAGCGTGGTGGGAACTTCGGCAATCCTGAGGCCGTACATCGAACTCTTGACGACCATTTCGCTGGCGAACTCCATGCCGTCGGAATTCAGGTCCAATTCCAGGATTGCATCGCGCCGGAAACCGCGCAGGCCACAATGAAAATCGCCGATGTCATTGCGATAGAACAATCGCCCGATGGCACTTAGCACGGGGTTCCCAAGATACCGGTGAAGGAAGGGCATGGCGCCAGGTCCGATGCCACCCTTGAACCGATTGCCCATCACCAGATCGTTGCCGGCCCGCAGTGACTGCAACATGAGTTCAAGACGGGAAAAATCGTAACTCTGATCGCCGTCTCCCATGATGATGTATCGACTGCGCGCGTGCTCGATGCCGGATTGGAGCGCGGCGCCGTACCCGCGCCTGTCTGCTCCTATGACTCGCGCGCCCGCCGCCAACGCGAGCTGTTGGGAACCATCCGAAGAACCGTTGTCGGAGACCAGAACTTCGCCGGAAATGTCCAGCCGTTTGAGAAAGGCAACCGCTTCCTGCACGCACGCGGAAATCGTCTCTGCCTCGTTCAGGCAGGGAATGAGGATGGTCAGTTCCAACGGGAGAGGCGTTTCCTCGAATGCCATTTCACTACTTCCGTTCATAGCGTTGCATCTCCGCCTCGAAGCCTGCGAAGCCCCGCTTCCCGTCATAGGGAAGCTTGCATTCGAACTTGCCCACATCGCGCTGCCAAGTATCGGGAGTCCCTACAAGAATCGGCTGAAACTGACCTGTGAAGGCATATGAAATGTACTTCTTTTCGTAGGAGAGGATAAGTACCGCACTGTCGTACTTCGGATAGATTCTCACCCACATGTCGTTCACCTTCTCTATTTGAGGGGCTAGTGGGTGGAAAATTTCCGGGCATGCCTGCTCGAATGCGTCGAATATGCGTTCCGCATTCTGTCGTTGCGCGACGTAGCGGGAAGGAGAGGTGATGACATCGCAAATGACCAGCTCTTCGGGCAGGGCTTCCTCGAGATGTCGATTGATCGGAATGTCCATTGGGGGAGCCGCATTGACGTTCGCTTCCTGGCAGGTTCCTTCCATGATGCGAAGATTCAGGCGATCCAGATAGTCATTGCCCCGACTGATGAGTGCTGCATCCGGAAGGCGTGTGTCGATGAGCGCGGGCCTCTGCAGCACGACTTTGATGTGCCCGGCATGCCTGCGGATGATTCGGAACAACCCTTCGGACGCCGGCCCTTGGCTGGGCAGGGAGTTTTGCCCATTTACCAGAACGACAAATGCGGACTCCGGGTGGACCCGCGTCACCAGTTCGGTGTGGGACTTCTGGGCGAGCGAGATGAAAAGATAGGGCTGTTCGGCAAGTTTGGTAGGCAGGTCGATGGACACCCACTCCTTGGACCACTGCTGGGAGTTCCATCGCTTGACGCCGGCGTCGTAGGTCACGAATGCCTGCAGGAGGAGCAGAAGCCAGCCTGCGAGTATGGCGTACCTGCGCGGCAGGAAAGTACCGAGCAGCAAGGTAGCAGCGGGGCCGAGGGCCATGAACAACGGAATCGCATAGCGTGAATTTCCGGATGTCATCAACCACAGAACATAGGATGCCACGACGAAGATCGCGTACTTCCCTGCATCCGGATATCTGAGGGGCGAAACCGTTCTCCAGTTCCGGCGTGCCAGCAGGGACAGCGCAGCAAGAGCAGCAACGATAACGAGCGCGACAGGTGCGAAGTTGGGAGCGGATACTTCCAGGTGAGACCAGGAATTGTACTTCGCCAACTCCAGCGGACTCAGCATCGCTTCGCTGAAAGTCGCGGGAACGAAGCGTCCGACGACTGCTGCATCGGTGGCATACAAAGGGGATTTGAACAGCGAGTTGAAAAAGGGAAACAGGGGATTTCCCGTGTATTTGTAGAGCAGAAAGCTCCAATAGCCCTGGAACACGGCCAAGCCACCAAGCAAGCCCAACCCGAATAAGAGGTTCCGGCCGAACCATTTTCGGGCGGTCTCCTTCAGCGGAAACGCCGCGCACGCGACAAGTGCGATGGCGAACACCAGATTGGTGAGTTTGACGGCAATCGCCGCGCCAATGAGTACTCCGGCGACGGCATGCGCAACGTTGGTATGCCTGGTCAGAACAAGCCAAAAAGCGCCGAGCACCAGTGCGGAACCTACCGGGTCGGTAAAAGTGGATCCGATATGCGCCAGCAGAATGGGGCAGATAAGGCCCACCAACGTGCCCGGCACCAGAAGCGGTAGCCGTTCCGGCCGACTGCGCACCAGATCCCGGCTGATCAGCAGCAGAAAGATGCCGTTTAGGCTGTGGACGGCGGCCAGGACGATGCCGGTGGCCAGACTGTTGAGCTGGGCTTTCTGCGCGAGCGCGAACGGCAGGAATCCGATGGGATTCAGGAATCCCTGCATGCCCGCGCCGAAGTAGTCCTGGTTGAAGCGATGTCCGAACAACGTCTGGGCCGCATACGCGTGATATGCGAAGTAGTCCCAAGGCGTGTCGCGACCGAGATACACGGAAATGCCTACGAGCGACAACGAGATCAGAAGTGCCAGGACAGGCACTTTGAAAGCGAACGTAATAGAGCGTGTCATGTGCGTAGCGCTGGTGTTCCCCGAAGGGGTTGCATCCCCGAACCGTCAAGTATCCTGTATGGACCGCGCAAGAAAAAAGCCCCGCATCGCGGGGCTTTTTCCGAAATCAGGAAGCTTGAATCACGGGCCTTGGCAGGTGCCGGGACGGTACTGGCTCGGGATGCTGCCGCCACAGGTCCAGGTGACCTGCTGGGTGCTGCTGTTCATCGTCGCGACCAGCGTGATGTTGCCGGTGACGTTCGGAATGGCGCGCGAGGTGGCGGTGATGGTACGGGTACCCGCGTCCCACGCAATGCCGCTGACATAGGTGGAGGACTGCTGTTCCGGCGTCCAGCTGGCGTTCGGCAGGCTGCCGGTACCGGCGGCGTACTCGGAGACGGCGGTGCGCGCGGCGGAAGCGGCCAGGATCACTTCGGAGACCTTGGCCTTCTTGGTGTAGTCCGAGTAAGCCGGTAGCGCGATGGCGGCCAGGATGGCGATGATGGCGACCACGATCATCAGTTCGATGAGGGTGAAACCCTGCATGTTCTTCTTCATGAACTTTCCCCTTTCAGGATTTGGCTTGGATGGTTAAGGACACTCCAGCCCCGTGTCCTTAAGCGGTGGACCGTGGGCGCCGTGCAAGACGACGCACGTGCTTCAAGTCACGTGCAGGATGTGTGCCAACTGTAAGCGCCTCTTTCCCCGTTCCTTGACGGCTCGCGGGAAAGACCCCAGACACCTAAGTCGAGATAACTATGACATCAATCTCGTTGAAGCGGTATCGGGAAAAGGGGGGATCAACCGCGGGAATGATCACAATCTGACAATTTGGCCGTGTGTTGACCGGCATCCGGGAGAAGGGCTTGCAGGTGAAAATATGCGGCACAAAGTGACAATTTGCGTCACTTTCCGGGTCGGAAGATTGACGCATGGGCGTCTGACGAGGGGGAATGGGGGCAGATGCGCAGGGCATCGGGTGCGCCCGTCTGTCAAACGGTCGTCGTTTTTCGACCGCCGTTCGTGGGGAGATCCGTAACAGCCTCGGACAGCCAGAGTGGGAATCGTGCTGAGCCTATGGCCCAGCGGGATGGGACCGAATGCGTTTTTTTGCTTTGTGAGCAGCGGATTACCGACCGGAATCGGCGTTGTTCTCCGTCGATGCTGCGGTCCGTGGAATGGCCTCCGGCGTGCGGGTCATCCTGATCCAAAGGGGAGTATCAAAGCGATAGCTTTGCATTGATAGGCATACACGACAAACCCCGCTTTCGCGGGGCTTGTCGTGTTGGGATTTCGTCAAGCGAATGGTGCGTGTGTGCTTTGTAGCACCACATCCACGCTCTGCGCTAGGTTGCTACTTATGCGCAACCATCGGGCTTGTATTGTGCGTCCATGTCGGATGTGCAGCTCCAGGCGCCATCAGCGTTGCGCGACAGTGTGATCTTCTTGCCGACGAACTTGCCTGCCACGCCATTGATACCCGTGCATTCAATGCCGGTCGCTGTGAGAGCGACGTTGCAGTAGGTAGTTGGATTCTTGATGTTGATGTAGCCGGCATCTGCTGCCGTCAAGGAGGGCGTCTTGCCCCTCGTCACTGCAAGTTCGAAGCCGGTCTTGCCAGGCGAGATTTCGGCGTACGCGGCGGTGGCCTGCGTCTTGACGCTGTAGTCCTGGTAGAGCGGCATTGCGATGGCGGCGAGGATGGCGATGAGGCCCACCACGATCATCAGTTCGATCAGGGTGAAACCCTGCATGTTGTTCTTCTTCATGTGTAACTTCCCCATGTTGCTTGCTTGGTGAATGACGGTGCATCCGTTGCCGTTCCGAAGCGGCGCCGGTGACGCGGCATCGATGGCGAATGCCCTTCGGGAGCGGCGAACGGAAGCCTGATTGAGCGCCTGTACTCGCACCCACCAATGTGGATAGTTCGGGATGCGGTTGTCTGGCGCGGCGGGAAGATATCGACGGATCGACGAGCGAATGACGGGAGAAGTTCACACTTTTTCGCAGAGTGAGGAGGCTCGCAATTGTGGCGACAAGAATCGTCAAGCTGTGTGCTGCGACGCAGTGGCCGTGCCGTGGTGCTGAAGTGAGTCGTGTGCCTTGAAGGCGTGATCCGGAGAGGCAGGCGCGGTCTTCCAATCTGCGGGTTCGCGGGTTGCTCGCGATGAGCAAAAAAAAGCAAATCCCCTCGATCCCCCCTTTTTCAGGAGGGGAGGGGCTGGGATTCCTTGCGAGGATTGCGCGCCGCGGTGTCGGGATGTCCGATGGGCGAGGCGAGCGGCCTGGCCGCTATTCCATGCCGAGCTTCTTCAGCTTGTAGCGCAGGGCGCGGAAGGTGATGCCGAGCTGGGCGGCGGCGCGGGTCTTGTTCCAGCGGTTGTCTTCCAGTGCTTTCTGGATGGCCGCGCGTTCCAGTTGTTCGATGTAGTTGGGCAGTGGACCGCCGGCAGGATCGATGTCGACGGGGGCGGTGCCGGGAACCGCACCGGCTACCGCCTGAGCGGGAGGCGCATCGGCGATACCCGCGCGCGGAGCGGCGGCGGGCTGGGGCAGGTAGAGGTCGCCGATTTCGATGCTGTGGCCGTCGGCCATCGCCAGCGCGCGTTCCAGGATGTTTTCCAGTTCGCGGACATTGCCGGGGAAGGGATAGCGGCGCAGTTCGGCCATGGCGTCGGGCGAGACCGAGGGTGCGTTGCGGCCGTGCTGTTCGGCGAGCCGGTCGAGGATGGTGCTGGTCAGTTGCGGCAGGTCGCTGGCGCGCTCGCGCAGCGGCGGCACCCGCAGTTCGATGACGTTGATGCGGTAGTACAGGTCATGGCGGAAACGTCCGTCGCTGGCCAGTTCGCCGATGTCCTTGTGGGTGGCCGAGAGGATGCGCACGTCCACCTGCACTTCCTGCGAAGCGCCGACCGGGCGCACGGCCTTCTCCTGGATGGCGCGCAGCAGCTTGACCTGCATCGGCAGTGGCAGCTCGGCGACCTCGTCCAGGAACAGGGTGCCGCCGTTGGCGGCCTGGAACAGGCCGGCCTTGTCGGCATGGGCGCCTGTGAAGCTGCCCTTCTTGTGGCCGAAGAATTCGCTTTCCATCAATTCGGCGGGAATCGCGCCGCAGTTGACCGGCACGAACGGACCGCTGGCGCGGGCGCCCTGCTCGTGGATGGTGCGGGCGACCAGTTCCTTGCCGACTCCGGATTCGCCGCGGATGTAGACGGGCGCCTGGCTGCGGGCGACCTTGCCGATGGTGTCGCGCAGGGTGGCCATGGCCGGAGAACCGCCCAGCAGGCGGCTGGCCTGTTCGGGCGGCGGCGCGGGCGCCGGCACGCGCTCGCTGTTGTTGAGTTCCAGGGCGTGCCTGACCAGTCCGCGCAGGACGGTCAGGTCCACCGGCTTGCTGACGAAATCGAAGGCGCCGGCCTTGAGGGCCTCGACCGCCAGTTCGATGTTGCCGAACGCGGTGATCATGGCGACCGGGGTGCGTGGGTAATTGCGGGAAATCTCGCCGACCAGTTCGATGCCGTTGCCGTCGGGCAGGCGCATGTCGGTGAAACAGAGATCGTAGCTGTTGCGTGACAGGAGTTCGCGCGCCTCGCCGAGGTTGGCCGCGGTATCGATGCGCAGGCCCATGCGGCCCAGCGTCAGTACCAGCAGTTCGCGGATGTCACGTTCGTCGTCGACGATCAGGGCGCTTCGGTTTTCGCTCATGGATCCCCCTTCAGCCCCTGTCCGTTCAGTGTACCGGCTGAACAGGAGCGCCCGCTAGTGTGACTCCGTTGATATGAAGGTTGTGGCAGGGCGGCGGATGCGCGCCTCCCTGGCCTGTGATGGCGGGCACTGTCGGGGCCGGCCGTGGCTGGAAATGAGCTTCCCCTTGTTCGAAAGGGGCGATTGAGGGGAACTTGCTTTTCAGCGCCGCGCGGAATCCCCGTCGCCGCGGGCGGGCCGCCCCCTTTGCCAACGAAGTCTGTCAAAGGCAGGGCAGTGGAAGACCCGAAGCAGGCTCCGACTCAGGCAGGCAGGAGCGCGTGCGGGCCGGGCAGGGTGATGCGGAAACAGCTGCCGCCGCCGGGGACCGGGACGTACTCCAGGGTTGCCTGGTTGGCCCGGCACAGCTCGCGGGCGATGTAGAGGCCCAGGCCGGTGCCGTGCTCGGAGGTGGTGAAAAAGGGTCGGAACAACTGGGCGGCCACGGCCTCGGGAATCCCCGGGCCTCGGTCCATGACGTCGATCATCGGGCGGTGGTCGGCCTGGAAAACCCGTACGCGTACCCGCGCCGACTCGCCAGGCAGGCGGCCATAGTTCATCGCGTTCTGCACCAGTACGGTCACGACCTGCTGCAAGTGACGCAGGTCGACCAGTGCCGGCACCGGGCGCGGGCCGATGACGGCTTCCAGGGTATCGGTCTCGATCGACAGCGATTGCTGGTACTCGTCGATGAAACGGCGGACGAAGGTGTTGAGATCCACGTGCTCGGGGCTGGCGCGTTCGCGCCGGGCCAGGCCGAGCACGCTTTCGACGATGCCGTTGGTGCGCTGGCACTGCTGGTGGATGATCTGCAGCAGCCGGCGGTCGCCATCGATGATCTGGCGGGACTCCTCCAGCAGTTGGACCGCGTAGTTGATGGCGGCCAGCGGGTTACGGATTTCGTGGGCCAGGCTGGCGGAAAAACGGCCCAGGGCCGCCAGGGTCAACGACTCGGCGCGGCGCGAGACCACCGTGGCGTCGTCCAGGAAGATCAGCGAGGTCTCGCTGTCGGCCAGCAGGCGCGCGAACCGGGGCTGCACCTCGGGCTGGTCCGGGGACAACTGCATGGGGGTGTCGTCCGCCTGCCAGCCATTGCGCCAGCGCTGCAGGCGACGGGCCAGTTCCGGCGCGGTATGGGTGAGCAGGATGCCGACGCCGTCGCGGGCGCCGTCGCCGCCGTCGCCGTCACCGAGCAGCAGGCTGGCGGCTTCATTCGCCAGCTTGATGTGATTGTCCGCGTCCACCACCAGGACGCCGGTGCGCATGCGGCGGATGATCAGTTCATTGATTTCGACCAGGTTGGCGACTTCGGCGCCGCGCTGGTCGGCCAGGGCTTCGCTGCGGCGGGCGCGCTGGCCGGCCTGGTGGGACAGATAGCCCACCGCCATGTAGCTGATGGCGAACATCATCACTTCGGCTATCGAACGATCGGTTCCGCCGTCATGGAGGAACGTCCAGCCGTACTCGGCGAACTGCATGACCACGGTCAGCCCGACCATCGCCACTGCCCAGCGCCAGGAAGGCATCAGCAGCGCGCCGGCGGCGATGTTGAACAGCAGCATCATCGCCACACCGGCGGTGGCGGCGGGCAGGGCATGGGTGATGATGGCCGCCGCGGTGATATCCACCGCGAGACCCACCACCACGGTCAGGGTCATCCAGCGCGGGCTGCGGACCAGCAGCAGCAGGACCGAAGCCGCCAGATAGGCGATGGTGACCACCAGCCCCAGCATGGGGTGGCGCTGGGAGCCGAGCAGATCGGACAGGGGGCTGAACACCAACCCGGCCAGCACCGCCGCTTCCAGGGTCCGGTACAGGGCGAAGAAATAGAGATCGCGCCGCGGTGCGGATTCGATGCGTCCCAGGATCGAATGGCTTTGCGGCAAGCGCGGACTCCCCCCGTCGGCGGTGACATCAGTATAGGCAGGCTGGCCCCGGCCCGGCGGTTTTGCGCCGTCCGGCCCGGTGGGCGACAATAGGGGGCTGGCTGGCGCCCGCCGGGCGGCCTGTGCACGTCCAAACGCGGTTTTCCGGGACGTCCGGCCTCGCTTACCTGTTCCCTACCCACGGTGACGCATGAATTTCCACGAATACCAGGCAAAACAACTGTTTGCCGAATATGGCATTGCAGTTCCGGCCGGGCGCGTCGCGCGCACGCCGGAAGAAGCGGTTGAAGCCGCGAAATCCATCCCGGGCGACCTCTGGGTCGTGAAGGCCCAGATCCACGCCGGTGGCCGCGGCAAGGCCGGCGGCGTCAAGCTGGCCAAGACCCTGGACGAAGTGAAGCAGTACGCCTCCGCGATGCTGGGTACCCGCATGGCGACCTACCAGTCGGCCGGCGTGGCCCTGCCGATCGATGCGGTGCTGATCTCCGAAGGCACCGACATCGCCAAGGAACTGTACCTGTCCGTGCTGGTCGACCGCGCCACCAAGGCCGTCACCTTCATCACGTCCAGCGAAGGCGGCGTTGAAATCGAGAAGGTCGCCGCGGAAACACCGGAACTGATCCACCAGCTGGACGTGAATTTCGTCCAGGGCCTGCAGCCGTACCAGTGCCGTGAAATCGGCTTCAAGCTGGGCCTGAACGCCAAGCAGGTCAACCAGCTGACCAAGATCATGATGGGCCTGTACAAGCTGTTCAACGAGAAGGATCTGGCGCTGGTCGAACTGAACCCGCTGGCCATTCTCACCAACGGCGATCTGGCCGTGCTGGACGGCAAGGTCAATTCCGACGACAACGCGTCCTTCCGTCATCCGGATCTGGTCGCCATGCGCGACAAGGCGCAGGAAGACGAGACCGAAGTGCTGGCTTCCGAGCACGATCTGAACTACGTGACCATGGACGGCGACATCGGCTGCATGGTCAACGGCGCCGGTCTGGCGATGGCCACCATGGACGTCATCAAGCTCAACGGCGGCGAGCCGGCGAACTTCCTGGACGTCGGCGGCGGCGCGACCAAGGAGCGCGTGACCACCGCGTTCAAGCTGATCCTGTCCAGCGACAAGGTCAAGGCGATCTTCGTGAACATCTTCGGCGGCATCGTCCGCTGCGACATGATCGCCGAAGGCATCATCGCCGCGGTCAAGGACGTGGGCGTCAAGGTGCCGGTGATCGTGCGCCTGGAAGGCACCAACGTGGAAGCCGGCAAGGCGCTGCTGCGCGATTCCGGCCTGGCCATCATCCCGGCCGACGACATCAACGACGGCGCCAAGAAGGCCGTCGCTGCGGTCAAGGCCGCCTGACCCCACGACGAGACTAGGAAGAATTCATGAGCGTTTTGGTCAACAAGAACACCAAGGTCCTCGTCCAGGGCTTCACCGGCCAGCAGGGCACCTTCCACGCGACCCAGATGGTCGAGTACGGCACCCAGGTGGTCGGCGGCGTGACCCCCGGCAAGGGCGGCACCACCCACATCGACCTGCCGGTCTACAACACCATGCGTGACGCGGTGCAGGACACCGGCGCCGACGCCTCGGTCATCTACGTGCCGCCGCCGTTCGCGGCCGACGCGATCCTGGAAGCGGCCGACGCCGGCATCAAGGTGATCGTGGCGATCACCGAGGGCATCCCGGTGCTGGACATGCTGCGGGTGAAGAACACCCTGAAGGGCTACCCGGGCGTCACCCTGATCGGTCCGAACTGCCCCGGCATCATCACTCCGGGCGAGTGCAAGATCGGCATCATGCCGGGCCATATCCACCAGCCGGGCAAGATCGGCATCGTCTCGCGTTCGGGCACGCTGACCTATGAAGCGGTCAAGCAGACCACCGACGTGGGCCTGGGCCAGAGCACCTGCATCGGCATCGGCGGCGACCCGATCAACGGCCTGAACTTCGTCGAGGCGCTGACCCTGTTCAACAACGATCCGCAGACCGAGGGCATCATCATGGTCGGCGAAATCGGTGGTTCGGCCGAGGAAGAAGGCGCCGAGTACATCGCCAAGCACGTCAAGAAGCCGGTCGTCGGCTTCATCGCCGGCGCCTCGGCCCCGGCCGGCAAGCGCATGGGCCACGCCGGTGCGATCGCCTCCGGCGGCAAGGGCACGGCGGAAGGCAAGTTCGCGGCGATGGAAGCCGCGGGCGTGACCACCGTCCGCTCGCCGGGCGATCTGGGTGCGGCGATTGCTGCTCGCCTGAAGTAAGCAAGACCATTTCCGCCTCTGCGGAATGGATGAAAAGCCGCCTTCGGGCGGCTTTTTGTTTGGGGAGGGTGGCGGGCTTCGGTTTGCCCCCACCCCGGCCCTCCCCCGCAGGCGGGGGAGGGGGCTTTGTGCGCGGGAGTGAAGAACGGACGTTGGTTGCGTGTTTGCGGAGTGAATGAAAAGTCGCTTTCGGGCGGCTTTTTTGTTTGGAAGGTGAGCAGATTGGCTGGCTCCAGTCTGTCCCCATCCCAACGGAGGCGGGGGAGAGGTGTTTGCGGGTACGGGTTGCCGGGATTTGTCGATTTGTTATCGAGGAGGGCTTGTTGCTCCTTCCCCCGCTTGCGGGGGAAGGTTGGGATGGGGGCAAGATGCCGACTCACCCGAGCACAGGACGTGCGCATGCGAAAGGGACAGAAGCGGAACGGGGCGCGCGAACTTCGCAAGGACATGACACCCGCCGAGCGCTGTCTGTGGACCATCCTGCAACGGCGTCAGCTCGAAGGCTTCCATTTCCGCCGGCAATGTCCCATCGGCCCCTACATCGCCGACTTCGCCTGCCTGGAGGCGAAACTGCTGATCGAAGTGGATGGCGGCCAGCACATGGACGCCGTGGCGGATGTACGGCGGGACACCTTCCTGTCCCGGGAAGGCTTCCGCGTCCTGCGCTTCTGGAATAATGAGGTCATGACGAACCTCGAGGGTGTTCGCGCGCTGATCGTCTCTCGGCTGGCGGATTCCCATCCCTGTCCCGCCTTCGCCGCCAGCCGGTGAAGGGCAGAACCCGAAGACCGACATGTCCCAGACCCTTCGCATCGCCCTGGCCCAGTTCGATTTCCCCGTTGGCGCGGTGGCGCAGAACGCCGAGCGCATCGCCGCGCAGATTGCCGAGGCGCGCGATGAGTACGGCGCCGATATCGTGCTGTTCCCGGAGCTGGCGATCAGCGGCTATCCGCCGGAAGACCTGCTGCTGCGGCCGCGCTTCCTGGCCGATTGCGAGACCGCGCTGCGCCAGCTGGCCGCCACCACCCACGGCATCGTCGCGGTGGTGGGTTGGCCCGAATCGGCCGGCAGCGTGGTCTACAACTCGGCGAGCGTGCTGCGTGACGGGCACCTGGAAGCGACCTACCGCAAGCGCGAACTGCCGAACTACGCGGTGTTCGACGAGCGCCGCTACTTCGATGTGGACCCGAACGGCGAGACCTGCGTGTTCGAGGTGAAGGGCGTGCCGGTGGGACTGATCATCTGCGAGGACCTGTGGTTCCCCGAGCCGCTGGCCGCCACCGCGCGCGCCGGCGCGCAGTTGACCCTGGTGCCCAACGCCTCGCCGTTCGATCGCGACAAGCATGCGCAGCGCGACGCGCTGCTGGCCGAGCGCACCCGCGAATCGGGCCTGGCGCTGGCTTATCTGAACGTGGTGGGCGGGCAGGATGCGCTGGTGTTCGACGGCGCTTCGGTGGTGGCTGACGGCGACGGCACCGTGCATCCGGCCGCGGCCGCGTTCACCGATCAATGGCTGGTGGTCGACTACGACCCCGAGGGTCGTCGCTTCAGCCCGGTGCTATGGATGGACGATGGCGACGAGAGCCGGGACGCGCTGGCCTGGCGCGCGATCGTGCGCGGCCTGCGCGACTACTGCGGCAAGAACGGCTTCCGGAAAGTCTGGCTGGGCCTGTCGGGCGGCATCGACTCGGCGCTGGTGCTGGCGTTGGCGGTGGATGCGCTGGGCGCGGAAAACGTCACCGCCGTGCGCCTGCCTTCCCGCTACACCGCCGGGCTGTCCAATGATCTCGCGGCCGAACAGTGCGAGGCATTGGGGGTGAAGCTGGAGACCATTCCGATCGAGGCGCCTTTCAAAGGGTTCCTGGAAACGCTGGGGCCGCTGTTCGCCGGACTGCACGCGGATACCGCCGAGGAAAACCTGCAGTCGCGCAGCCGCGGCGTGATCATGATGGCGCTGAGCAACAAGTTCGGCGGCCTGCTGCTGACCACAGGCAACAAAAGCGAGTACGCGGTCGGCTACGCGACCATCTACGGCGACATGTGCGGTGGCTACGCGCCGATCAAGGATCTGTACAAGACCGAAGTGTTTTCGCTGGCGCGGTGGCGCAATACGGTGGGTGGGGCGCCGGTGATCCCGCCGGCGGTCATCAGCCGTCCGCCATCGGCCGAGTTGCGCGAGAACCAGACCGACCAGGACTCGCTGCCGCCCTACGACGTGCTGGACGCGATCCTGTTCCGCCATGTGGATCTGGAGCAGTCGCGCGACGAGATCGTCGCCGCCGGTTTCGACGCCGCCACGGTGGATCGGATGCTGCGTCTGGTCCGGATCAACGAGTGGAAGCGCCATCAGGCCGCACCCGGGCCGAAGATTTCGCGACGTGCCTTCGGCCGCGAACGGCGGTACCCGATTACCAACAAGTACGGCAGCTGAGCGGGACGGCGGTTGGTCCGACGCCGGCTCCGGCCGGCGTCGGGCGATGCCCATGGCGGGGTGGCTTCGGTTTGCCCCCACCCCGGCCCTCCTCCGCAGGCGAGGGAGGGGGACATGCCTTTGCTCCTTCCCCGCTTGCGGGGGAAGGTTGGGATGGAGGCGCTGTTCCCGAGAGAGCCACCCACAAAAAAAGGGCCTCGCGGCCCTTTTTTCATCAACGCATCCGGCAGGAAGCGTTTCGTCAGTCCTTGTCTTTCTTGTGGACCGCGGCGCCGCTGGCCGGCGATTTCTCGCCCGCGAACGGATTGAGCTTGCGGATGGCCCACGGATACTTCGGCCAGTCGCCGGTCAACCAGGGATGCTTCGGATCATTCAGCTGCAGGACCCGGCGGGCGTCGTCGGCCAGGGTCTTGTTGCCCAGGCGGGTGTAGGCCTCGCCCAGCACGGCGACCGCGTCGTTCTGGTACTCGCTCTGCGGATAGGTCTCCAGCAGGTAGCGGGCGCGGGTGGCGGCGGAAACCCATGCATCGCGGCGGATGTAGTACAGCGCGGTGTCCATCTCGTGGCGCGCGAACTGGTTGCGCAGGTAGACCATGCGCTGGCGCGCGTCGGCGGCATAGCGGCTGTTGGGGTAGCGCTCGGCGACGATGCTGAAATCGTTGTAGCCCTGCATCGGCGTGGACAGGTCGCGGCGGCTGGCGTCGAGCTTCCAGACCCGCTGCAGGAACACCGCGTCGCGGGTCGAGTTGGACAGGCCGCGCAGGTAGTACATGTACGGCACGTTGCGATGGGTCGGGTAGGTGCGCAGGAACTTGTCGATCGAGGAAACCGCGTCGTCCAGCTTGCCGGCCTTGTACTGGGCGTAGGCCGATTCCATCAGCGCCTGTTCGGTGTACGGGCCGTACGGGTACTGGGCCACCAGCGCGCGGAAGTTGGTCTGGGCGCGTTCCCAGTTGCCGCTCATCATGGCCTGATGGCCGGTTTCGAACATCTGCTCTACCGGCTGGGCTTCCACGGGGCCCTTCTTGCGCTTGAACATGCCGCAGCCGGTGCCGGTGGCGACGATGACGAGCAACAGCAGGCCGATGCGGGCGACGGCGGTGAAACGGGTGGAAGCACGCTGGGTCATGGGCTGGCGGCAACGCCGCGGCAGGGAAACAGGCTGTCGATGATAGCCTAGGCGGTGCCCAAGCCATGAACAATCGGCGAACATCCCCGGTTTCCGCCGCCCCACCCCTGATGACCGATACCCTTCCCGCCGACGCGCCGCGCACCGCGCACGTGCCCGAATCCGCCGCCGGCCGTCGTTTCGACGCCGTGCTGGCCGAACTTTTCCCCGAATTCTCCCGCTCCCGCCTGGCCGAGTGGATCAAGTCCGGCGACGCCCGCCTGGACGGGCAGGCGGTCAGGCCGCGCGACTCCGTCCGCGGCGGCGAGCTGGCCAGCCTGGCCGTGGTGCTGGAAACCCAGACCCGCGCCGAGCCGGAAGACATCCCGCTGGACGTGCTGTACGAGGACGAGCATGTCTTCGTCCTGGACAAGCCGGCCGGGCTGGTGGTCCACCCCGGCGCCGGCAATCCGACCGGCACCCTGGTGAACGCGCTGCTGCATCGGGATCCGTCGCTGAACACGCTGCCGCGCGCCGGCATCGTCCACCGCCTGGACAAGGACACCTCCGGGGTCATGGTGGTGGCGCGTACCCTGCCGGCCCAGACCGCGCTGGTGGAGCAGTTGTCCTCGCGCGAGGTGCACCGGCAGTACCTGGCGGTGGTGGTCGGTGCGATGGTCTCCGGCGGCACCGCCAATGCCCCGATCGACCGTCACCCGCGCGATCGCCTGAAGATGGCGGTGCGCGACGACGGTCGCGATGCGGTCACCCATTACCGCCTGCGCGAGCGCTTCCGCGCCCACACCGCGCTGGAATGCCGGTTGGAAACCGGCCGTACCCACCAGATCCGCGTGCACATGGCGCATATCCGCTATCCCATCGTCGGCGATCCGCTGTACGGCGGCCCGCTGAAGCTGCCCAAGGGCGCGGGCGAGGACCTGGTGGCGGCGCTGCGCGGCTTCCGGCGCCAGGCGCTGCACGCCGAGACGCTGGAGTTCCGCCATCCGATCAGCGGCGAACCGGTCAGGGTCTCGGCGCCGGTGCCGGCGGACATGCTGGGGCTGATGGCGGCGCTGCGCGCCGATGCCGAGACGCACCGGGGATGAGCGCGATCCTTCCGGCCGACTGGCCGGCGCCGGGAAGTGTCCGCGCGTTCACCACGCTGCGGCATGGCGCGGGCCGTTCGCAGGCACCGTTCGACAGCTTCAACCTGGGCACGCGCTACGGCCAGTACCGCGATGATCCCGCCGTGGTCGAGACCAACCGTGCCGAACTGATCGAGCGTTTCGGACTGCCGTCGCCCCCGCGCTGGCTGCATCAGGTCCATGGTACCGGCGTGGTGCGGTTCGCGCGGGACACCGCGCAGGACGAGCCCGATGGTGATGCCGCCGTCACTACCGACCCGGGCGTGGTCCTGGCCATCCTCACCGCCGACTGTCTGCCGGTGGTGTTCGCCAGCGACGACGGGCGGGTCATCGGCGCGGCGCACGCCGGATGGCGCGGACTGGCCGGTGGCGTGCTGGAGCGGGCGCTGGAGGCGATGCGGGTGAAGCCGGACCGGGTGGTCGCCTGGTTGGGGCCCGCCGCGGGGCCGCAGGCTTACGAGATCGGTGGGGAAGTGCATGACGCTTTCGTCGGCGCGGACCCGCGCGCCGCGTCCGCGTTCGTGCCGACCCGTCCCGGCCACTGGCGCGTGGATCTGTACGCGCTGGCGCGGCTGCGGCTGGGGGATGCGGGCGTCGGCCGGGTCCATGGCGGCGGCCTGTGCACGATCACCGATGCCGAGCGGTTCTATTCGCATCGCCGCGATGCGCAGACCGGCCGGATGGCGACCTTGATATGGATGCAGCCGTAGCGCCTGGTGCGGCCGGGCCCCAGCCCCTGTTCGCCGATCTGCTGGGAGATGAGTTCGCGGCGCTGCCGGTGGTGGTGCGCCGATTGCACCTGCGCGCCGGCCCGGCGCGGTATCGGGGCGAAGTCGAGGTGCGGCGGGGACAAGGTCTGTTGTCGCGCCTGTGTGCCGCGGCCACGCGGCTGCCGCCGGCGGGAAGCGGCGCCATCGCGGTCGATATCGACATCCAGCCGCGGGCCGAACGATGGGTTCGCCACGTGCGCGGGCATGCGATGCCCTCGCGCCTGTGGGGCCAGGACGGCCTGCTGTGCGAGCGGTTGGGGCTGGTGCGATTCGGGTTCCGCCTGCGCGTGCGCGAGGACGGCATCGAGTGGACGGTCGAACGCGTGCATGCGCTCGGGATTCCGCTGCCTGCGGGCTGGTTCCGTGGCGTCCAGGCGCGGGAATCGGCGCGGGGTGATCGCTATGCCTTCGATGTGCGGGCCGCGCTGCCGGGCATCGGCCTGCTGGTGCACTACCGGGGTTGGCTGGATGTCGCCTGAGGCGGACGCCGCAGCGGGCCAGGCGGTCATCGTGTTCGATGGCGCCTGCGTGCTCTGCAATGGTTGGGTGGATTTCCTGCTTCGCCACGATCGCCGCCGGCGTTACCGCTTTGCCGCGATGCAGGGAACGGCGGGAAGCGCGCTGTTGGCGCGGCATGGGCTGGATCCCGATGATCCGGCCTCGTTCCTGTTGCTGGAAGATGCGCGGGCGTGGACGGACACGGATGGAATCCGTCGCGTCCTGGCCGGTCTGGGAGGTGCCTGGACGCTCGCGCACCTGATGGTGCTGGTGCCGCGTCCGGTACGCGACGCGCTCTACCGCCGGCTCGCGCGCAACCGCTATCGCTGGTTCGGCACCACGGCGTGCAGGATGCCGGACGAAGCCGAGCGCGCGCGCTTCCTGGACTGAAGATCGCCCCGTTTGTCGTCATTCCGGTGAAGGCTGGAATCCACGGGGCGTTCGGTGACGGGATCGTCGGGTGGAAGCACGCCGGGTCCCGGCGTTCGCTGGGAGGACGTGCGTTCGTGAAACAAGGTCTGATCGGACGGGCGCCCCACCCGTGACTCTGGCCAGCCAGCTTTCGTCGGGGCGTGCGGTTGCCGCGCGGTCCCGTTCCGCGGCACCCGCCCGATCAGTGCGGTGAAGCCTCCCGCGCCCGGCGCGGGAGGCCTGTACTTCAGAAGCTGTAGCGCACGCGCGTGTAGTAGTACGCGCCGTTGCTGCCGATCGGGGACAGCACGTCGTAGGGCAGGTTGCCGAAGTAGTAGATGTCCTGGTTCGACAGGTCCGGATACTCGTCGGTCAGGTTGAGGCCGCCCAGCGCCACGCTCCATTTCGGGCTGAAGCGGTACTCCACCTCGGCGTCCAGCTGCCACTTCGCCGAATAGGTTTGCTCCGGCTCGAAGCCGCCGCCGAAGTTGAAGATCCGCTTGGCGCTGCCGTGCCGGGTGGCCCGGCCCAGCAGCGACCACTTGTCGTTGTTCCAGTTGGCGCTGAGCACGCTGCGGGTGCGCGGCGCGGCGTCGGTCAGGGTATTGCTCTCCTCGATGCCGAACAGGACGTAGGAGGGATCGATCGCCAGCAGTTCCGACGGCGTGGCGGTGATGCGCTTGATTTCGGTCTTGGCGTAGCTCCAGGTGCCGGTCAACTGCAACTGTCCGCCGCCCAGTGCCTGCCGCCAGTTGGCGACCAGCTCGCCGCCCTCGGTACGGGTGTCGGCGGCGTTGATGAAGAAGTTGACGCTCTGCACGCCGGGTACGCCGAAGTTGTCCTGCACGAACTCGGTCAGCGCATCGCCGCTGATGCGTTCGGTCAGCGCCACGCGGTCGTCGATGTCGATGCGGAACACGTCGAACGACAGGTCGAAGTGTTCGCCGATGCGACTGGTGAAGCCCAGGCTCAGGTTGACCGACTTCTCTGGTTGCAGGTCGCGGGCGCCGAGCGCGCGCGCGATCGGATTGTTGACCGACAGCAACCGGCCCTGCAGCAGCTGGCCGGAGGCGTCGTAGCCGGTCGAGGTCGATTCGAAACCGATCTGGCTCAGCGACGGGGCGCGGAAGTTGTTCGACACCGAGCCGCGCAGCGCGAAGGCCGGGACGAATTCATAGCGCGCCGCCAGCTTTCCGGTCAGTTCGCCGCCGAAGTCGTCGTAGTGCTCGTAGCGCGCCGACACGTCGGTGAAGAACTTCTCGCCGAACTGGCTGCTGAGCGTGGCGTACACGCTGGCGACATCGCGGCTCAGGTCGGCGGTGTCCTGCGGGGTCAGGCCGCCGCCGGCCTGCGAGCCTGTCGGACGATCGGTGTACGGACCGGCCGCATAGGAGGCCGGATCACCGGCGCCGGTTTCATAGTCCTCTCGGCGGAACTCGACGCCGGTCGCGAAGGTATGCGCGCCGAACACGCGGCTGACGTCGAAGTTGAACAGCGCCTGCCGGAACTCGTAATCGCCGGTACGGAAGCGGGTGGGGCTGCTCGGCCCCAACGATGCGTTGAGCGAGTTCTTCAGCCGGTAGGTGAACGCGTTGCGGCCGTAATTCAGGCTGGCGTCGTAGTCCCACTCGCCCCACTGGCCGCGCAGGCCGGCGACCACGGCGGTGTCGCGGTTCTCGCCCAGCGACAGCGGGCGATAGCCATTCGGATAGATCTCCTTCCAGTTGGCCACGCCGTCCGGGTAACGGAAGTAGTTGGCGCCTTCCGTGTCGCTCTGGTGAAAGGTGCCGAAGGCGTAGAGTTCCGCGTTGTCGCTGATCGGCAGTTCCGCGTTGAACCAGCCGTTGATGTCCTCGGACTCGCCGTCGCCCAGCCAGTAGTTGCGCTTGCCGGCCAGGGCCAGATTGTCCGGTGTCTGTTCCTCGAAGAAGGGAATCTGATCGAAGCCGGCGCGGTTGGTGCCGTTGCGCCGCTTGTACTCCAGGCCCACGCGCAGGAAGCCGCCTTCGCTGCCCAGCGCGGTGCCGACCTGGCCGCTGAAGAATCCGGCCTGGCCGTCTGTGACGGTGCGGCGGATCGGCTCGACATCGGTATGGTGCGCGCCGTAGCTCAGTTCCAGCGCGCCGCCTTCGGGCGCGTCATTGAGGATCACGTTGATCACGCCGGCCACCGCGTCGGAGCCGTATTGCGCGCCGGCGCCGTCGCGCAACACCTCGATGCGCTTGATCGCGCTGACCGGGATGGCGTTGAAATCGACCGGTGTATTGCCTTTGCCGATTTTGCTGTCGGTGTTGACCAGCGCGCTGGTGTGGCGACGCTTGCCGTTGATCAGCACCAACACCTGGTTGGGGCTGAGGCCGCGCAACTGCGCGGCGCGGACGTGATCGGCGCCGCCGGAGTTGGACTGGCGCGGGAAATTGAACGACGGCAGCAGCGCCTGCAGGGCGCTGCCGAGTTCGCCATTGAGGACGCCGGCCTTGCGGATGTCCTCGGCGGTCAGCACATCGACCGGCGCGGTGGATTCCAGCACCGTGCGGTCCCGCGCGCGGGTGCCGGTGACGATGACGGTGTCCAGATCGGTGGTGCCGGCGCCGGCGTCCTGGGCCAGGGCGGGAGCGGAGAGGGCGAGAGCGATGGCGACGCCGAGCGGCGCCGCGAGGGGACGGGACATGGAAACTCCTGGAGCGATACGGGAAATCGGGGGGAGGGGCGTGACGGACCTGAGGCCGCCGACGCGGGTCAATGGCGGATGGCCATCAACAGGAACAGCGGATCGGGTGGGAATGCATGCGTTGGGGCCTTGGGGGAGGCGGGACAGTCTAGATCTAACTATCCATCCGGATAAAGCGATATATTAGCGCCCCGGCCCGGAACTGGCCGCACCGCGGTCATGGCCGCTGCCCATCTGCTCATGCCGACGGGTTATTTCGGTGCGCGGGTTCCCAGGCCGACAGTACCGTTCCCCCACGGAGTCGTTCCATGCGCCTGCGCGTCACTTTGCTGTTGTCCCTTGTCCTGGCGCTCGGCGCCTGCGCCACCACCCCGACCGGAACCACGTCCGGCACCGCGCCCGCGCCGGTCACCGCCACCTTCCAGGGCGACGCCACCCGTCCCGCCGAGGCCCAGGGCTGGGTCCGCAGCGAGCTGTATTTCGGCGTGGGCACGGAAGGCGATGCGGCCAGCAACATCAGCGAGGCGCAATGGCGCGCGTTCCTGGACAAGGAAGTGACGCCGCGTTTTCCGGACGGCCTGACCGTGTTCGACGCTTACGGACAATGGCTGTTCCGCGGCAAGGACGGCCCGGAGCGGTTGAACTCCAAGGTGCTGGTGATCCTGCACGAGGACAGCCCGCAGCGCCGGGCCGACATCGAGGCCATCCGCCTGGCGTGGAAGCAGGCGACGCGCCACCAGTCGGTGCTGTGGTCGCGCCAGCCGGCGGAAGTTTCGTTCTGAGGGCATCCGTTCCTTTCCATGCGGGAGGGACGTCAGTCGCGACCGGGCTGGCGACTGACCCATGCGCGCCGACGCGTGCGAGTGTTTCCCGCCATGGCCTGTTTCCGCTGCGGCAGGATGCCCCGTTCGTTCTGGCTCGAACCAGAATCTCCGGCGAGTCGATGCCCACGAGGCATCGAAGTTTCCCGTCGCGACTGACGTCGCCCCCACAAGGCGGGATGGCGTGATGCGGCGACACCTCGGCGACCCGTTCTGACACTATGACTTCCTCTCCCGGCCCCGACTCCCCATGACCGCTCAAACCCGCCCCCGCTGGTTCGTTCCCGGCGATCTCAACGGCTTCTTCGGCCTGGTCGTGGACAACCTGTCCATCCTCGGCTTCATCTCCGCCGCGCTGATCGGCATCTTCCAGTTCCCGGCCGAGGTGGTGTTCACCCGGATGTTCCCGGGCACCGCGCTGGGCGTGCTGGTGGGCAACCTCATCTACACCTGGATGGCGCACCGGCTGGCCGCGCGCACCGGACGCGACGACGTCACCGCGATGCCGCTGGGGCTGGACGCGCCGACCAGCATCGGCATGGCGCTGCTGGTGCTCGGTCCTTCGTTCGTCGCCTTCAGGCAACAGGGAATGGACCCGCAGGCGGCGGCCATCGCCACCTGGCAATTGGGCATGGCCTCGCTGGTGGTGATGGGCGTGCTGAAGCTGGTGCTGTCGTTCTGCGGCGACGCCATCACCCGCGCGGTCCCGCGCGCGGCGTTGCTGGGGTCGATCGGTGGCGCGGCGTTGACCCTGCTGGGCTTCCTGCCACTGATCGAGACCCTGCGCTCGCCGGTGGTGGGCTTCGTCACCTTCGGACTGCTGCTGTACGTGCTGATCGCCAAGGGCAAGCTGCCGGTGAAGATCCCGGGCGTGCTGCTGGCCTTCATCGTCGGCACCGCGCTGTACTACGGACTGGGTCTGGCCGGTCTGGGCACGCCGGGCTTCAAGCTGCCCGATGCGGTGCCGCTGAGTTTCACCCTGCCGCTGCCGACGCTGGGTTTCCTCGACGGCCTGCCGCACACCGTCCCGTATCTGCCGCTGCTGCTGCCGTTCGGCCTGCTGATGGTGGTCGGTGGCATCAACGTCAGCGAGAGCGCGCGCGCGGCCGGCGACGACTACCGCACCCGCGACGTGCTGCTGGCCGAGGCCATCTCCACGCTGGTGGCCGGGTTCTGCGGCGGCGTGGCGCAGACCACGCCCTATATCGGCCAGCCGGCCTACAAGCACATGGGCGCGCGGCTGGGCTACACGCTGCTGACCGGATTGTTCATCGGTCTGGGCGGCATCCTCGGTTACGTGTCGGGCCTGGTGCAGTGGCTGCCGATCGCGGTGCTGGCGCCGATCATCGTCTACGTCGGCCTGGACATCACCGTGCAGGCCTTCCACGAAAGTCCGCGCCCGCACGCGCCGGCGGTGGCGTTGGCGTTCCTGCCTTCGATCGCCTATCTGCTGGTGATCAAGGTCGGCAATCCGGCCTGGATCGCGCCGGACAATTTCGCCGCGCTCTACAACGGCGTGGATGGGCACGGTCTGCCGGATCTGGCCGCGATCGTGACGCTTGGCAACGGTTTCATCATCACCGCGATGATCTGGTCGACCGCGCTGGTCGCGATGATCGATCAGCGCTTCCGCCGCGCCGCGGTGGTGCTGCTGATCGGCGCCGTGCTGACCCTGTTCGGCTTCATCCACTCGGTGGATCCGCGCGGCAGCATTTACCTGCCGTGGGATGTGCAGGGGCTGCCGAAGGCGATCCTGTGGCAGTTCTTCGGCGCGTATGTCGCGCTGGCGACGCTGCTGGGGTTGCTGTCGCTGCAGAAGCAGGGCCAGGACTCACATTGATTGGAACTGTGCGGGGTGACCTGAAATCGCCCCGCCCGCTGCCTAGCATGCGCCTTCGTCGGGTGGGCAAGGAAACGGCGCGTGGTTTCAACAAAAGGCGGGCACATGTCCGCGGTCGTCTTCGCGGCGGCGCTTTTATGCGTTGCGGTGCCCTGCATGGGTGCCTCGTTCGATTGCCGCAAGGTGGCCACGGAAGTCGAGCATCTCATCTGTGGTTCGGCTGAAGTCGACCATGCGGACAAACGGATGGGCGAAGTCTACGCCGCACTGATGGCGGACCTGCCGGAACCGGCGAGGCGGGAATTGCGGAACGACCAGCGCAAGTGGTTGGCATTCCGGGATCAATGCCTGGGCCAGCGGAACAGCCAGGATTGCCTTGTCGTCAACATCAATGTGCGGCGGGACGAGCTGCGTGATCGCCTGGATGCGATCCCCGGCCGGCCCGTCGATGTCTACCCGCCCCCTCCGTGCGTTCCCCGCCAATCGCCGCCCATGACGGGTTTGCGGGGCATCCTGTGGCTGGTTTTTTCCTCCAAGGCCGATCGAGAGGAGCGGGCGCGGCGTGACGCCGCGGCGCAATGTCGCTGAGCTCAAAGGCATCCATCGAAGCAGCGCGACTCTTGCCGGATCCCAGGGGCAGGAGAAGCGTAGATTGCTGAGAGGCAGGAGCCTTTCTATGCCAGCAGCCAGGCCAGCTTGCGCGCCTTTGGCAAGCGCTTGATCTCCCATTCCGCGCGCGAGGCGCTGGCGCGATCCGGGTAGGCGCGGCTGCCGAGGATCCGCTCGGGAGGATGCGCGCGGGTATAGCGGGCGCCCCTGCCGGCCAGATGGGCCTGGAAGCGGGCCTCCAGATCGGTGGTGATGCCGGCGTAATAGCTGCCGTCCCGGCACAGCAGCAGGTAGAGGTGCCAGGAAGGGGACGGGACGGCCATGGTCGGATTATGGCCGCTGAACCCGCGTCTCAACAGACCTTGAAACAGCCTTCGCCAGCCGCATCTGGGTACCATTGCCGGCGCTCGCCCGGCCTCTTCTTCCCGAGGTACTCCCGATGCGGATGGACAAGCTCACCTCGCGTTTCCAGCAGGCGCTGGCGGACGCGCAGTCGTTGGCCGTGGGCCGCGACAACACCATGATCGAACCGGTCCACGTGCTGACCGCGCTGCTCGACCAGACCGGCGGCAGTACCCGGCCGCTGCTGGCCCAGGCCGGCGCCAACATTCCCCTGCTGCGCGAGCGGCTGGGCGAAGCGCTGGACAAGCTGCCCAAGGTCAGCGGCCAGCCGGGCAATCTCTCGATCGGCAACGATCTGGGCCGCCTGCTCAACGTCACCGACAAGCTGGCGCAGGAAAACGGCGACCAGTACATCGCCAGCGAATGGTTCCTGCTGGCGACGCTGGACGATACGGGCGCGGCCGGCCAGGAACTGAAATCCAGCGGCGCCAACAAGCAGAAGCTGCGTGCGGCCATCGACAAGCTGCGGGGAGGCGAGAAGGTGCAGTCCGAGAACGCCGAGGAACAGCGCCAGGCGCTGGAGAAGTACACCATCGATCTGACCGAGCGCGCCGAGAGCGGCAAGCTGGATCCGGTGATCGGCCGTGACGAGGAAATCCGCCGCACCATCCAGGTCCTGCAGCGCCGGACCAAGAACAATCCGGTGCTGATCGGCGAACCCGGTGTGGGCAAGACCGCGATCGTCGAGGGGCTGGCGCAGCGCATCGTCAACGGCGAGGTGCCCGAGGGCCTGCGCGGCAAGCGCGTGCTGTCGCTGGACATGGGCGCGCTGATCGCCGGCGCCAAGTTCCGCGGCGAGTTCGAGGAACGCCTGAAGGCCGTGCTGAACGATCTGTCGAAGAACGAGGGCCAGATCATCCTGTTCATCGACGAACTCCACACCATGGTCGGCGCCGGCAAGGCCGAGGGCGCGATGGATGCCGGCAACATGCTCAAGCCGGCGCTGGCGCGCGGCGAACTGCACTGCATCGGCGCGACCACGCTGGACGAGTACCGCAAGTACGTGGAGAAGGACGCCGCGCTGGAGCGCCGCTTCCAGAAGGTCTTCGTCGGCGAACCCAGCGTCGAGGACACCATCGCCATCCTGCGCGGCCTGAAGGAAAAGTACGCCGTGCACCACGGCGTGGAGATCACCGATCCGGCCATCGTTGCCGCCGCCACGCTGTCGCACCGCTACATCGCCGATCGGCAGTTGCCCGACAAGGCGATCGACCTGATGGACGAGGCGGCCAGCCGCATCCGCATGGAAATCGATTCCAAGCCGGAAGAGATGGACCGGATGGAGCGGCGCCTGATCCAGCTGAAGATCCAGCGCGAGGCGCTGAAGAAGGAAAAGGACGCGCAGTCGAAGCAGCGTCTGGCCGATCTGGAAAGCGAGATCGACAGCCTGCAGAAGGAGTTCAGCGATCTGGAGGAAATCTGGAAAGCCGAAAAGGCCACCCTGACCGGCGCGACGAAGATCAAGGAGCAGATCGAGCGCGCCAAACTCGACCTGGAGGCCGCGCAGCGCCGGCAGGACTACGCGCGCATGAGCGAAATCCAGTACGGCCAGCTGCCCTCGCTGGAGAAGCAGCTCACCGCCGCGCAGGAGGCCGAACAGAAGGGCTTCAGGCTGTTGCAGGACAAGGTGACCGACGAGGAGATCGCCGAAGTTGTCTCGCGCTGGACCGGCATTCCGGTCAGCAAGATGCTGGAAGGCGAGCGCGAGAAACTGCTGAAGATGGAAGATGTCCTGCGCCATCGCGTGATCGGCCAGGAGGAAGCTATCAAGGTGGTTTCCGACGCGGTGCGGCGTTCGCGCGCCGGCCTGTCCGACCCCGACCGGCCCTCGGGGAGCTTCCTGTTCCTCGGCCCGACCGGTGTCGGCAAGACCGAGCTGTGCAAGGCGCTGGCCGAGTTCCTGTTCGACTCGTCCGATGCGATGGTCCGCATCGACATGAGCGAGTTCATGGAGAAGCACGCGGTCAGCCGCCTGATCGGCGCGCCCCCGGGCTACGTGGGCTACGAGGAAGGCGGCTACCTGACGGAGGCGGTGCGTCGGCGTCCGTACAGCGTGATCCTGCTGGACGAAGTGGAAAAGGCGCATCCGGATGTATTCAACATCCTCCTGCAGGTGCTGGACGATGGTCGCCTGACCGACGGCCAGGGCCGCACGGTGGATTTCCGCAATACCGTGATCGTGATGACCTCCAATCTGGGCTCCAGCCTGATCCAGGAGCTGTCCGATGACAGCCCGGAGAGCTATACCCAGATGAAGGCCGCGGTGATGGGCGTGGTGCAGGCGCATTTCCGGCCGGAGTTCATCAACCGGCTGGACGATATTGTCGTGTTCCATCCGCTGGACAAGGCGCAGATCCGCGAAATCGCGCGCATCCAGACCCGCTACCTGGCCAAGCGCCTGGCCGAACGCCAGATCACGCTGGAGATCGACGACTCGGCGCTGATGCTGCTGGGCAATGTCGGCTTCGATCCGGTATACGGCGCGCGGCCGCTGAAGCGCGCGATCCAGGCCCAGCTGGAGAACCCGCTGGCGCAGAAGATCCTGTCCGGCGAGTTCGGTCCGGGGGACGTCGTGCGGGTCAGCGCCGAAGGCGGACACCTGGCGTTCCACAAGCGCGGCTGACGCGGCGTGACGGCCATCGGGACGGTTGTTCCGTGGCCGTCGGTGGCGCTCCTGGCCGGTTCCGGGGTTCGATTGCGTTCCGGAGGTAGTGGACGTGCCCGATGCGCGTCCCTCTACCAGGGAAGCAAGTGAGCCCACAGCCAACGACAGGATGGTGGCGAAGCCGGACCGGCAAGATCCTCCTGTGGGGCCTGCTGTGCGTGCTCGCGCAGCAGGTGGCCATCGGTTATCGCATCGATTTCTTCGGCGGTACCGCCGAGGCGTCGCTGATCCACCTGCATGCCGGCCTGCTGCTGGCGTTGGCCCTGCTGGAAACCGATCGCCGGGTGGTGCTCGCCACCCTCGGCATCACCGCCGTGGGCTGGGCGGCGCGGCAATGGTCGATGGAGCCGGGACAGACGGCGCCGCTGGTGTGGGGCGCACTGATGTGGGTGCTGCTGTGCGCATGGACCCTGGCATGCGCGCAGTGGGCCGGCGGACCGGAGGCGCATGGCCGCCTGGATCGGCACGGACTTAGTCGTTTGGCGTTGTATGGCCTGCTGGTGTATCCGGCCGGATGCGCATTGCTGGGTGTCACCATGGTGGTGATCGCACCGCCCGCCGAGGCGCTGAGCGCGGCGTTCCAGATGTTCTTCGCCAAGCAGTTCGGGGTGGCGGTGATCACCCTGCCGCTGGTGGTGGTCTGGCGCGAAGGCCGGCAGTCGTTCCGCCGTGATCGCGCCGCCGGCTGGGCGTGGCCGCTGGCGCTGATCGCCGGCCTGGGCCTGAGCCTGTGGGCCTCGCAGGCGGTGCATGGCGGGCTCGCGGATCGTCCCGCCGTGGTGCTGATGGACTACCGCTTCGCCCTGTTCGTGGTGCTGGCCTGGTTCGTGCTGCGGCTGCCCCCGCGGCGCTCCATGCTCGCGCTGTCGGCGGCGCTGTTCTGCCTGGTGCTGGCGGTGTCCGAGAGCGCGGCCTACGGCAATACGGTGCTGGGTCTGTTCAACCTGCTGCATCTGGCGGCGGAGGTGAACATCCTGTTGCTGGCGATGCTGTACCTGTGGGTGATCAGCCGGGATCGGCGCGAACTGTCGCGCCGGCTGGCCGAGGAAATCCAGCGCGATACCCTCACCGGGCTGCCCAACCTGCGCGCGCTGCGCCGGCGCATGGCGGTGGCGCCGCCGCGACGGCGCGAACTCGGCTTCCTGTTGCTGGACAAGACCGATTCGCTGGTGACCGGCTACGGCCTAGACATGCAGGCCGCGGTGGTGGGCAGCATGGCCGAGCGCCTGTCGGATCTGGCGGATGTGTACGTGCTGGGCACCGGCCAGCTCGCATTGGTACCGGCGACAGACGCCGACGATGATGTCTGGGAGCGGTTGATCGTGCGGGTGGAGCATGCCGAGTTCGTGGCGGATGGCCAGCCGGTGCGATTGCTGCCCTATCTGGGCGTGGCCTCGCTGCCGGAGCCCGGGAGCGAACCGCTCGCCGACGTGGTGGATACCGCGCTGCTGAATGCATCGCACCTGGCCTTCGACGCTCGCCAGCACGGTGAAGTGCGGCCGCGCTACAGCGATATCGACGACGGCCGGCTGCGCCGCGCCCACCGCCAGCAATTGCAGGACGCGGCGACCGCGCTGGCCTGCCTGCGCAACGAGCGGCTGGTCCTGCACTTCCAGGCGATTCGTCGGCTGGAGCACGCGGCCGAACCGGCGCTGACGATTTCCGGCGAAGTCCTGTGCCGACTGCGCGACGAGGATGGCCGGCTGATTCCACCGGCGCGCTTCATGCGTCCGATCGAAGCCGCCGGCCGCGGCGCGGAACTGGATCTGGCGGTGATCAAGGCGTTGTTCCGGCTGCTGCGCAAGTATCCGGAGGCGCTGCCGTACTGCGAGCGCATCGCCATCAATCTGACCGGCCAGAGCCTGGCCTCGATGAGCTTCCAAGTGGAACTGCGCACCCTGCTGGCCGACTCGCCGCTGCCGTTGTCGGCGCTGTGCTTCGAGGTCACCGAGTCCGCCGCCATCTTCAGTACCTCGGTGGCGAGCCGGCTGCTGCGCGATCTGCGCGCGCGGGGCTGCCAGATCGCGATCGACGATTTCGGCACCGGAATGCAGAGTTTCGCGCGGCTGAAGGAACTGCCGGCGGACGTGATCAAGATCGACGGATCGTTCATCCGCAATGTCGCCCAGCACGGCAGCGATCACGCCCTGGTGCAGGCGACGGTGGCGGTGGCGGGCGTGTTCGGCGCCGAGACGGTGGCCGAGTTCGTGGAGAACGAGGTCACCGCCGAATGCCTCAGGGAACTGCGCGTGGACTGGGTGCAGGGCGATCTCTACTCGCCGCCCCGGCCGCTGTCGGAAATACTCGCCGAGGCGCTGCCGCGCGAACTGCAGTACGCGCCCTGATCGTTCCGGCCGGCGGTGTCAGCCGGTCGTGCGCAATGCGCGGTACGGCGGCGTGGCCATGACCATTTCCGCCAGCGAGAACGCCAGTTCGCGTTCGGCCAGCACCGCGCCGTCGGCGCCGTGCTCCAGCAGATGGCGCACTTCGGCGTCGCTGTGGGCGCGTGCCAGCAGGGTCAGGCCGGGGTTGATCGCGCGCAGCTTGGCGATGGCCTCGCCGGCCTCCAGCGGTTGCGGAATGGCCAGCACCGCGATCTTGGCGTTTTCCGGATGCGCCTCGGCCAGCACCTTGTCGGCGGCGGCGCTGCCGCGGATCGCGGGAATGCCCGCCGCGTGCGCGCGCTCGACGTGCTCGCCGTTGTCGTCGATGACGATCAGCGGCACGCCACGCTCGTGCAGCACATGCGCCAGCGAACTGCCCACCCGGCCATAGCCGATGATGATGGCGTGGTCCTGCACGTCCAGCGACGGGCCGGGCGGCGGTTCCGGCTCGACTTCCTTGGGCGCGGCGGCGTCCTGGCGCGCCTGCCAGCGGTCCAGCAGGCCGAAGATCAGCGGGTTGAGCATGATCGAGATCAGCGCGCCCGCCAGCACCAGATCATGGCCTTCCTTCGGCAGGATCTTCAGGTCCATGCCGAGGCCGGCGATGATGAAGGCGAATTCGCCGATCTGCGCGAGGCTGGCGGAAATGGTCAGCGCGGTCGAATTGGGGTGGCCGAACGCGCGCACGATCAGGTAGGCGGCGGCCGACTTGCCGAACAGGATGATGAAGGCGGTACCCAGCACCTCAAACGGATGCTCGACCAGGATGTTCGGATCGAACAGCATGCCGACCGAGACGAAGAACAGCACCGCGAAGGCGTCGCGCAGCGGCAGCGAGTCGTTGGCGGCCTTGTGGCTGAGCTCGGACTCGTTGAGCAGCATGCCGGCGAAGAACGCGCCCAGCGCGTAGGACACGCCGAACAGGGTCGCCGAACCGAACGCCACGCCCAGCGCGATGGCCAGCACCGACAGGGTGAACAGCTCGCGCGAACCAGTGCTGGCGGTGCGCTCCAGGATCCACGGAATCACCCGCCGGCCGACCACCAGCATCACCGTCACGAACAGGGCCAGCTTCAGCAGTGTCCAGCCCAGGCTGGCGATGATCGCGCCCGCGCTCAGCCCGCCGGTCTCGCCCTGCTGGCCGGCCAGCCCGCCAATCACCGGCATCATCACCAGCGCCAGCACGCACGCCAGATCCTCGACGATCAGCCAGCCCACCGCGATGCGTCCGCGCGAGGTGTCGAGCAGGCGCCGCTCCTCCATCGCGCGCAGCAGGACCACGGTACTGGCGGTGGCCAGCGAGAAGCCGAAGATGATGCCGTACAGCGTCGGCCAGCCCATCAGCGCGGCCAGGCCCCAGCCCAGCAGCGTGGCGGCGCTGATCTGCACCAGCGCGCCGGGGATGGCGATCCATTTGACCTCCATGAGGTCCTTCAGCGAGAAGTGCAGGCCCACGCCGAACATCAGCAGCATCACGCCGATCTCGGCGAGCTGCTTGGCCAGTTCCTGATCGCCGACGAAGCCGGGGCTGAAGGGCCCCACACAGATGCCCGCCACCAGATACCCGACCAACGGAGACAGCCGCAAGCGATTGGCCACCGCGCCCAGGACGAAGGCGAGGGCTAGGCCAATGGCGACGATGTTGATCAGGTCGGTGTCATGGTGCATCGAGGCTCGCGTTTTCTGGGGGAAAGGAGGTCGAGTTTCGCCGATGCGGCGTCGCTGCGGCAAACGGAAAACTGAGTGGCCTGTTCAGTTCCTGTCACGGGGAACGTTTCAGCAGGTTCCTGATGGTTACTATGATTCTCCCTTTTTCGCGCAACAAGACCGTGTCACCCAGAACCTGGATTCTTCCGACGACCGGATGGCTGTTTGCATGTCTGACCGTATCCGCGATTGCCGCGCCCACCAGAACCGAACGCCGCTGCGGCTGGTTCGAGAACCCGACGCCGGCCAATGCCACCCTGACCGACCGTGACGGGGTCTGGGAAATCGCTGCCCAAGGGGGATACCAGGCCAACGGCGACTGGCCACGGTTCGATGATGCGCAGTGGGTCAGGACCAATCGCCACCATGGGTACGGTTGTGCGTGTATCACCGCCGACGTCGATGCGCGTGACCGCAGGCTGGACAATCTCAGGCAGGCCAGCAGCCGTCCGCTTGAGGTCTGTCGCGAAGACAGATACCTGAGGGAGCCCGAAAGGCCCTGAGATCTCCGGCACAGGGAAGTACGCGCGAAGTCGGCGTCGAGCAAGAAAAAGCCCCGCGATGCGGGGCTTTTTTCATGTACGGGGACGGAGCCGGAGCATCACCAGTTGTAGCCGATGCGCCCGTACACGTAGGCGCCGTTGAAGCCCGCCGGCGACTGGCTGCTGTAGGGGAACTGGCCGCTGTTGGAGTTCGGGAAGATGGTGCGGTCCGGGTACTCGTCCAGCAGGTTGTCCGCGCCCAGGGTGAAGGTCCAGCCGTCCAGGCGATAGTTGGCCGAGGCATCCACCGTCCAGAGCGCGCCGTACTTCTGATCGTTGACCGGATTGCCGGTTTCGCTGACCCGGGTGGTGAATTCGCCGTAGCGGGTGGTGCCCAGGGCGAAATCCCATGCGGCCAGGTTCCAGACCGCGTTGAGGGTGAACTTGTCGCGCGGGTAGCCTTCCTCGATGCGGCCCTGTTCGTCGCGGCCCACGCGCCACAGGTTTTCGCCCAGCGCGGTCAGCTCCGGCGGGTTCGGCGCGATGCGGGTGATCTCGGTCTTGTTGCGGTTGTAGCCGGCGGTGAGGTTCAGCGTGCTGGAGGCCAGCGGGATCGAGTAGGTGCCGACCACGTCGACGCCACGCGTGCGGGTGTCGATGGCATTGTTGAAGTAACGCGCACTGGTCACGCCGTTGATGCCCAGGCTCGCGAGCAGCGCCTGCGCGGCGGTGTTGTTGGCCAGCAGCAGGTTGGACGAGAGCACGATGCGGTCGTCGATGTCGATCTGGTAGGCATCGATGGTGACGTACAGGCGTTCCACCGGTTGCAGCACCAGGCCCAGGCTGTAGGACAGCGACGTCTCCGCCTTCAGCGCCTCGGCGCCGAGCGCCTGCGCGACCGCGCTGGTGGCCGGGAAGGTGCCGGATTCGAAGAAGCGATCCACGCTCGCGTTGTACTGTGAGGTCACCACCTGGTAGTACTGCTGGGCCAGCGCCGGCGCGCGGAAGCCGCTGGCGACGGTGGCGCGCAGCGCGACCTTGTCGGTGAACGCGTAGCGGGCCGACAGCTTGCCGGAGGTCTCGCTGCCGAAATCCGAGTAGTCCTCGTAGCGCGCGGCGATGCCGGCGGAGAACCTGTCGCTGAAGTCCGCCTCCAGGCCGACGTAGGCGGCATAGCTGTGGCGATCCTCGTGCACGGCGTTGGCGGGGGTGAAGCCGCCGAAGCCCTGCGCGCCGCCGCCGGTGTAGGAATTCGGGTTGCCTGGCGACTGGTTCCACTTCTCGCTGCGGTACTCGGCGCCGAACGACAGCGTGGCCGGATAGGCCAGGCCCCAGTCCAGGGTCTTGGTGAAGTCGGCATTGAACAGGTTCTGGGTGTACTCCAGCGCGCCGTCGTAGAAGCGGCGCGGGCTGTTCGCGCCCAGGCTGTAGTTGATGCTGTTCCGGGTGTAGAAGAACAGCTTGTTGTAGCCGTAGTTGTAGCTGACGTCCCAGGTCCAGCCGCTGTCGGTGCCGCCCTTGAGGCCGGCGACCAGCGAACGATCCTTGGACACCTGGTTGATTTCCGGCACGTAGCCGTTCGGATAGACCTGCGGCACCAGCGCGTTGTGGCCCGGCGAGCGGTAGAACGCGAACGAGGTGATGTCGCGGTTGCTCAGGATCGTCGTCGCGTAGGCGCTGATGTTGTCGCTGAACTCGAAACCGGCGTTGGCCGATACCGCTTCGGCTTCCACCTTGGGGTCGCCATACACATAGGCGACCTCGCCGATGTCGGGATTGTTGCCGGTATTCGGCGACGTGCCGCGATACGGACCCGCGCGATCGGTCTCGTCCTGGCGGGTCACCTGGCCGGCCACGTGCACGAAGCCGCGCCCGTCGCCGAAACCGACGCCGGCGTCGCCGGCCAACTGGTACTGGCGGCCATCGCCCGCCGAGTACTGGCCTGCGTCGAGCACCAGGCTGCCGCCTTTTTCCGCGCCCTTGAGCACGATGTTGACCACGCCGGCGATGGCGTCCGAACCGTATTGCGCCGAGGCGCCGTCGCGCAGCACTTCGACGCGCGCGATCGAGGACACCGGAATGGCATTCAGGTCCACCGCCGAGGAGCCGCGGCCGATGGTGCCGTTGACATTGACCAGCGCGGACAGGTGGCGGCGCTTGCCGTTGACGAGGATCAGCACCTGGTCGGGAGACAACCCGCGCAGCTGCGCCGGGCGCACGCCGCTGGTGCCGTCGGTGATGGCCGGGCGCGGGAAATTCAGCGAGGGCAGGGCGCGCGCCAGGGCGGTCGCCAGTTCGGTGGTGCCGGTGGCCTGCAGCGCTTCCGGGGTGAGGATGTCGATGGGGGACTGGGATTCGGCCGCGGTGCGGTCGGCGACGCGCGTACCGGTGACAATGAGGGTGTCCAGGGTCTGCGGTTTCTGTTCGCTCTGGGCGAAGGCGGGCGCGGAGGCGAGGGCGAGGACGATGGCGGCGGACAGCGGAGAAAGCGTGCGGATCATGGGTACTCCAGTGCTCGGAACGGGATGCAGCGGCCGTGATGCGGCGGGTGCCGGCGGGGCGACGAGGCATGCCCGGAGGCATTGCTGCACCACAACATAACGTCAATTATTCGTTAACGAGTAGAATCGCGTCGCAGAACTTCTGCTTATGTGCTTATGCCGGTCGACGCGATCCCAAGGTCGTGATAGCCGGTGGCGGAAGTGCGTGTCAACGATTTATTAACAAATGTGAGACCTGTGTGGCGCCGTTCCGGCGCCGGCCCGGTTTCCGAGAACGGACTTTTTCATCGTGATTTCCCTGCGTAATTTCGCTCTCCGGCGCGGTGAGCGCCTGCTCCTGTCCAATGTCGATCTGGCTCTGCACGCGGGTTACCGCGTGGGCGTGGTCGGCCGCAACGGCACCGGCAAATCCAGCCTGTTCGCGGCCATCCGCGGTGAGCTGGAAGCCGACAAGGGCGACGTGGATCTCCCCGGCAAGGTGCGCATCGCCAGCGTGGCCCAGGAAACCCCGTCGCTGCCGGATCCGGCCATCGACTTCGTGCTGGGTGGCGACACCGAGGTGTCGGCCGCGCTGAAGGCCGAAGCCGACGCGATGGCGGCCGAGGACTGGGAAGCGGTGGCCACCGCGCACATCCGCCTGGAAGAAGTGGGGGGCTATGACGCCGCCGCGCGCGCCGGCAAGCTGCTGCACGGCCTGGGCTTTCCCGCCGATACCCACCAGCGCGCGGTGTCCGCGTTCTCCGGCGGCTGGCGCGTGCGCCTGAATCTGGCGCGCGCACTGATGATGCCCAGCGATCTGCTGCTGCTGGACGAACCGACCAACCACCTCGATCTCGACGCGGTGCTCTGGCTGGAGCAGTGGTTGCTGAAGTATCCCGGCACGCTGCTGCTGATCTCGCACGATCGCGAATTCCTCGACAACGTCGCCACCCACACCCTGCACCTGCATGGCGGCGGAGCGAAGTTGTACACCGGTGGCTACACCGACTTCGAGCGCCAGCGCGCCGAACAATTGCGCCAGCAGCAGATCGCGTTCGAGAAGGAACAGGCCGAACGCGCGCACCTGCAATCATTCATCGATCGCTTCAAGGCCAAGGCCAGCAAGGCGCGCCAGGCGCAAAGCCGGATGAAGCGGCTGGCGAAGCTGGCCGGCACCGAGGCGGTGCGGATGGAACGCGAGTTCCGCATCGAGTTCTCCCAGCCCAACCGCCTGCCGCATTCGCTTATCCGCATCAACCACGGCGAAGCCGGCTATTCCCTTCCCCCGCAGGCGGGGGAGGGAGCCATGGTCATCCTGCATGACGTGGGTTTCGGTCTGGAGGCCGGCGATCGCATCGGCCTGCTCGGTCCCAACGGCGCCGGCAAATCGACGCTGGTGAAGACGCTGGTCGGCGAACTTCCGCTGGTCGATGGCGAGCGCAGCGCACATCCGGATCTGCGCATCGGTTACTTCGCCCAGCACACGGTGGAGTCACTGCATGAAGGCCAGTCGCCGATCGACCACTTCCGCGAGCTCTCGCCGGATGCGTCGACCCAGTCGTTCCGCGATTTCCTCGGCAAATGGAATTTCCCCGGCGACCGCGCGTTCGAATCGGTGGATGGTTTCTCCGGCGGCGAGCGCGCGCGCCTGGCGTTGGCGCTGATCGCCTGGCAGCAACCCAACGTGCTGCTGCTCGACGAACCGACCAACCACCTGGATCTGGAAATGCGCGAGGCGCTGGCCGAGGCGCTCAGCGATTTCGACGGCGCCATCGTCATGGTCTCGCATGATCGTCATCTGATCGGCCTGGTCTGCGACACCTTCTGGCGGGTGGCCGACGGCAAGGTGGAACCGTTCGCGGGTGACCTGGACGAATACGCCGCCTGGCTGCGCACCCGTCCGGCCGCGCAGGGCACCAAGATACGCATGGCCGAAGCCGCGCCCACGCCGCCGCCCAAGCCGGCGCCGGCGCGCAAGCCGCCGAATCCGCACAAGCTGGCGGAAGCCGAGGCGCGCATGACCGGGCTGGAGGAACAACTGGCGGCGGTGGATGCCGAAATGGCGGATCCGCGCAGCTATGCCGATGCCGCGCGGGCGGCGGAACTGGGCCAGCAGCGCACGCGCCTGCAACAGGAACTGGAACAGGCCGAGCAGGCCTGGTCGGCGCTGTACGAGGCGGGTTGAGTGAACGGGCGGGGATCCACGCATCCCCGTCAGTGCGCGTTTCCCTCCGCCTCCAGCCAGCCGCGCAACCGCGCGGCCGCTTCGGATTCCTGTCGTGAGCGCAGGCGGGTGAGCCAGTAGCGACCCAGATCCAGCGTCTGCGCAAAAGGCTGCAGCAGCCGTCCGGCCGCCAGTTCGTGGTCGAACATCGCCAGCGGCAGCAGCGCCACGCCCGCGCCCCGCGAGACCGCGCTGGCCAGGGTCAGCGAGGAGTCGAACTGCGGCCCGCGCGCCTGCAGGCCGGTGAGGCCGGCGGCCGCCAGCCAGCGCGGCCATTCGTCGGCGCGGAACGAACGCAGCAGGGGCACGTGGGCGAGATCGCGCGGCTGGCGCAGGAGCTCGGCCAGCGCGGGGGCGCACACCGGCGCGAACGGCGTCGGCCACAGGGCCGTGCAGGCTTCGCCCGGCCAGTCGCCGTCGCCGAAGCGGATCGCCATGTCCAGCCCTTCGCCGGCCAGATCGGCGCGGTTGTTGTGGGTGGAGACGCGTAGTTCGATGTCCGGATGCGCCGCCGCGAACGCCGGCAGGCGCGGCAGCAGCCAGCCAATGGCGAAGGTGCCGACCACGCCGACGGTCAGCACTTCGCGGGCATTGCCGCCAGCCAGCCGGTCCAGGCTCAGGCCGATGCGATCGAAGGCTTCGGTCAGCACCGGCAGCAGCGCCGCGCCCTCGTCGGTCAGCGCCACGCCGCGCGGCAGGCGCTGGAACAGGACCGTGCCCAGCCGTTCCTCCAGTGCCTTGATCTGGTGGCTCAGGGCGGCCTGGCTGACGCACAGTTCGTCGGCCGCACGGGTCAGATTCTGGTGGCGGGCGGCCGCTTCGAAGGCACGCAGCGCATTGAGCGGTAATTGGGGTCTGAGCATGAGCTGCCATGAGCCTGGCTAATCGATGGCATTGAATAACCTCGCTGGTGGCACCCGGTCAATGCGGAAACAATCAGGTTTTCTCACAGGAAGCCTCCCGATGATCGCCCGCCGCCAGTTCCTGCTTGTGACCGCCGCCACGCTTGCCACCCTGCCCGCCGCGCGCCTGCTGGCCGGCGAGGACACCACTGGCACGCCGGAAGACGCCGGTTTCGCCGAAGCCCTGGCGACGCTGGAACGCGCCAGCGGCGGACGCCTCGGGGTCTGTCTGCTGGACGGCGCCAGCGGGCGGCAGTGGGGACGCCGCGTGGACGAGCGTTTCCCGATGTGCAGCACGTTCAAGTTCCCGCTGGCCGCCGCGGTGCTGGCGCGGGTCGAGCGGGGCGAACTGAAGCTGGACCAGCGCATCGCAATCCGGCGCGAGGACATGCTCGCGCATGCGCCGGTGACGGAGAAGCATGTGGGCGGGCATCTGAGCGTGGGAGAGCTGTGCCAGGCGACCATGATCTGGAGCGACAACCCGGCCGCGAACCTGCTGCTGCCGCACGTGGGCGGTCCGGCCGGGGTGACCGCGTTCCTGCGCGCCAGCGGCGATGCGGTCACCCGCAACGACCGCAACGAACCCGAGGTCAACCGTTTCAGTCCCGATGACCCGCGCGATACGACCTCGCCGGCGGCGATGGCCGGCAGCCTGCGCCGGCTGGTCTTCGGCAAAGCGCTCGGCGCGGATTCCCGCCATCGGCTGGCCGAGTGGCTGATCGGCAACCGCACCGGCGACCGCCGCCTGCGCGCCGGGTTGCCGGCGGGCTGGAAGGTCGGCGACAAGACCGGCAGCAATGGCGAGGACACCACCAACGACATCGCCATCGTCTGGCCCGACCGCGGCCGGGCGCCCTGGCTGCTGACCAGCTATCTGCAGGGCGCGAAGGTCGACGCCGATGCCCGCGACGACGTGCTGCGGCGGGTCGGGGCGGCCGCGGCGCGGTTCATTGCCTGAGGCGCGGCGGTCGGCCGACCGTTGAATCCCCGGCGCCAGGCCCCAGAATAGGGGCCTGCGTTTCCTTCCTCGCGTTTTTTCGCCATGCCGATCTATGCCTTCGAGTGCGCCGAGTGCGGCCATTCCTTCGACCGCCTGCAGAAATTGTCAGACCCGGATCCCGATGCCTGCCCGTCCTGCGGCCGGCCGGCGGTCAAGCGTCAGTTGACCGCGCCTTCCTTCCGCCTGGCGGGTGGGGGCTGGTACGAGACGGACTTCAAGAAGGACGGCGACAAGAAACGCAACCTGGCCGAGGGCGGCGGCGCGGCCGCCCCGTCCTCCGGCGACAGCGCGGCGCCGGCCAAGCCCGAATCCAAGCCGGCGAGCACGCCGTCCACCGGCTGAGCGGAACCGGCGACGGGAATTTCCTCCCGGCGCCACCCTTGAGCGGATCTCCCTAACGCGCGCCGAAGCGCGCGTTGCAGCCGCCGCGCACCCAGATCTCCTGGCGATTGGCGTCGTAGCCCCAGCCGCGACCTTCCGCCCCGCAGACCCGTTGCGAATACTCCTGCTGCAGCCGTGGCCGTCCCTGACGGCCGTCCCAATGGCACCGGGTGAGCCGCGGGTCCCCCGGCTTGCTGGCGCATTGCACGCCATAGCCGGGATTGCCGCCGCCCCAGCCACCGCCGGCCACGCCGAAGCGCGCGCGGCAGCCGTTGTTCACCCAGATGGTGTTGCGTTGATGGCCCCAGTTGCTGCCTTCGCGGCACTGTGCCTTGGACAGGTTCTGCACCACCATCGGGCGACCCCGGCGGTCGTCCCAGGCGCACGTGCGGTAGCGGGCATCCTCGCTGGAGCAGGTCACGGTATAGCCGGCATCGCCGCCGCCGTTGCCCCAGCCTTGCGTGGTCTCCATGAACTCGCCCCGGCAGCCGTTGCGGACCCGGATCACCCCGGGTTGCTGCTGCCAGGACTGGCCCTCGACGCAGGCGCCGCTGGACAGCTGGCGGGACAGCCGGGCGCGGTTGGCGAAGCCGGTCTGGCAACTGCGTTCCCGTTGATCCTGGCTCTCGCACCGGATCGTGCGGCCGGGCGCCGGACCGGGATTCCAGCTGCCGTTGCCGCCGCCCAGCGAACGGGTGATGTCCTGCTTGATGCGGCTGAATGGCCAGCCGGACAGCCGCACCTGATCCAGGTAGAAGCGCAGCTGGTCGTCCGGAATCCGGCGTCCGCGCGACTGCTCGCCATACTCCAGGCTGATCACCCGGGTCTGCTCGGCCACGGTCAGGGTCCGCAGGTTTTCCGGCGCGTAGGCCCGGGTCTGGACCTGGGCCGGAGCATGACTGGCCAGCAAGGCCAGGAAGAGTGCGCACAGCGACTTCATCACAGCCTTGTTCATGGTGGTCTCCCGTCGGGAGCGGCCAGCTTAATCCTCTCCCGGGAGGGCCGCGCAAGGTCCATTTCCGGGGTCGGGGACAGCCGGGCCGGGTTAGACTATGCGGCTTTCCGGCCCTCGCCGGATGCAACTCGCGGAGCCCCCATGCGTACCCATTACTGCGGCCTCATCAACGAGGCCATGATCGGCCAGACCGTCACCCTGTGCGGCTGGACCGACGTTGCCCGCAACCTCGGCGGCGTGTGCTTCATCGATCTGCGCGACCACGAAGGCATCGTGCAGGTGACGGTGGAGCCAGCGGCTGGCGATCGGAATGCCGCCGACGCATTCGCGGTGGCCGTGGATCTGGGCTACGAGGACGTGCTGCAGGTCGAAGGCGTGGTGCGCGCGCGCCACAGCGTCAACGAGAAGATTCCCACCGGCAAGGTGGAAATCGTCGCCACCCGCATCAGCGTGCTCAACAAGGCGCAACCGTTGCCATTCCACGCGCACGAGAACGCCGGCGAGGACATCCGCCTCAAGTACCGCTACCTGGATCTGCGCCGCCCGGAGATGCAGCGCATGCAGCGCACCCGCATCAAGCTGGTGCAGGCCCTGCGCCGCTGGTTGGACGCGCGCGGTTTCCAGGACATCGAGACGCCGATCCTGACCAAGGCCACCCCGGAGGGCGCGCGCGACTTCCTGGTGCCCGCGCGCCTGCATCCGGGCGAGTTCTACGCGCTGCCGCAGTCGCCGCAGCTGTTCAAGCAGATCCTGATGGTCGCCGGCTTCGATCGCTATTACCAGATCGCGCGCTGCTTCCGCGACGAGGCGCTGCGCGCCGATCGCCAGCTGGAGTTCACCCAGCTGGACATGGAGTTCGCCTTCGTGCGCGAGCGCGACGTGCAGGACACCGTGGAAGGCATGATCCGCGACATCTTCAAGGAAGTGATGTCCGCCGACCTGGCCGATCCCTTCCCGCGCATGACCTGGGCCGAGGCGATGCGCCGCTACGGTTCGGACAAGCCGGACCTGCGCATCGATCTGGAACTGGTCGACGTCGCCGCGCTGGTCAAGGACAGCGAATTCGCCGTGTTCACCGCCGCCGCCAACGATGCCGACGGCCGCGTCGCCGCACTGCGCATCCCGGGCGGCGCCAGCCTGTCGCGCAAGCAGATCGACGAGTACGCCGCGCATGCCGCCAAGTACGGCGCCAAGGGCCTGGCCTACATCAAGATCGCCGACAACGGCGAAATCAGTTCGCCGATCCAGAAGTTCTTCGGCGAGGACGCGTTCGCCGCGCTGCTGGCGCATGTGGGCGCGGGCAACGGCGACATCGTGTTCTTCGGCGCCGGCGGCTACAACAAGGTTTCCGATTTCATGGGCGCCCTGCGCCTGAAGGCCGGCAAGGAATTCGGTCGTGTTGCCGACGGCTGGCGTCCGCTGTGGGTCACCGACTTCCCGATGTTCGAATGGGACGAGGAAGCGCAGCGCTACGTCGCCCTGCACCATCCCTTCACCGCGCCCGCGGTGGACGACATCGCCGATCTGCGCGCGAATGCGAAGACCGCGGTGTCGCGCGGCTACGACATGGTGCTCAACGGCAACGAGATCGGCGGCGGTTCGATCCGCATCCATCGCCCGGACATGCAGAGCGCGGTGTTCGAGCTGCTGGGCATCGATGCGGAAGAGGCGGAGGCCAAATTCGGCTTCCTGCTGGACGCGCTCAAGTTCGGCGCGCCGCCGCATGGCGGCATCGCTTTCGGCATCGATCGCATCGCCGCGCTGATGGCGGGCACCGAATCGATCCGCGACGTGATCCCGTTCCCCAAGACCACAACCGCGCAGTGCCTGATGACCGGCGCACCCTCGCCGATTCCCGACGCGCAGTTGGCCGAGCTGCACGTCCAGGTGCGGCCGGTCGCGCCGAAGGCGCAATGAAACAACGCGCGGCTCCGCCTTGGCGGGGCCGCGTCCTCCTCCGGGCGGCCTTCAAGCGGCGTGCCCCGGAGGATGCTTCTCCCATCCGTCGGGCGGCGTTCGCCACCTGATTCCCCATGAGGGGACTTTCTTTCTTCCGGAGCAATGGCATGACCGAGTTCGCGTTTTCGCTGCAGTGGGAAAAGCTGGGCAATGAAGGGACCGACGCCGGTCTGGTGACCGAGCGCGCCCGCGTGTTCGGTGGCTGGGTGGTGCGCATCGGCACCTCGCCCGCCGCGATGGCGCTGACCTTCGTGCCGGACGGCGAGGGTCGCTGGGATGGCGAGGACTTCGGCGAAGACGATTACGAGTACGAAGACGAGGAAGAAGGCGAGGACGACGAGGACGCCGAAGAGGAAGACGAGTCGGACGAGGACGACGAGGAAGAGTGACCGTGGAGATCCGCCGCGCCACCCCGGAAGACGCCGGAACCCTGTCGGCGCTGGCGGCGCGCACGTTCGTCGAGACCTTCGGCCACCTGTATCCGCCGGAAGATCTGCAGGCCTTCCTGGCAGACGCCTATGCGGTGGACAAGCAGCGCATCATCCTGGCCCACCCCGACTACGCGGTATGGCTGCTGGAAGCCGATGGCGTGGCGGTCGGCCACGCCGCGGCGGGCCCGTGTGGCCTGCCGCATGCGGACGTGGCCGCCGGTGATGGCGAACTCAAGCGCCTGTACGTGCTGAAAACGCACCAGAACGGCGGCTGGGGCGCGCGCCTGTGCGACACCGCGCTGGCCTGGCTGGAACGCGACGGGCCGCGCACGCTGTGGATCGGCGTGTGGTCGCGGAATTTCGGCGCCCAGCGTTTCTATGCCCGCTACGGTTTCGAGAAGGTGGGTGACTACGAATTCCCGGTCGGCCGCGTGCGCGACCACGAGTTCATCCTGCGACGGATCGCCCGCGCCGAGCCGCAGGCACGCCCATCCGATCGATTGGATTGCCACGCCTGATTCGGCCAGACTGGGATCATGGCGCCTTCCTCCGCACCCCGTCCCCGCGTCCTCATCCTCCATGGCATCTGGAACGCCCGCTCCTGGGTCGCGCCGCTGGCCTGGCGACTGCGCGCGGAGGGATTCGATGCCGAGGTCTTCGGCTATGACAGCGTGTTCGGAGGGCCCGAGAACGCCATCCCGCGCCTGATCGACCATTTGCATGCCAATGACGGTCCCACCGCCCTGGTCGGCCACAGCCTGGGCGGCATCGTCGCCCTGGAAACCCTGCGGCGCGCGCCGGAGCTGCCGGTCGCGCGGGTGGTCTGCCTGGGTTCGCCGCTGCGCGGCAGCCTGACCGCACGCAATCTGGCCCGGCATGCCTGGAGTTCCCACGCACTGGGGCGCAGCGGCCCGTTGCTGCTGTCCGGTTGCCGGACCTGGGAGGGAACGGCGCAGGTGGGCATGGTCGCCGGCAATGTCGCGCGCGGATTCGGCCGCCTGCTGGCCCGGTTCGAGGGAGATTCCGACGGCACGGTGTCGGTGGAGGAAACCCGGCTGCCCGGCCTGAGTGATCATTGCATCGTCGCCGCCAGTCATACCGGCCTGGTGTTTTCCGCCGAGGCCGCCCATCAGGCGGCCTGCTTCCTGCGCCATGGCCGCTTCGCCCATCCGGAAGCGCGTGAAACCGGGGCGACGGCCGGTCCCGGCGTGAATCGTGAAACCCCGGCGGGTAACGGCCGGGCCGGCGCGATGGAGTAGAATCGCGGCCCCGCCAGCAGCCTTGTTCCGGAAGACCCATGGGTAGAGGACCCTCGATCGAAGCCCGCAAGAACGCCAGCGACGCCAAGCGCGGCAAGATCTTCACCAAGATCATCCGTGAAATCGGCGTGGCCGCGAGGGCGGGCGGGGGCGATCCCAACAACAATCCGCGCTTGCGGGTGGCGATGGACAAGGGCCTGGTGGCCAACATGTCCAAAGACGTGATCGAGCGCGCCGTCAAGAAAGCCACCGGCGAGCTGGAAGGCGTGGTCTACGAGGAAGTGCGCTACGAAGGCTACGCGCCCGGCGGCGTGGCGGTGATCGTCGACTGCCTGACCGACAACCGCGTGCGCACCGTGGCCGATGTCCGCCACGCGTTCAGCAAATGCGGCGGCAACATGGGCACGGAAGGCTCGGTGGCCTTCATGTTCAAGCGACTGGGCGTGCTCAGCTACGCGCCCGGTGCGGACGAGGAGAAGATCACCGAGGCCGCCATTGAATCTGGCGCGGACGACGTGGTGGTGTATGCCGACGATGGTTCCATCGACGTCATCACCGCACCCGACGCCTTCCAGGCGGTGAAGGATGCGATGGATGCCGCCGGCCTGGCGGCTGACCAGGCCGAAGTGACCTTCCGCGCCGACAACGACATCGCCGTGCAGGGCGACACCGCCAAGCAGGTCGTCAAGCTGCTGGACATGCTCGAGGATCTGGACGACGTGCAGAACGTCTATTCCAACGCCGAACTCGGCGCGGATGCGTATGCGTAACAGCGACGGGAATCGGGAATCGGGAATGGAGAATCGTCAGCCAGTCCTCTTTCCGATTCCGGGCGAGCAAGGTTCCGCCGTAGGGAGCCGCTCTTTCGATTCCCGATTCCCGATTGCCGATTCCCGCCCAGAATGACCCGCATCCTAGGCATCGATCCGGGTTCGCAGCGCACGGGCGTCGGCATCATCGATGTGGATGGCGCCGGGCGGACCACGCATGTGCATCATGCGCCGCTGGTGCTGCTGGGCGCGGAGGATTTCCCGCAGCGGCTCAAATGCCTGCTGACCGGGCTGGCCGAAATCATCGAGATCTGGCGCCCCGATGAAGTCGCCATCGAGAAGGTGTTCATGGCCCGCAACCCGGATTCCGCGCTGAAGCTGGGCCAGGCGCGCGGCGCGGCGATCTGCGCGGTGGTCCTGCGCGATCTGCCGGTGCACGAATACGCCGCCAAGGAAGTGAAGCTGGCCGTGGTCGGCAAGGGCAGCGCCGAGAAACACCAGATCCAGCACATGGTCGGCATCATGCTGGGCCTGCACGGCAAGCTGCAGGCCGACGCCGCCGATGCATTGGCGGTGGCCATCACCCATGCGCACGTGCGCGCCACCGCCAACCGCCTGGGCGTCAATGCCCGCCAGGCATGGAGTCGCAAGTGATTCTCCATGGGAATCGAGAATGGGGAATGGGGAATGGATGGAGGCCGTCGAGGCGCTCTTCCGATTCTCCATTCCCGATTCCCTATTCCCGTGCCCGGAGGGCAGCATGATCGGACGACTGCGCGGCATTCTTTCGCACAAGCAGCCCCCGTGGCTGATCATCGACGTGGGCGGGGTGGGTTACGAACTGGAGGCGCCGATGAGCACCTTCTACGATCTGCCCGACATCGGCCGCGAGGTCACCCTGTTCACCCACTATGCGCAGAAGGAAGACAGCGTCTCGCTGTACGGATTCCTGCGCGAGGGCGAGCGCCGCCTGTTCCGCGATGTGCAGAAGGTCAGCGGCATCGGCGCCAAGATCGCGCTGGCGGTGCTGTCCGGCGTCAGCGTCGACGAGTTCGCGCGGATGGTCCAGGCCAGCGACGTGACCGCGCTGACCCGCATTCCCGGCATCGGCAAGAAGACCGCCGAGCGCATCGTGGTGGAGCTGCGCGATCGCGCGGCGGATCTGGGCGGCGGCGGCATGAGCGCCAGCCTGCCGGTGGATCCGCAATCCGAAGCCACCATCGCGCTGCAGCAGCTCGGCTACAAGCCGGCCGAGGCCGCGCGCATGGCCCGCGACGCCGCCGGCAACGGCGACGACGCGGCCACCATCATCCGCAAGGCATTGCAGTCGGCCCTGCGCTGAACTGTCTAGAGCCTTTCCTCACTTCCCGCGCGCTAGCCTCTACCCCGCCATGTCCGCATCCGCTTCCTCTCCTTCGGCCGCTTCGTCCTCCGGCGGCCACGGCCACGGCCATCCGCATGGCACGCAACAGGGCCTGCCTGGCCTGGTCATCGCCGCGGCCGGCGTGGTGTTCGGCGACATCGGCACCAGCCCGCTGTACACGCTGAAGGAAGCCTTCTCGGAACACTTCCACCTGCAGGCCAACCACGACACCGTGCTGGGCATCCTGTCGCTGGTGTTCTGGGCCATGATGATCGTGGTGACGGTGAAGTACGTCTCCATCATCATGCGCGCCGACAACGAAGGTGAAGGCGGCATCATGGCGCTGATGGCGCTGACCCAGCGCACCCTCAAGAAGGGCTCGCGCACCGCCTACGTGGTCGGCATCCTCGGCATCTTCGGCGCCTCGCTGTTCTTCGGCGACGGCGTGATCACCCCGGCCATCTCCGTGCTGGGCGCGGTGGAAGGCCTGGAGGTCGCCGCCCCGGCGCTGGATCGCTTCATCGTGCCGATCACCATCGTGATCCTGCTGGCGGTGTTCATGGCCCAGCGGTTCGGTACCCAGAAGGTCGGCCGCGTGTTCGGGCCCATCATGGTCGTGTGGTTCCTGTCGCTGGCGGCGATCGGCATCGGCAACATCATCGACGCGCCGGAAGTGCTCAAGGCGCTGAACCCGCTGTGGGGTGCCCGCTTCTTCATCCAGCATGGCTGGCAGTCGGTCCTGATCCTGGGCGTGGTCGTGCTGGCGGTGACCGGCGGCGAGGCGCTGTACGCGGACATGGGCCATTTCGGCATCAAGCCGATCCGCTATGCCTGGTACATCCTGGTGTTGCCGTGCCTGTTCCTGAACTACCTGGGGCAGGGCGCGTTCGTGCTGGATCATCCGGCCGCGGTGGTGAACCCCTTCTACGAGTCCGTGCCGCGCTGGGCGCTGTATCCGATGATCGTGATGGCCACCCTGGCGGCGGTGATCGCGTCGCAGGCCGTCATCACCGGCGCCTTCTCGGTGGCGCGCCAGGCCATGCAGCTGGGCTACATCCCGCGCATGCAGATCAAGCACACCTCGCACGACACCATCGGCCAGATCTACATCCCGGGCATCAACTGGATCCTGATGGTGGCGGTGCTGACCGTGGTGCTGATGTTCCAGGATTCGACCCGCCTTGCAGCGGCCTACGGCATCTCGGTGTCCGCGACCATGCTGATCGACACGTTGCTGCTGGCGCTGGTGGCGCGTGCGTTGTGGCCGAAGGGCAGCGGCGTGGTCATCGCGTTGTGCGTGGTGTTCTTCGTGGTCGACGTCGGCTTCGTGTTCGCCAACGGCGCCAAGTTCTTCCAGGGCGCATGGTTCCCGGTGGTGCTGGGCATCCTCGTGTTCACCCTGCTGCGCACCTGGCGCCGCGGCCGTGAACTGCTCAGCGCCGAGATCCGCAAGGAAGGCATCCAGCTGGACACTTTCCTGCCCGGCCTGATGCTGGCGCCGCCGGTGCGGGTGCCGGGTACGGCGGTGTTCCTGACCGCGCAGACCGGCATGGTGCCGCACGCGCTGCTGCACAACCTCAAGCACAACAAGGTGCTGCACGAACGCAACGTGTTCCTGACCGTGGAAACCCTGCCGGTGCCATTCGCACCGATGGAGAAACGCCTGAAGATCGACTCCATCGGCGACGAGTTCTACCGGGTCATCGTCAAGTTCGGCTTCATGGAGACACCGGACGTGCCACAGGCGCTGATGCGTTCCTGCGATCGCGGCGGCATCTATTTCGATCCGATGGAGACGACCTATTTCGCCAGTCGCGAAAGCATCGTCGCCACCGCCCATCGGGGCATGCCGGTCTGGCGCGACAAATTGTTCGCGGTCATGCATCGCAACGCGGCGCCCGCGACCGGCTTCTTCCGCATTCCCGGCAATCGCCTGGTCGAGCTGGGCGCGCAGGTCGAGATCTGAGCCACGCCCGGGCCGGATGGCATCGACATCCGGCCCTTTTTCCATGGCGGTTTGCCCCATAATGGCGGCATGACCGAAGACCGCATCATCGCCTCCGGCGCCACCCGCGAAGACGAGGCCATCGAGGCCAGCATCCGGCCCAAGCGGCTGGACGAATATCTCGGCCAGAAGCCGGTGCGGGAGCAACTGGACATCTACATCCAGGCGGCCAAGGGGCGCGGCGAGGCGCTGGATCACGTGCTGATCTTCGGGCCCCCGGGGTTGGGCAAGACCACCCTGAGCCACGTCATCGCCAACGAGCTGGGCGTCAACATGCGGGTCACCTCCGGCCCGGTCATCGAGAAGGCCGGTGATCTGGCCGCGCTGCTGACCAACCTGCAGCCGCACGACGTGCTGTTCGTGGACGAGATCCACCGCCTGTCGCCGGTGGTCGAGGAAGTGCTGTATCCGGCGATGGAGGACTTCCAGATCGACATCATGATCGGCGAGGGCCCCGCCGCGCGCTCGATCAAGCTGGATCTGCCGCCCTTCACCCTGATCGGTGCGACCACCCGCGCCGGCCTGCTGACCGCGCCGCTGCGCGATCGCTTCGGCATCGTCCAGCGGCTGGAGTTCTACAGCGCCGAGGAGCTGACCAGCATCGTGCGCCGCTCGGCGCGGATCCTGGACATCCCCTGCGAGCCCGAAGGCGCGGCGGAAATCGCGCGCCGCTCGCGCGGCACCCCCCGCATCGCCAATCGGCTGCTGCGGCGGGTCCGCGACTACGCCCAGGTCCGCGCCGCCGGTCATATCGATCCCGCGGTCGCCAATGCCGCCATGCAGATGCTGAAGGTCGATCCGGAGGGTTTCGACGAACTGGATCGCCGCATGCTGCGGACCATCATCGACAGTTTCGATGGCGGACCGGTGGGAGTGGAATCGCTGGCCGCCGCGCTGTCCGAGGAGCGCGGTACGCTGGAAGACGTGATCGAGCCCTACCTGATCCAGCAGGGCTACCTGATCCGCACCGCCCGCGGCCGCATGGCCACATCCAAGGCCTACCGGCATCTCGGGCTGAAGCCGAGGCGGGAACAGGCGCCGGGTGCCGCCGGCAGCGAAGACCTTTTCTGAGCCGGATGGCCCGATTCCCGTTCCCCGTTTCCGGAGAAGCCCGCTTTTGAGCGCCCAATCGCAGACCAATGAGGCCGTTTCCCGGCTATTCAGTTGGCCGACACGCGTCTATTGGGAAGATACCGACGCTGGCGGCGTGGTGTACCACGCGCAGTACGTGGCGTTCCTGGAACGCGCGCGGACGGAATGGCTGCGCGCGCGCGGCCATAGCCAGGAATGGCTGCGCGGAGACCACGATCTGGTCTTCGCGGTCCGCGCGATGACGCTGGATTTCCTGAAACCGGCGCGCCTGGACGACCTGCTGCGAGTGGAACTCGTGTTACGCCGGTGCAAGCGGGCCAGCGTGATCTTCGCCCAGCGCGTCCTGCGCGGCGAAGAAGTCCTGCTGACGGCGGAGGTGAAGGTCGCGGCGCTTTCCGCCGCGGGGTTCAGACCCAAACCGCTGCCTGATGCGTTGTACGAAGAATTCAAGCTGTTCGAAACACCGAACTGACCAATCCGAAACATCGAGGAATACCGGATGATCGCACCGCTCCTGGCCGCCGTGGTCGAAGCCCTGCCCGAGGACACCGCCGCCGCCGCCGTCCAGGCGACCGCCGCCGCCACCCACAGCGGCATCAACTACCTCGAGCTGATGCTCAAGGCCAGCCTGCCGGTCAAACTGATCGTCGTGCTGCTGCTGGCAGGTTCGCTGATCAGCTGGATCATCATTTTCCGCAAGGCACGAGTCTTCAAGGCCGCCAACCGCGACGCCGACGACTTCGAGAGCCGCTTCTGGTCCGGCGCCGAACTGAGCAAGCTCTACGCCAGCGCGGCCGATCGCAACCGGGTGGTCAACGGCCTGGAAGCCATCTTCGAGGCGGGATTCCGCGAATTCGCCCGCCTGCGCGACAAGCGCAAGCTGGATCCGCGCGCGCAGTTGGAAGGCGCCCAGCGCGCCATGCGCGCGACCTATGCGCGCGAGGTCGATCAACTGGAACGCAACCTGGAACTGCTGGCCAACATCGGTTCCACCGCCCCGTACGTCGGCCTGGTCGGCACCGTGTTCGGCATCATGGTCACCATGCACGACATGCTCAACAGTGGCGAGCAGGCGGGCATCGCCTCGGTCGCGCCGGGTATTTCCGAAGCGTTGTTCGCCACCGCCATCGGCCTGTTCGTGGCGATTCCGGCGGTATGGGCCTACAACCGCTTCACCACCCGGATCGAGCGCATCTCGGTGCGTTATGAAACCTTCGCCGAGGAGTTCAGCTCGATCCTGCAGCGCCAGTCCTCGGGCGACGAATAAGCGGAGTCCGCCATGACCGCCGCCATTTCCCGCGTGCGCAAGCGCCGCAAGCTCAAGTCCGAAATCAACGTCGTGCCGTATATCGACGTGATGCTGGTGCTGCTGATCATCTTCATGGTGACCGCTCCGCTGTTGACCCTCAGCGTGGACGTGGATCTGCCGAAATCGAACGCCCGTTCGGTCGAGAGCAAGAAAGATCCGATCATCGTCAGCGTCAACACCGATGGTGCCTACACGCTGACCCTGGAAAGCGGCAAGCCGGAGCGACTCGACGGCCCGACCCTGGCCGCCAAGCTGAAGGCCTTCGTCAGCCAGAATCCCGATGCGCCGGTGTTCATCGCGGCGCCGGGCGCCTCGGATTACCAGCGCGTCATGGACACGATGGTGATGCTGCAGCAGGCCGGGGTGAAGAAAGTCGGCCTGATGAGCCAGCCGGGTGGCAATGCACGCTGACGCGCTCCCGCCCCGGCATCGGGCCGAACAGGACGATCTCGCTGTTCCGATCGCACTGGCGATCGGCGTGCATGTCCTGATCGCGCTGCTGTTCCTGGCCGCCTACCTGTGGTCGCCGTCTCACAATTTCGACGCGGCTGCGGGTTCGCCGGTGATCGAAGCGTCGCTGGATATCTCCAGCGCCGACATCCGGGCCGCGCAGCAGGCGATGGAGAATGCGCCCAAGCCCGAACCCATGCCGACTCCGATCGAGGAAACCGCCGAGGAAGAGACGGTTCCGCCGCCGCAGGCGCTGCCCGAGCCACGCCCCCAGGATTCGCCGGTGGCGCCCCAGCAGCAGGCCCAGGAACGCATTCCGGTGCCGGATACCGAGGATCAGGACGCCGCCAGCCGGCTGGCCATCTCCCAGCAGAAGGCGCTGGAAGAACAGGAAGAGAAGCGCCGCCAGGAGCAGATCGACCTGACCGAACGCGCGCGCCAGCAGGAAGCCGAGCACAAGCAGCGACTGGCCAAGCAGCAGGAAGAGGCCGACCGCGACAAGAAGCTGGCCGATCTCCGCCGCCGCCGCGAGCAGGCCGCCCGTGAGGCCCAGATGGCCGAACAGAAGCTGCGCCAGCTGCAGAACGTGCAGGCCCAGCGCGCCACGGCCACCGCCAGCGCGGCCACGCCGGCCACCAGCCGGGCCAGCGGCGGCCAGCCGGGGCAGGGCGGCACCAGTACCGATCTGACCGCCCAGTACGCCGCCGCCATCCAGCGCGCCGTGAGCGACAAGTGGAACCGGCCCGATACCGTGCCGTTGGGCCAGCGCTGCCGCATCACCATTCGCCAGTTGCCCGGCGGCGAGGTCATCGACGCCAAGGTCGATTCGAGCTGCCCGTATGACGAGGCGGGGCGCCGGTCGATCGAAGCCGCGGTCCTGCTGGCGCAGCCGCTGCCCTACCGGGGTTTCGAGAGCGTGTTCTCCCGCACCCTGTTTTTCACATTCGAAGCGCAGGAACGCTGACAGAATCGCGAGCCTGAACGGCCTCGTTCATGATTGCGAAAACGTTCACGCACAAGCTGCTATCCCTTCCCGTTCAGACAGACCGAGAAACCCCGACCTGCCATGAAGACGCTGCCGCGCTGGCTTTCCCTCCTGACTCTCCTGCTGCTGTCATTCGCCGCCTCCGCGCAGGAGCGGGGCCTGGACATCGACATCATCGGCGGAAACGCCTCGGCCCTGCCCATCACCGTCGTGCCGATGCCCTACCAAGGCTCCGCCGGCGCGCCACAGACGGATGTCGCCGGCGTGGTCCGCGCGGATCTGGAGCGGTCCGGCTCCTTCCGCACCCTGCCGGAAGCCAGCATCGTCGAACGCCCGACCCGGGGCGGCGAAATCCAGTACCCGACCTGGCGCGCGCTCAAGCAGAACTATCTGGTGGTTGGCCGCGTGGTCGACGCCGGTGACGGCGGCTACCGGGTGGAATACGAGCTGTTCGACGTGGCCAAGCAGGAGCGGCTGCTGGGTCTGGCGATGACCGCCCGCGCCAATGCCATGCGCGATGTCGCCCACCAGATGGCCGACGCCATCTACGAAAAGATCCTGGGCATTCCCGGCGCGTTCTGGACCCGGATCGCCTACGTCACCGCCAGTGGTGCCGGCAAGGGCGCGCGCTACGCGCTGATGATCGCCGATTCGGACGGCTTCAATCCGCAGACCGTGGTGCGTTCCTCCGAGCCGCTGCTGTCGCCGTCCTGGAGCCCGGATGGCCGCCGCCTGGCCTATGTCAGCTACGAAGGCGGCAACTCGGCCGTCTTCATCCAGGACATCACCACCGGCGCGCGCCAGAAGGTCTCCGGCTTCCGCGGCATCAACGGTTCCCCTTCGTTCTCGCCGGACGGCGGCCGCCTCGCGCTGACCCTGTCGCGCAGCGGCAATCCGGAAATCTACGTGATGGACATCGCCAGCCGGCAACTGCGCCAGCTGACCAACCAGTCCAGCATCGACACGGAACCGGTCTGGAGCCCGGACGGCGCCACCCTCTACTTCACTTCCGATCGCGGCGGTCGCCCGCAGATCTATCAGGTGCCGGCCAGCGGCGGATCCGCAAGCCGGGTTACGTTTGAAGGCAGCTACAACGCCTCGCCCAAGATTTCCTACGACGGCAAGAAGATCGCGGTCGCACAGGGCAGCGGCAATACCTATCGCATCGCGCTGATGGACCGCAGCCTGGGTTCGCCGCGCTGGTCGACCCTGTCGCCGGGCTCGTTGGACGAGTCCCCGAGCTTTGCCCCCAATGCCAGCATGGTCCTCTACGCCGCCCGCGAAGGTGGAAGAGGCGTACTGTATGCGGTGTCCGCCGATGGCCGGGTCCGCCAGCGGCTGGTGCTGGCTGATGGCGATGTACGCGAACCGGCATGGTCGCCGTACCGTGCAAAGCGTTAAGATGACGTCTACGGTTTTACCCCCATCCCTGCGAGAAGCCGAAGGAATGACGATGAACAACACTGCCCGTGTTTTGATGCTGTCCCTGATGTCCGTGGCCGTGCTGGCCGGTTGCAAGAAGGCGGTCAAGGAGACCCAGCCGACCGATACCACCACCACCACGCCCACCACCCCGACCGAACCCACCACCTCCGGCGTCTACGGCCCGAACGACCTGGACACCGATGCCTGCCTGCGCCAGCGCGTGGTGTACTTCGACCTGGACCAGGATTCGCTGAAGCCCGAATTCCAGGCAATCATGGGCTGCCATGCCAAGTACCTGCGTGACCGTCCGTCCTCGCGCATCACCCTGGAAGGCCATGCCGACGAGCGCGGCAGCCGCGCCTACAACCAGGGCCTGGGCGAGCGCCGCGGCAACGCCGTGTCGTCCGCGCTGCAGGCCAACGGCGGCTCCGGCAGCCAGCTGAGCGTGGTGAGCTACGGCGAAGAGCGTCCGATCTGCACCGAATCCAACGAGTCGTGCTGGGCGCAGAACCGTCGCGTCGAGATCGTCTACACCGCCAAATAAGCGATGAGCGCGATGTCGATCGGCAAGCGTTTTCTGCTGGTCACGGCGGCGGCCCTGGTGGCCGCCGCTCCAGCCTGGGCGCAGCGACAGAGTCTGGCGGACCGCGTCACGGCGCTGGAAGCCAAGGCCAACAACTCGCAGGCCAACATGGAATTGTTGAACCGCCTGAGCCAGCAGGAAGGTGAAATCCGTGAATTGCGGGCGCAGCTCGAGAAGCTCCAGCACGATCTGCAGGAGTTCCAGCAGCGCAACCGTGATCAGTACCTGGATCTGGATGGCCGGCTGAACCGCATGGAAGGCGGTGCGACGCCGCCTGTTGCGGCACCCGCGACCAGCGGCGGCGGTACTTCGCCGGCGAATCCGCCGGTGGCGGCAGCGGTCGAACCGGCGCCATCCGTGCATGGCGACCCCGGCTCCCTGGCCCAGGCCGGGGACGAACGCACCGCCTACAACCAGGCGTTCGAAAAGCTGAAGTCCGGCGACTATGTCGGGTCGGCGCAGCTGTTCACCGCGTTCCTGCAGGCGTACCCCAGCGGTGTTTACGCGCCCAATGCGCTGTACTGGCTCGGCGAAAGCTACTACGTCACCCAGAACTATGCCCTGGCCGCGGAGCAGTTTCGCGCGCTGATGGAGCGATATCCCACCCACGACAAGGCCCCGGGCTCGCTGCTCAAGCTGGGCTTGTGCGAGTACGGATTGGGCAAGGTCGATGCCGCCGAACGTACTCTGGCCGACGTGGTCAGCCGGTACCCGGGCAGCGATGTCGCCCGTACCGCCGATGATCGGCTGAAGGCCATCCAGCTCGGTCGGCTGCGCTGAGCTGGCGTCCGACAACGGCCCTCCTGGCCCGGATTCGGGGTGTTTGCCGGATGTATCTTCCGCCCGCCGATCCTCGCTGAACGCAATTCCCTGAAACCGCCCGACGGCCGGCCCGCCGACAGGCGATAATGTGCCGCCATGAACGCTGTCCCCACGTCCGAGTCCGTTGCCCAGGAACGCCTGAAGCTGACGGAAATCTTCCTGTCCCTGCAGGGCGAGGCCAATACCGCTGGCTGGCCCACGGTGTTCGTGCGCCTGACCGGCTGCCCGCTGCGTTGCCAGTATTGCGATACCGAGTACGCGTTCTATGGCGGCCAATGGTGGGACATCGACGCCATCCTGGTGGAAGTGGCCCGCCACGGCGTCCGTCATGTCTGCGTGACCGGTGGAGAACCCCTGTCGCAGAAGCGCTGCCTGATCCTGCTTCGTCGTCTGTGCGATGCCGGTTACGACGTTTCGCTGGAAACTTCCGGAGCGCTCGATATCGCCGAAGTGGACCCACGGGTTTCGCGGGTGGTGGATCTGAAGACGCCCGGCTCCCGCGAAATGGATCGCAACCGGTTGGAGAACCTGCCGCTGCTCACCCCGCGCGATCAGGTGAAGTTTGTCCTGTGCGGGCGCGCCGATTACGACTGGGCGCGCGACATGGTGGCGGGGCATCGCCTTGCCGAGCGCTGTGACGTGTTGTTCTCGCCATCCAAGTCCGAACTGGAGCCACGCCAGCTGGCGGACTGGATCGTCGAGGACAAGTTGCCGGTACGCTTCCAGATGCAACTGCACAAGCTGCTCTGGAACGACGAGCCGGGCCGCTAGCACCGGAAGCAGGCGCCGTCCGTATCGTATCGGGTGTCGCGCGCGAAATGCCGGTAGCCCTTTTTCAACGGGGCAAAAGCCGGACGCTCTTTCCCGATTTCCCGATTTCCCGATTTCCCGATTTCCCGATTTCCCGATTTCCCGATTCCCCCATGAAAAAAGCCGTCGTCCTTCTCTCCGGTGGCATGGATTCCGCCGTCGTTGTCGCCATCGCCCGTGAGCACGGCTATGCGGTGCACGCCCTGAGCGTGCGCTACGGTCAGCGCCATACCTCGGAACTGGAGGCCGCCGACCGCGTCGCCCGTTCACTGGGTGCCGTCGCGCACAAGACCGTGCACGTGGATCTGCGCAGCATTGGCGGCTCCGCCCTGACCGACGATATCGACGTGCCCGAGGCCGGCGGTGGCGGCATCCCGGTCACCTACGTGCCGGCCCGCAACACCATCATGCTGTCGGTGGCGCTGGGCTGGGCCGAGGTGCTGGGCGCGGCCGACATCTTCTGCGGCGTCAATGCCGTCGACTATTCCGGCTATCCCGACTGCCGGCCGGAGTTCATCGACGCGTTCGAGAAGCTCGCCAACCTGGCCACCAAAGCCGGTGTGGAGGGCGCGGGGCTGCGCATCCACGCGCCACTGATGAAGATGGGCAAGGCGGATATCGTGCGCGAGGGCCTGCGCCTGGGCGTGGATTTCTCGGAGACCGTGTCGTGCTACCAGGCCGACGAGCAGGGACGCGCCTGCGGTCATTGCGACGCCTGCCGGCTGCGCGCGGCGGGCTTCGCCGATGCCGGCGTGGCGGATCCGACTCGCTACACCTGAACCCCGGGTTTTTCAGCCGCCCCAAGCTGGGGTAGAATTCGCACCCCGGCGCAATGCCGGGTGCATGGGCCGTTAGCTCAGTCGGTAGAGCAGAAGACTTTTAATCTTTTGGTCGAAGGTTCGAATCCTTCACGGCCCACCAATCACGTCAATCACTTACGTGTGCCCCGCGACCCCGAAATAGGCGGTTTGGGAAAATTCTTGGGAAAATTCGCGCCTCGCGCGATGTTCCACGCCTTCCTGCAGGACGAAAAAAACCCGCCGGGGCCGGCGGTTTTTTTGGGTCGTACACTCATGACTTCTGCCGCTCCGGTGGCTTCACCGTCTGCAGCTTGTGGTGGTATCGAATCGCCATCGTCGGCGTCACGTGCCCGGCCGCGTCCTGCACGTCGGCGATATTCCCGATCGTGTCGCTCATCCCGCGATGTTTCAGGCCGTGCAGGCTAAAGCGCTCGCTTTCCGGCAGAACGCCGTCCTGAATCGCCGTGGCGATCGCACGCTGCCACGCAGAATCCAGCGCCGACTTGCTCAACGGTGTCCCGGTTTCTGTCACGAGGAGCCGGCGAAGCGCGGGGCGAATCGGCACCGGCCGGTCATTTTTCTCCATCACCTCGCTACGATAGGCGGTCAGCCAATCCCACGCGGCGCGCATCTCTTCGTTCCACAGCGTGATGTTGTCCCGAGAACCTTCCGACGACTGGTCAGGATGCCGCCCTCGGTGTAGTGGGCGTCGGTCAATGTGTTGACCTCGATGCCTCGCGCGCGCAGGTTGTAGGCCAGCGTGCAGACCGCGTGCAGGTAGGGCGGAACGCTGCCGCGTGTGTGGGCCTTGCGCCGACCGCGCACCTGCAGGAATTCCTGCATGATCGCGAATGCCTCGGGTGAGGGCATCTTGTGGTCGCCGACTTCCTCCACCTGCTTCACGCCCGCACAGGGGTTGTGTTTGCAGTAGCCGTGCCGGATGCCCCAATTGAACAACAGGCGCAGGAATCGCAGCATGTGATTGGCCTTGCTCGGATAGGGCTTGAGTTCGGGCTGCGGGCCCTTGGCAGGGCGGCCTGCGGCGATGGACTCAATCAATCGCTGCATCATCGGCACGGTGAAGGTGTGGGACGCTATCGAACTGGAACCCATGCAGACGCGAATGGAAAAGGCCAACGAATGGATCGGTGACGACGTGATCCGATTCCGACCGCTTGAGCTGGGCAGGAGTGCGACCTGAACAAGGGGGGATTAGAGAACCCTGTTTATTTCGTCGCAGAGTTCCCTGATCCGGGAAACTCTAGCTGAGTCGACTTGTCTATTAGTGCCCTGAAATGTCCCACCGGTAACCACATCATAGAGCTCTGACAGCGCCAATTCGGCTCTCTCGAAAGCATCGCTTGAGATGTGCCTGCGCGATCGCAGCAGGTCCAGTTTGCTACCGAGTGCTTCGAGCTTGGTAATAATGAGCCGCTCCGTGGGATCATTCTTCCCACTGGATCGCCAGTACGCCATCGAAAGTTCTCGGAGGCCATCGACCAGCACTTCGGCTTGGTCGATCCTGCTATGTGCGCGATTCTGCTTCGCGAAATAGTGGTTGACAGCCCAAGACGCAAGCCCGCCGGAAACCGCTCCGACGACGCCGCCAACAACGGCAGCGATCGTCCCATCCCAAGGGCTACCGGGCATCTATTTAGTCCGCGTCGTTGATGTAGTCCAAGATCTTCTTACGGTAACGCTGACTTGGTGCAGCGTTTGCAATGATCACGAGGTGCTTCTTCAAGAAGTCCTTGGTAAACCCGTTGCGTACCAGCCCGCCAAACGCCTCTTCCAGAAAGGATGAGCCGAATCCCTCGGTGTTATCTAACACTACTTCGACGCGCTCATACTGTTGGAGTGCAGGCTTGAGCATCGTGTCGCGGAACTCTTGCCCACTATAGTCACCGTCCTCAGGATGCCTGCCCGCAGGCACTCTCGAGAAGTCAAGGCCAATATCAATGGTCTTCTGGCGCATGGCCGTAGTCCTCGATGTCCCATTGAATGAATGTGCCGCCAAACTCGCTTGGAAGCGCGCCTGCGGTTGTTGTGCTTCGTAGTTGGTCGCGCTCATAGCGATACCGGGCTTTATTGGTGATGACGTGCAGGGCAGCACTTGAATTGTGTGTATCAACATAGGAATCAACGTAGCCCTTTACGTCTTCCCGCAAACCTTTGCCACGATTCTCCAGACCTGTGGAAGAGCGGTTTGTTCCCTCCACGTTGAACGCCGCTTCAACTAGCAGCGAGTCGTTCCTAGACCTGTCACCTAGCCAGTCTCGGACCTCTTCCCAGACTCCACTTTTTGGGAGGGTCCTCGCGATACCTTGCCCATGGTCGACAACCATGACGGTTAGATGGTTGGTACTCAAATTCACTGAAGCCGAGATCCACCACAAATGCCAAAGCGAGTTACCGCTTCGGTAGGCGTGTTTGTTGACGTTGGTCATTGCTTCTACCAAGCCATCGTAGAGAGCCGACCGATCAACAACCTGAGGCCCGAAGCTTTCGATACTTGTTCGCAATGTTCTGGCCGGCTCACCTGGACTTTTAGTCCCACTGAGGAACGGAACAAACTGATCTTCGCCCTCCACTGGCTGATCTTTAACGCTACATGTGGCGCCTAGTACCTGAAAAAAGCCCATTTCTGCCAGTCTCCGGCGAACGCTAGGCTCCCATTCATCAACTTCCAAGGCTCTTAGCTTTTTGCCGCCAGTCTTTAGCCGCCACCGATCACATTCGGCCGTCAGCAACAGAGCAGCAGCCGGGCTAATGAACTTCACCAAGCGCATGTCGAGCATGAACCTGGCCGAATAAACATCCGCCGCTAAGCGAATGTCTCTCAAGAGCTGGATCGTCTGAGCGTAATTCTCCTCCAGATCCAAGGCGGCGGGGGGAGAAATTGTAGGGACAGACCGTCTCGAGCCAGCGTGAGACTGGGGAGGCGCGACGAGCGCTGCGACAGTACGGCGGACATATCTTCTTTCAAGCCGCGTTCTCCTTCTTCGGCGACGCCGCAGGCACCGACGCTGTCGGGCTTGCGCAAGCCGTAGTTCCTTCCAGTGCGATGGCTTTGCCAAGGCTCATGTCCGTATGAACGTTCACAAAACGATAACACATGCACATTACGCAATCGGTACCTGGCGCGCGCAGTCGTCGCCCCGCCACGCCTGCGGTCTAAACCGCCCGGATTTCCGCACCCCTGCGGACGGCGCTTCGGGCCGCCGTAGCAGGCGCGAGCGGCCCACGGACCGGCGCGGCGTAGGCGAGCCTGCGGAACCCTGCGAAGGCGGCACGCGTACAGCGCCGTTCTTGCGCGATCCAGCGGCCTCGACGGGCAGGCCGAAAAATTTGGATGCCCATCGGAACGGGGTAACAGGTAATTTGCCCCCTGAAATCCTGTCCAACCCATTGATTCTATAGCGGTTATCGATGTTACCTCTGGAGGTAATCTGAGGTAACACGGGAGGTAACATCAAGCCAAGCCATTGATTTAAAAGGGTTCCATTTTCGCCTGATGTTACCTTCGGAAAAGGCAACAAGATTAACCGCCGTTACCCTTTTATTACCTTTGAAATTGTCTCTTAACTCTCTGATATGACAGGAGAATTAGCCCTGTTTTTCGTCGTATTACCTTTATTACCTGTTTCCGATGGTCATCCCAAAATTCCGAACTTATATAAGGCTCGGCATGTGGTCGCCGCAGGTTTGCTATGACGCCGGGGCCTGACCAGCGCCGCTGGCCAGCGCGTCGGCATCGCGCTTGATGAGACAGCCAGGCCTAGAATCGCCGCCATGCGCCGCCCGCTTCCGCCCTCGTATCGCGTTGGGAACACCACACCAGGATGAGCGTCCTGATGTGGAACTACGGTGCGATGGCGTCTGCTCATCACGACGGCCGCCTAGATCTGAGATGGGCGGGAAAGCAAAAGGAGGTGCGCGCGGCGAGCTACCGGCAGGCGATGCGTTTCGCCGAGTGCTGGATCGGGGGCAGGCTGGATCCCCATCGCGATCGATGGAAGAAAGTCACCAGGCCATCGCCGGACCCCGAGGAGTTGGCGGCCATGCGCGAGCTGCTGTCACCGGCAAGGGTGAGTCCTTTGGCGTCGCGCGTCGCCGGCATTCCGGACGCGCCAGAGTTTGAATCAATAAACTGGCGGAAGCTCCTGCCCGACAGCGATTTGCTGTGGTGATGAGCTAAGAAAGTGAACGCGTTCGGAGTGCCAACAGCAGGCGCTCCACAAGTTGCTAAGCGCGCGCGGACACGAACGATTGCCCCAGCCGAAGCCGGGGCAATCCGTTTAACGCAACAGATGAACGATCATGGCGATCGAAACCACTGTCACCACCCAGGCCATGGCAGACTTCGCGCGTTTGCGCGAGACCGCATTCTCAATTCGCGCGATGGCGTAGCTGTTCGATGCGAGCAGGCCCAAGTAGGCAATACCTAAGGCGACAGTCAATCCGTTCATCACCACTTCCCAGGGCCAGGATATCGACTGTTGCACATCTTACCCTTTCGGCTCATCTGGCGCATGCTCACCCCGATAGCGCCGATGGACGCGCCACAACCGATGGCGGGGGCAATGAACTCGACAGTCGAGCATGTTCCGAGCGCGGCACCTAGTCCGAGCCCGGCCGTCAGTGCGGCATCGGTCTGATCGTCACACGCATCCTGGCGCGCGCGCTCGAAGTTGGCTCTGTCGATAGCGATGATTTCCGGTGACCACCCGCTTAAATCCGGGCCAGTGTTCGGCGGCGGCCGCAGGTCAATGCGAATGGAAGAACCGTAGCCGTTGTACCAAGCCGGCGTGCATGGCGAAAGGTCGCAGTCGGACGGAAGCGGATTCCAAGGCTCGCTCTCCCGGAAGCTGCGCGACTGATACGACAAGACGCCAGACCGGTCGGATGCGAGCTGCCGGAAAGCCTCGATGGCCTGTTGCTGAAGCGCGGAGTTGCCAGGATGCATCGCGGTCGCGACTTGGGTAAAAGAAAACGACTGCACCTGAGTACCCTTGGCGACATACAGCGAGTCGGTGGCGAGGTCGAAGTTCGCGGCAATAGCGCCGCGCGTCTGGTGAACAAACGATAGCGAGTAGCGGTTAACGTTGCGTTCGATGCCGGCGTTCACTCGATCGACACTGATGAACTGAGGATTGACCGGCTGGGCGGGCGTGTAAATCGGTTCGCCGGAGCCGGCAACGGCCGGCGATGTCGCGGAAGCAAGAAGCACTAGCGGAATCAACTTGCGAAAGTCCATGTCATCTCCTTGTGCCACATCATGTGGCGGCGGAGATGCTTCCACCCCTCTTGGGCCTTGCGCAACCGTGTTCAGGTGGGGAAAAATGCCCCGATCGGCCATGGGAAAATTCCCGATGCCACCTAGCAATGCCAACAGTTTCACGGCATGGCCTTGGGAAAATTGGATGAGCTAAGTTACTGAAAACCAAGCTCACGCCGTATAACTTCTAATCTTTTGGTCGAAGGTTCGAATCCTTCACGGCCCACCAGACCGCAACCAACCGCCGGACCTCCTCGATGAGAACGCGTCGAGCGGAGTCGGACGGACGGTTGGAAACAAGCAAGACGCATACGATGTATCCGACGCGGAGCCCGGAAATCTGGCGCGCGGCATGTTCCATGCCCATGCTGCGGGGAATGAGCTGATCATCGTCGGCAGAAGCGAGAGTCTTGGCTGGCCGGGATTCTGTTGCTACAAAGACAGCCGTTTCCCGCAAGGAAGTGACATGCGAATTTTCGAAGTCGTCCGTTGGGGAAACGATACCGACCATCCCCTGGCGGGTGGCCCCAACGGTCCGGATACCTGTTTTCTCGTGCGTGCGAGCACCGTCGAGGAAGCCGCCGAAATCGCGGATGCCCGGCTGGCGGAACTCACGCATGAGCGCGTCCAGCCGTGGTCGCATGTGGTCTATCTGCTGGGCGAGGACCTGGCTTCGCAGGCAACAGCCTCGCTCCTTCGCGGCCCATACATCCAGTCGGCCTATTGCCACGGGTGGCGTCAATGGCACCGCGACGGAAAGGACGAAGCCTGGCGGGAACAAAATTCCTGATGCCATCATGGTTCGGTATGCTTGTGGCCAGGTTGCCGCATGCGGGCTTTGCCGGACGATGCGCGACATGTCGCAGGAGTGGAGGGATTGCCGGCGCCTTTCCCGGTACCGACATCCCGTCATCGAATTCCTGTCCGCTGCGCGACCGGCTACAGCACGACGCGATACAACCCACCACCGAAATGGACATACCAACTGCCCTGCAGCCAGGCGCTGCCGGTGCCTTCGGCAAAGGGTGATACCAGCACGGGCGCCGCGCCGGGGCGTCCCAGGTAGAGGTAGCCACCGCTGACGAACATCACCTGGCCCCCTGCGATCGCATTGATCGATGCGTCCGCATCCGAGCGTGAGACAGCGGTCAACTGGCCTTGTGGCGAGCGCAGCCAGACCTGCCGGACGGTGTTGCCGTTAACCGTGTTCAAGCGGGTGAAACCAACCCATCCACTGCTGGGAAGATAATCAGCCCGGGGCGTGAAGTGGTCGCTGCCGGCATCGCGCAGGATCACCTCGCCGAGATTGTCGTTGTACATGACGATCCGGGAAGCGGTGGCCGATACCTGCTTGCGGTAGACCACGTTGATGCCGTCGGTCAACGGATTGAAATGCGAATAGGTCGAATCATGGGTCAATTGCACGGTCTGTCCGGCCCGGTAGCGGAACACGTTGTAGGGTGCCGGCCCTTCGGTGTATACGACCTCGCCGCCGTCGCCGACGTCGGCCAGATCGGCGACGCGGCCGTTGCCGACCAGGGTGTCCTTGGAGAGCATCACATCGCGCAGATTCAGGTAGCGTCCCGGGCGCCAGGTCGGCCAGATGACGTAGCGCTTGTCGTTCGGACTGACGCGCATGCCGCGCGGCGTTCCGTCATTCCACAGTGGCGTGGCGGCGCCGTTCCATTCGTACACCGATGTTTCGTCGTCTTCCGTGATCCCGTACACCACGCCGCGCGCGGTCAGCTTCTCGTAACCCGGTGTATGGCCAGTCCCATCCGGGACCGCACGCAGACTTCCGGTCGCACGGTTGTAGACCTTCAATATCGGCCGTCCGTCCTCGATGACGAAGAACAGGATCCGCTGGGGCGTGATGTCGGTGATGGTGCCATCGACTTCCGTCACGTACTCCAGATGCGCGGCCTGGCTGGCGAGTGGCGCTGCGGCGGCGAGCAGCATGAGTGCCGTGCGCAGGAACAGCGAAGGGAAATGCCGTTCGATGAAATTCGTTTTCATGGCGGGCTCAGCAGCATCCTGTGACGGGAATCGAGCGTGCGAGCGGGAATGTGAAACGGATGTCAAGCAGGTTCAGGAATGGATGGCGGACGGAGCGTTCGCGATGAAGTTTTCCGCGTGCCGCGCCGGAGTGACGATATCGCGCCGAAAAAAAACCCCGCGATCGCGGGGCTTTTCTTTCGTTCAATGAAACGCGCTTCCGTCAGGTGTCGTAACCCACCTGACCCTGGCTGAAGCCGCGCGTCTTGCGTATCGCCAACTGGTTGGTCACGCCCAGCAGTTCGTAGTGCCCTGCCAGGGTGGCGAGCAGGCCATCGACGCCGAGCTTGGGCGTTTCCGTCGGGACGGTGGCGATCTGTCGTTCCAGTGCGTCGCGACGCCAGTCGCGTCCCCGCAGCTTGGCCCAGTTGCGCACCAGCGCATTGGGCTTCCGGGGGGCCTGTTTGGGTGGTACCCACAGGTAGTCGTCGAAGATCATCACGCCACCGGACTTGAGCAGCGGCCAGGTCATCACGCCATCGGCGAGCGCGCCGAATGCCGAGTGCCAGCCATCGATGTAGATGAAATCGAACTCGCCTTCGAGCCGGCGTAGGGAGTCGAAACTGTAGCCCGCGTGCTCGGTGATGCGGTCCGCGAAGGCCGCCGTGTTGTGGCGGAAGCGGGCGTGGTAGTCGCCATAGACCGGATCCGGCGCAAACAGATCGACACAGTCGATGCGCGCACCTGTCCCGGTAAGGATGTTCTGGCACAGCCAGAGCGTGGAGCGGCCTTCGAAACTGCCGATTTCCAGCGCGCGGACGCCGGGCTGATCCCGGAACCCGCCCAGCCATTGCTGCCAGTGCGGGATGTTGTGATCGAACCAGTTCTCGCTATACGGATTCTGCATCTGTTCCGACATCGTTTCCTTCAGCACGATAAGAAGTTCCCCTGGCCAGCCATTGGCGAGCTGGACGGAATTCTAAGCGGATCCACCGTTGTCGCGAAGTCCGCGCAGCGGTGCGCAGCCTTCTCCCCTGACGCTAAGGTAGCGTACCCGCGCCCTTTGGGCGCATTCCGGAGGTCACATGCTGCGAATCCTGGGCAAGCCCACGTCGATCAATGTCCGCAAGGTACTTTGGCTCTGCGAAGAGCTGGACCTGCCCTTTGAACTGGAGGAGTGGGGAAGCGGCCACCGTTCGACCCGGGATCCCGCGTTCCTGGCGTTGAACCCCAATGCGCTGGTGCCGGTGCTCCAGGACGGCGACACCGTGCTGTGGGAATCGAACACCATCTGCCGCTATCTGGCGGGCCGGGAGGAACGCATCGACCTGTTGCCGCAGGCCACGGTCGAACGCGCCCGCGTCGAGCAATGGATGGATTGGCAGGCCACGGAGCTCAACAACGCCTGGCGCTATGCCTTCATGGCGCGGGTGCGGCAAAGCGCCAGTCACGCCGATCCCGCGCGGATCGAAACCAGCGTGCGGGAGTGGAACCAGCGGATGGGCATCCTCGATGCGCAACTGGCCAGGACCGGTGGCTACGCGGCGGGGTCGTCCTTCACCCTGGCGGATGTCGTGCTGGGCCTGTCCGTGAACCGGTGGCGGATGACCCCGATGGTGCGTCCGGAGCTGCCGGCGGTGGCGGCCTATCTGCGCAGGTTGGAGGAGCGGCCGGGTTTCCGGCGCCACGGAGGAAACGGCGTGCCCTGAGTGCGCCCGGTGCCTGGATGCGAAAGAGGCGCCGTGAGGCGCCTCTTTTCCGTCCGGGGCAGGCTCCGCTCAGGGGCGCATCGGCGAGCCGCCGAAACCGCGGGGTGGCGGCGGACCCACGTCGCCCGGCAGCCGGTGATAGCCATGGAAGCCGGGACCGTCATACCGGCTTACGCCGATGTTGAGATTGAACGCGCGCGATTCACCGTCGTCATTGGTGTAGGACTTGCACAGATTGACGTTGGCGGCATTCCAGTGGCTGCTGCCATATCCCTTGGTGTAGCCGATGCCGGTGGCGACGCTGCCGGAAACGTCGACCTTGCCGTCATCCTCGTCGACCGGCTTGCCGCAGGCATTGCGGGCCACCGGCGCCGGGCGCAGCGCTTGCGCTGGACGCCCGCTGGTGTCCCCGTAGTAGGTGCCCGGCGGATCGGCCGAGTAGAGCGCGGGCCGTGGCAGAGTGAGGTCGAGCGACTCCGCCGATTGGGCGAAGGCGCCCCCGGAAGCCAGCAGACTCAGCAGCAGCGGGGTGATTGCCTTCATGGGGACCTCGGTCGGGAATGCGGATTCTCGCGCGATCCGTGCGCCAGTCGCCAGACGCTAGCAGCCGCTGGTTGAACCCAGGCTGGCTTCCTCCTGAACTTTCCGGCTAGGACGAAGGTCATGGTGACTTGATGGCGTCGCCACGCTTTCCCGTAGTCGGGATCATGGCATCACTGGACCGTACCGATGGGTTCCCGTCGTTCCCGCGGGGCGGTTTCCCTCATAACAACCACAATATAGCTGTGCTCTCTCATCGCGGTCGCAGGGGTCCTGCGGCCGCATTTTGTTTGCGCGTGTCCCGCTCTCAGCCGGCCGCGCGGATCGCTTCCAGCACCTGTTCGCCATAGCGGGCCAGCTTGGTCCCGCCGATCCCGCCGACCTGGGCCAACTCGTCCAGCGTGCCGGGGCGATGTTCGGCGATGTTGCGCAACGTGCTGTCGTGGAAGATGACGTAGGCCGGGACGTTCTGCTGCTTGGCCAACTGCGCGCGCAGGTCGCGCAGGGCGCCGAACAAGGGCTGGTCGGTCGATGCGACGACAACGCCACTGCGCGGGGAACGCTCGCGTTCGCGCGCCGGGGCCTCCTTGCGCAGCAGCAGGCGACGTTCACCCCGCAGCACCGCCCGGCTGGCCTCGGTCAACCGCAGGCTGCCATAGCCTTCCGCATCGACTTCCAGCAGGCCCGAAGACACCAATTGCCGGAATACGCTGCGCCACGCCCCGGCATCCAGATCCCGGCCAATCCCGTAGGTGGTGAGACGGTCGTGCCCGCACTGGCGGATCTTCTCGCTCTCGCTGCCGCGCAGGACGTCGATGATATGGTTCACGCCGAAACGCTGGCCGCTGCGGTAGACGCAGCTCAGTGCCTTCTGCGCGGCCTCGGTGGCGTCCCAGGTGGCGGCCGGGTGCAGGCAGTTGTCGCAGTTGCCGCATTCCTGGGGATAGGTCTCGCCGAAGCTCGCCAGCAGCACCTGCCGCCGGCACTGCATGGATTCGCAATAGCCCAGCAGCTGATCCAGTTTGCGCCGTTCCAGCCGCTTGCGTTCCTCGCCTGCCTCGGACTGCTCGATCATCTGCTTGAGCAGGACCACGTCGCCGAGGCCATAGCAGAGCCAGGCGTCGGCGGCTTCGCCATCGCGGCCGGCGCGGCCGGTTTCCTGGTAGTAGCCTTCCAGCGACTTGGGCAGGTCCACGTGCGCCACGAAGCGCACGTCGGGCTTGTCGATGCCCATGCCGAACGCGATCGTCGCCACCATCACGATGCCTTCCTCGCGCAGGAAGCGGCGCTGGTGATGCGCGCGTACCTCTGCGTCCAGGCCGGCGTGATAGGGCAGGGCGTTGAACCCCTGCTCCAGCAGATAGTCTGCGAACTGCTCCACCCGCTTGCGCGACAGGCAATAGACGATGCCGGCCTCGCCCTTGTGGGCCTGGAGGAAATCGCGCAGCTGGCGCTTGGCGTTGTCCTTCTGGGTGACCGTGTAGCGGATGTTGGGACGATCGAAGGAACTGACGAAGCGCTGCGCCTCGGTCAGGCCCAGCCGCTCGGCGATCTCGCGCTGGGTCGGCGGATCGGCGGTGGCGGTGAGGGCGATGCGCGGCACCTCCGGCCAGCGCTCATGGAGAATCGTCAGCTCCAGATACTCGCGTCGGAAATCGTGGCCCCAGGCCGAGACGCAATGCGCCTCGTCGATGGCGAACAGCGCGATGCGGCTGCGATCCAGCAGCGACAGGAAGCGCGAAGTCAGCAGTCGCTCCGGAGCGACGTACAGCAGATCCAGCTCACCCTTCAGCAGCGCCCGTTCCACCTCGGCGGCGGCGGCGGCGTCCAGGGTCGAGTTGAGGAAGGCGGCGCGCACGCCGAGCTGACGCAGCGCTTCCACCTGATCCTGCATCAGCGCGATCAATGGAGACACCACGATGCCCACGCCTTCGCGCAGCAGGGAGGGAATCTGGTAGCACAGCGACTTGCCGCCGCCGGTCGGCATCAGGACCAGGGCGTCCTGGCCGGAGACGAGCTGTTCGACGATGGCCTGCTGGTGGCCGCGGAAGCGGGAATAGCCGAAGACCCGCTGCAGCAGGTCCGTGGGACGTTCTGACATGGTCGATAGGGTAGCAGGCCGGCAGGGGTGGGGCATTCGGACAAGTGACCGGACAGGCCTCCGTGGAATCAGGACCCGGGCGTCGGCCTTTTCCGGCGGCAGGACGAAGGGACCGGCGCGGCCGTCGCCCGAAAAAAAAAAGCGCCCGGACGGGGGCCGGGCGCGGGTACTCAGATCGCGGGTTGCGGGCTCATTCCAGCAGCGAGCGCAGCATCCAGGCGTACTTTTCGTGGGTCTGCAGGCGCTGGGTCAGCAGATCCACGGATGGGTCGTCACCGGCGTCGTCGGCGGTCTTGAGGACCTTGCGGGCCGTCCGGCACACCGCTTCGTTGCCGGTCACCAGCTGCTTCACCATGCCCTGCCAGCCCGGCACGCCATCGGCGCCGGATTCCTCCTGGACGGAGGACAGGCGGACGAATTCCCCGTACGAACCCGGGGCGTTGTAGCCCAGGGCGCGGATGCGCTCGGCGATTTCGTCCAGCGCGGTCCACTGTTCGGTGTACTGGGTTTCGAACATCGTGTGGAGCGAGTTGAACATCGGCCCGGTGACGTTCCAGTGGAAGTTGTGGGTCTTCAGGTACAGCGTGTAGCTGTCGGCGAGGAACCGCGACAAGCCTTCGGCGATCTTCTTGCGATCGCCCGTGGTGATCCCGATGTCGATGTTCGGGGACGTGGCCGCGGGCGCGGCGGCCTGCCTGGTCTTTGCCTTGGTCTTGGACATCTGCACTCTCCTTATGGGGGTCAATGGCTCACAATAACTACCCTAAACCCGTTTGGGTAATAAAACGTTTCACCCGATTGGATTGATGAACGCTATCGAAACTTCCCCGGACCGCGATCTCCAGGCTGCCCGCCGCGCCATCGATGGCGCGCTCAGCCGGGACCGCGGACGCCTGCATGGACTGTGGTCGCGCTGGCAGGCGCGACCCACCGATCCCGCCGCGCGCGAGGCCTTTGCCCGGGCGCTGGCGGGCTCGGTGTCGCAGCGCGAGGCGCGGGCGGCATCGGTACCGGCGGTGAGTCTGGACGAGGCGCTGCCGATCGCCCGTGAAGGCGAGCGGATCATCGAACTGATCCGTCGTCACCCCGTGGTCGTCATCGCCGGCGAGACCGGCTCGGGCAAGACCACCCAGTTGCCCAAACTGTGCCTGGCGGCCGGTCGCGGCGTGGCCGGCATGATCGGCTGTACCCAGCCACGCCGGATTGCCGCGCGCGCAGTGGCGCGGCGGGTGGCGGAGGAACTGAAGACCGGCATCGGCGATGCGGTGGGTTACCAGGTGCGCTTTACCGATCAGGTGGGCGAGAACACCCGCGTCAAGTTCATGACAGACGGCATCCTGCTGGCCGAAATCGCCAGCGACCGCTGGCTGTCGGCGTACGACACCATCATCGTCGACGAGGCCCACGAGCGCAGCCTCAACATCGATTTCCTGCTGGGCTACCTCAAGCAGTTGCTGCGCAAACGCCGCGACCTGAAGGTCATCGTCACCTCGGCCACCATCGACACCGAGCGCTTCGCGCGTCATTTCGACGACGCACCGGTGATCAGCGTGGAGGGACGGACCTATCCCGTCGACGTCCGTTACCGGCCGCTGGAAGGCGAGGGCGAGCAACAGGGCGAGCGCACCGTCAACGACGCCATCGTGGCGGCGGTGGACGAGATCACCCGCCAGGATCCGCGCGGCGACGTGCTGATGTTCCTGCCGGGCGAGCGCGAGATCCGCGATGCCCACCAGGCGCTGGAACGCCGCAAGTACCGCGAGACAGAAGTGCTGCCGCTGTACGCGCGCCTGTCCGCGCGGGATCAGGACCGGGTGTTCAATCCCGGCCCGAAGCGCCGGCTGGTGCTGGCCACCAACGTGGCGGAAACCTCGCTGACCGTGCCGCGCATCCGCTACGTGATCGATCCGGGCTACGCGCGGGTCAAGCGCTACAGTCCGCGCCAGAAGCTGGATCGCCTGCACATCGAGCCCATCTCGCAGGCCAGCGCCAACCAGCGCAAGGGCCGCTGTGGTCGCATCGCCGAAGGCATCTGCTATCGCCTGTACGCGGAGACCGACTTCCAGGCGCGGGCCGAGTTCACCGATCCGGAAATCCGGCGCTCCAGCCTGGCGGGGGTCATCCTGCGGATGCTGCAGTTGGGACTGGGGCGGATCGAGGACTTCCCGTTCCTGGAACCGCCGGACGAGCGTGCCATCGCGGATGGCTGGCAGCAGCTGACCGAACTGGGCGCGGTGGACAAGGATCGCAAGCTGACCACCGTCGGCCGGCAGATGGCGCGGTTGCCGGTGGACGTGAAGCTGGCGCGCATGCTGGTGGCGGCGCAGCAGCACGGCTGCGTGCGCGAAATGATCATCATCGCGGCCTTCCTCGGCATCCAGGACCCGCGTGAGCGGCCGCCGGAGGCCCGCGAGGCGGCGGACAGCGCGCATGCGACCTTCGCCGATACCCGCTCGGAGTTCCTCGGCATCGTCAATCTCTGGGATGCCTACCGGCAGGCCCACGAGGATCTGACCCAGTCGAAGCTGCGCGACTGGTGCGAACGCCACTTCCTCGGCTTCCTGCGCATGCGCGAGTGGCGCGAACTGCATCGCCAGTTGCTGCTGCTGTGCGAGGAACTGGGGTGGACGCTGGAACCCGCGTCCGGTGCCGAGGCACCGCCACGCAGGGCGGCGGAGCGCGCGCGCAGGGCCGGCGACACGAATTCGGGTGTCGCCTCAGCGGAAAGCCCAACCGAGAAACAGCGTCAGGCGGCCTACGTCGCCCTGCATCGCGCCTTGATCGCAGGCCTGCCGACCCAGGTGGGACATCGCGGTGAAAAGGGCGACTTCCAGGCGCCTCGCCAGCGCCGCTTCCAGATTTTCCCGGGCTCGGCGCTGGCGAAAAAACCGCCGCCCTGGGTCCTCAGCGCCACCCTGCTGGATACGCAGCGCGTGTGGGGACTGACCAACGCGGCGGTCGAACCGGATTGGGTCATCGCCGAGGTGCCGCACCTGTTGATGCGCAAGCACTTCGATCCCCATTGGTCACGTGCGCAGGGCCATGTGCTGGCGTCCGAGCAGATCAGCCTGTTCGGACTGGTGCTGGCGCCGAAGAAGCCGGTCCACTACGGTCGGATCGCGCCCGTGGAAGCCCACGACATTTTTGTCCGCCAGGCGCTGGTGACCGGCGAAATCAATACGCGCGCCGGCTTCGTCGCCGACAACCTGAAGACCCTGGAACTGGCGCGCGAAGAGGAAGCCAAGCTGCGTCGGGCCGGCATCGTCGCGGACGAAGACTGGCAGGCGCGCTGGTACCTGGATCGGGTTCCGCCGGACATCCACTCCGCCGCCGGCCTGGACGCCTGGTGGAAGGGACAATCGCCGGAAGCGCGCCGTCGACTGGTGTGGACGCTTGCGGATCTGTTGCCGGGTGAAGGCAGCGAAGAAGATCGTTTTCCCAAGTACTTCGCGCTGGGCGATGCGAGGCTGCCGTTGCACTACCGCTTCGAGCCCGGCGCCGTGGACGACGGGGTGACCCTGGAAGTGCCCCTGCACCTGCTCAACGCGCTGGACCCCGCGCGGCTGTCCTGGCTCGCGCCCGGCTTCATCGGCGACAAGGCTTCGGGCCTCATCCGCAGCCTGCCCAAGGCGATGCGGCGCAACTACGTGCCAGCGCCGGATTTCGGCCGGGCCTTCTTCGAAGCCCACCCGCAGCCCGCCGCCGACGATATCCGCGGCGAACTCGCGCGCTTCCTGTCGCGCGCCACCGGCGCCGCGGTGACCGCGCTCGATTTCGACGAATCCGCGCTGGAACCGCACCTGCGCATGAACCTGCGCCTGCGCGAGGATCCGCGCAAGGGCGGCGAAGCGCGGGTGCTGGCCGAATCGCGGGATCTGGATGAACTGCGCGCGCGCTTCGGCGAACGCGCCGGCCAGGCGTTCGCCGCGCGCGCCGGACGGGCGATGGCGGCGAGCGGGTTGCGCGAGTTCCCGTCCCAGCCGATTCCCCTGCAGGTGCCGGGTGAAGCGGGCGTTCCCGCGTTTCCGGCGCTGCGCGACGACGGTGACAGCGTGGCGCTGCAGGTGTTCGCCGATCGCGCCGCGGCCGAGGCGGCCCATCCACGCGGCGTGCGCCGCCTGCTTGAAATCGCGTTGGTCGACCGGGTCCGCCAGGCGCGCAAGCAGCTGCCGGTGCCGCCGAAGGTGGGGCTGCTATATGCCGCCATCGAACGCTTCGCCGAGGGCGACAGGGCGGGCGAGAAGGAGCGCTTGCGCGCGGACATCGTCGATGCGGCGCTCAATGCCGTGCTGGCGGAAGGACTGGAGGGCATCCGCGATCGCGCCGCGTTCGAACGACGCCGCGACGACGCGGGCCGGAGCCTGTTCGGCGAGGCCATGGAGCGGCTCAAGCTGGCGGAAGCCATCCTGTCGGCGGTCGCGGAGTTGAAGCCGCAACTGGAATCGCCGCTGATGGGCTGGGCGCGCGGCAACCTGGATGATCTGCGCACGCAGCTGAAGGGCCTGGTGCACCCGGGTTTCCTGCGCGGGACCCCCGCATCAGCACTGGCGGAATTGCCGCGCTACCTCAAGGCCATGCGCCTGCGCGCCGAGCGTGCCCTGCGCGATCCGACCCGCGACCAGGCCCGCATGCTGGAAATAAAGCCGTTCGCCGATGCCCTGGAGGACGCGACGCGGCTGGGCGTGTCGGGACAGCCGGACTGGCAGGCGCTGCGCTGGGAACTGGAGGAATTGCGCGTCTCCGTGTTCGCCCAGGAACTGGGCGCGCGTGGAGGCGTATCGCCGAAGAAGCTGGCCCAGCGATTGCAGGCCCTGCGTGGTTAGCGGCACACAACCGGCGGGCATGAACGGAATGCGTGGCGAGACTGTTCGTCGGCCGTGCGTGCGGGTAACGTACTGAAGTCCCGCCGTCAGGATCCGATCGTGTTCTCCGTCCCGCGCGAAGCCTTGTTGGAACTGCTGCAACGGCCCTCGGCCGTGGCGCTTCCGGCGACCTCGCGCCAGCTCGTCGCGATGCGCCTCGAAGCCTGGTCCGGACAGGACCTGCCGTTGCAGGATCCCTTGGCGGTGCTGGCCGATACGCTGGAGACACTGACGGCGCTGTCCGCCGATGGCGAGGTGATCGCCGCCGCCTGGCTGTTCGCGTTGCCATCGCCCGAACCCGCGCCCGGCGCCAAGCCGGCCGTCCTGCCCGCCGGCATCGTCGATCTGCTGGAAGGACAGCAGGCCGCCGCGCAGGTGTGGGCGCTGCACGCCGAACAGCATCGCGCCGCGAACAATGAAGGACTGCGACGCCTGCTGCTGGCGATCGTGCGGGATCTGCGCGTGGTGCCGATCCTGCTGGCGCGGCAACTGGCGCGGATGCGCAATGCCGGAGCGCTGGAAGACACGCAACGGCGCGCACTGGCCAAGCTGACCCGCGACATCCACGCGCCACTGGCCAACCGGCTGGGCATCTGGCAGCTGAAATGGGAACTGGAGGATCTGGCGTTCCGCTACCTGGAGCCGGAAACCTACCGCCAGATCGCCGCGCAACTGGACGAAAAACGCGTCGGGCGCGAGCGCTACATCGAAGCGGTCAAGACGACCCTGCGCCAGGCACTGGCCGGACATGGCATCGGCGCCGAAATCAGCGGCCGTCCGAAGCACATCTACAGCATCTGGCGAAAGATGCAGCGCAAGCAGGTGTCCTTCGACGAACTCTACGACCTGCGCGCGGTGCGTGTGACCGTGGACGACATCGGCGCGTGCTATGCGGCGCTGGGCGTGGTGCATGCGCTGTGGACACCGGTGCCGAGCGAGTTCGACGACTACATCGCCCGCCCCAAGGCCAACGACTATCGATCCCTGCACACCGCCGTCGTCGGCCCGGAAGGGCGCACGCTGGAAGTGCAGATCCGGACCCACGAAATGCATGCGCAGGCCGAGCTCGGCGTGGCCGCGCACTGGCGCTACAAGGAAGGCGGCGGCGATCGCGCCTTCGATCGCAAGATCGCCTGGATGCGGCGATTGCTGGATCATTCGCAAGAGGGTGGCGAAGGCGCCGGCCTGGCGGGCGACCTGGATTCGGAACTGGTCGAGGATCGGGTCTACGTGCTGACGCCAAAGGGCGAGGTGATCGATCTGCCGCATGGCGGCACCGTGCTGGATTTCGCCTATCACGTGCACACGATGGTCGGCCACCGCACCCGCGGCGCCAAGGTCAACGGCCGCATCGTGCCGCTGAACCATGCCGTGCGCAGCGGCGACCGGATCGAAATCATGACCTCCAAGACCGGCGAACCACGCCGCGACTGGCTGCTGCCGGCCAATGGCTTCCTCGCTTCCGGCCGTTCGCGCGACAAGGTGCGCGCGTGGTTTCACAAACTGGACCGCGCGCGCAACCTGCAGGCGGGCCGTGAGTTGCTGGAAAAGGAACTCAAGCGCCTCGGCCTCCATCAGGCCGACCTTTCCGGCGTCGCGAAGAAGTTCCATGCCGAGAATGTCGAGGAACTCCATATCCAGGTGGCGCTGGGCGATGTCGGGCCCAACCAGGTCGTGCGCGCGCTGCACGAGGAGCAGCGTGCCGCCGCCCAGCCGGCCACACCGCCGTCGCTGCCGTTGCGCAAGCCGGGCGGGCGCAAGCCGGCACCGCCCTCCAAGTCGCGTTTCACCGTGGAAGGGGTCGGCAACCTGCTGGTGCAACTGGCGCGCTGCTGCCAGCCGGTGCCCGGCGAGGCGATCAGTGGCTATCTGACCCGCGGTCGCGGCGTCAGCGTGCACCGGACCGATTGCATCGCGTTCCAGCGCCTGGCCGCCGCCAGTCCGCCGCGCGTGCTGCCGGTGGAATGGGGACAGACCGGGGGCGGTTACGAGGTGGACGTGCAGGTGCGTGCGATCGATCGCAAATGGCTGCTCAAGGACATCACCACCCTGATCGCCCAGGAGGATGCCCACGTGCTGGGGATCAACAGTGATCAGGCCGGCGCCAGTGGTCGGGTGCAGCTGCGCCTGCGCCTGAAGGTCGCCGACTTCGGCCAACTGTCGACCCTGCTGGGCAAGCTCGACGCGGTGCCGGGGGTGGAGGAAGCGCGACGTTCAGCCTGAATGGTTATGCTGGGCCGGTCATGCCCGAGCACAGCCACGAGCAGCCCCGCCAGGACGGCCGGATCGAACCGATCGCCGACTGGGAGCACCTGCGTTTCCGCGGTGACCACACGCCTCCACGCAGTGCGCCGCCGCTGTGGCGGGCGCGACGCACCTGGCGCTGGGGTGCGTTGGTGGTGGTGACGCTGCTGATCCTGCTGGCGGTATTCCGGCAGCCGCTGGCGAACCTGTTCTGGCCCGACACGCGCATCCAGCAGTTGCTGGACAACGGCCAGGCCGCGCTTGGCGCGGGCCGGCTGACCGCGCCCGACGGCACCGGTGCCCGCCAGTATTTCGAAGCCGCGCAGGCCCTGGACAGCGACCGCAGCGAGGCGCGTGACGGTCTGGCGCGGGTGGCTCGGACGGCGCTGGAACAGGCACGCCGCGCCACCGCGCACGGGGATCTCGCCGCCGCGCACACCGCGCTCGCGTTGGCCAATGAATTGCAGGTGCCCCGCGCGGAAGCCACGGCGGTGGCCGAACAGTTGCGGGAACGCGAGGCCGCCGACGCAGGCATCGAGTCGCTGCTGCGGCAGGCAAGGCAGGCGCAGGCGGGCGGACGCCTCGATGGGGAGCCCGCCGCGGCGCTACCCCTGTTCCAGCGCGTGCTGGCGCTGCAACCCGGTCGCATCGAGGCGCTCGAGGCGCGCGAGGACATCCTCAGCGATCTGCTGCAGCAGGCCGGCACGGTGATGGCGCGCGGCGAGCTCGAAGCGGCCGGCCGGCTGATCACCCAGGTACGCGGCTACGACAGCGGCCACGTGGATCTGCCTGCGGCGCAGGCCTCGCTGGCGCGCGCCATCGACGAACGTCTCCGACGCGCCGATGCGGATCTGCGACGCGGGCGGTTGGCGAAGGCGGCGGAAGGCTATCGGGCGGTGCAGTCCGCGGCGGGAGAGGACGCGCGCGCGCGCCAGGGCATTGAACGGCTCGGGACCGCCTACGCCGAAACCGCGCGACGCCAGGCGGGCGACTACCGATTCAGCGAGGCCGAGTCCGCGCTGGCGCAGGCGCGCGAGCTGTCGCCGCAATCGCCGGCGGTGCGGGAAGCCGCGCAGTACCTGGAACGCGCGCGCGCTTCCCGGGCCAGCCTGCCGCCATCGGTGCCGCCGCGCGAGCGGCAGCGCAGGATGGAAAACCTGCTGGCGGGAATGGCGCAGGCCGAGGCACGCGGGGACTGGATGACGCCACCGGGTGAAAGCGCGTACGACAAATTGCGCGCCGCGCAGGCGCTGGCGCCGGATGACCCGCGTGTCCGGCGCGCCGCGACCCGCGTGCTCTCGGCGGCGCAACAGTGCTTCGAGCAGGAATGGCGCGGCAATCGTGTGCGCCGCGCGCAATCGTGCCTGTCGGCCTGGCAGGCCATCCGGCCCGGCGATCCCGTGCTGGTGGAAGCCCGTCGGCGCATGGCGCAGAAATGGATCGCGGTGGGCGACGAGCGCCTGGGGGCCGGGGATGTCGTCTTCGCCGCGCAGGCGCTGGACGAGGCGCGTGGAATCGATGCCCGTGCGCCCGGCCTGTCCGATTTCGCCGAGCGGGTGAGGCTGGCGCGCCAGGCGCAGCGTTAGCGCGCGGGACTGCGCAGCACCTGTTCGGAGATTTCCTCCAGCCGGGCTGCAAGCGCCGGCCAACTGTAGTTGGAGACGATGTCCTGACCCAGGTCGAATCCCTGATCCAGCTCGCCGCGCTTCTTCAGGGCGCTTGCCTGGTCGAACCAGCGCTGCAACGACGGCAGCGAACCATCGTTGACCCAGCCACGCCGCAGGGCGGCGATCAGATCCGAACTGGTGTCGTGCTGGCGGGTGACATGCAGGATGGGACGACCTGAACCCAGATATTCGTAGAGTTTTCCGGGCACCTGCGAAGGATCGGCGTTGGCGATGTTGATGAGCACATCCGCGGATCTTTGCAGTTGGAGGATATGCCGGTGCGGAAGGAAACCCAGCAGGCGAATCTGCTCCGGCATGGTTTCCGCGGCGCGCAGCAGCGACTCCGGAACAGTGACGGAGGCGATGTTGAGCCTGGCACCGGGATGCGCCGCGATCGCGGCCACCAGGTCATCGGGTTTGCGGAACTGATAGAAACTGCCGGTATAGAGCAGCTCCAGTCGCCGGGGATCGAAGGGCATATCCGTGAGGGCAGGGAGAGCTTCGGGTGCAAAGCCTTGCGATATCACGCTGGTCCGAGTTCCCGGGCCATGGCGATCTTTCAGCAATCTCTCGGCGCCAGCATGGGTAACGATCAGGTGATCGGCCTTGCGCCAGGTTTCCAGCTCCACACGCAGTGCGCGGTCACGCCAGCGCGGCGGCGTGTAGGGTGCCAGCACGGGATCTCCCAGATCGGCGATCCAGCGATATCCCTTTGCCTTGGCGAGCAAGCCAAGCTCCAGCGACGTCGCCGGTTCGTGGGAACTGATGACGACGTCAGGGGCGAATTCCTTCAGGCACCGGGCAAGGGCTGGCCTGGCCCAGGGCGACCATTCACCACGCACGTCTGGAAAGACGAAACGCGCCGCCAGGTTCTGTGCGGTTTCGGAGAATGACTGCTTCCAGCTGCGGGGCGGGCGCAGCGGGGAGGCGGCGGCGGCGAAAGTGTTCCCCATGGGTGACTGCTGGGCATGCTTGCGATCCCGCAGGTAGGCCAGCAGACCCCGCAAGGGACCCGCGAACGTGCGATGTGTTTCAAGCGCGGATGGAAGTTCCGGCAGCCCGGGCGTCTGGCCACCCAGATGGATGGTCAGGACCTTGACCTGGTGTCCCCTGGCCACCAGTTCGCGCGTCAGATACGCCCAGCGCAAGGATTGCGGGGAAGGACTGGGCGGGAATTCGTAGGCGATCAGGAGAAATCGCATGTCATCGTTCTTTCATCGACGCGGCGAGAATCATCGGTGTGCCGGGATTGGGGTCACGGGAAGAGGAAACGTGCGCATTACGGCCGGCAGCATTGCGTCCGCCGAGAAATGGCGCTGCACGCTCGCCAAACCGTTCCGGGACAGGCGTTCCCAGAGTTCCTGCTCCGCATGGAGTCGTTCGATGGCAATGGCAAAGTCCTCCTCGTCGTCAGCGAGCAGTACGTCACTTCCGTCGATCAGGTGCATGGCTTCGGCGGCACAGGAGGTCGCTACCGTCGGCAGCCCATAGGACATGTACTGGTTGATCTTGCCCTTGACCCCGGCGCCAAATCGGAGCGGAGCAATACCGACGCGACATTTTTCCAGCAGTGGCGAAAGATCAGGCACATGTCCATGCACATGCACGGAAGCTGGCAACATGATTCCCGTCAGTGCTTCCCGCAGGCCCGCACCTACCAGATGGATATCGATGTCACGTGATGCCTCGCGGGTCAGTCGGGGCAGTATTCCGGACACCAGCCAGCGGACTGCATCGGCATTGGGTGGATGCCTGCCACCACCCACGAACAACATGCCTTGTCGTTCCGGGAATCCGGGAGGGGATGAGCGCAGACCGTGGATGTTGGATACGATTTCGATTCTCGCGGTGGGTACCAACTCCGCCAGAAGCTCGCGCTCCAATTCGCTGACGACCCAGGCGACTTCCGCCTCCCCGATTTGATGAAGCTCCTGTTTCCGGGTCGCGCGGGCCATCCGCGCCAGCGCGGGCTTGCCCAGAAGTTCCGCTTCCCGAGCTTCGCGCAGAAAGTGCAGATCCACGGTATCCAGAACAAGGCGGGCCGACGGAGCATGTTGTCGGAGGAACGGAAACCAGTAGCGTGCCAGGTGGTAGCGGCATACCAGCACGCCCGCATGCTTGCCTGAGCGCCGCAAGCGGTTGATCGGCGAAGCCGCCCAACTCCGGCCCAGGATCCGGACGCCCAATGCCCGAAGTGAATCGGCGTCGGCGCCGTGTTCCAATCCATCCTCGGGAAGAAAATCGACCTCCAGGCCAGCTTCACGCATGAGGCGCAGGATGCCAAACAAGCGCATGGAGCCTGAATCACGATCCGGTCGTGGCAGGCTTCCATCGATCACCAGCAGGCGATTCCCTCCGCCGGGCGTGGGCGGGTCAAGCGATTCCGGATGAAACCGGATTGCTGGTTCAGCCTCCACCCCATTCCTCCCCAGCCTGCCGGCCAGTCCCTCCATTCCCTGGGAGGCCAGCACCAGGCGCAGTCGATGCAGCCTGGAAAGCAGCCGATGCCAATGGAAAGCCGTCGATGGGGGCATGAGTAGCTGGGCGGACACTGAATTTGCGGGCTATCACGGCCCTTGGGGTTGCCGGGACTGCGTTAGACTGCCCGGAATTCCCATTGTCGCATCCCCGTGGCCCATACCGACTACGACGACGAAGACGATTACGAGTACGACGAGGACGAAGCCGGGGCGCCACGCTGGCGCCAACGGCTGATCACCTGGGGCCTGGCGGCGCTGGGGCTGGGGCTGGGATTCCTGATTCCGTATACGTTGTACCTGAACCACCAGGTCACCCAGCGATTCGGGGAACTGCGCTGGCAGGTGCCCACGCGCGTCTACGCGCGTCCGCTGGCGCTGGCGCCGGGCGTGGCGATGGATGCGCAGACCCTGAAGACCGAGCTGGCCGCGGCCTCCTACCGCGAGGACGGCACCGGCAAGCTGCCCGGTACCTATGTCGGCGAGGGCGGACGCTTCACCATCGCCAGCCGCGGCTTCGTCGACGTGGACGGGCAGGTGGCGCCACGCCGGGTCCAGGTCAGCCTGTCGGGTGGCCGGGTGGCGGCGGTGCGCGATATCGACCGTCGGCAGAACCTGAAGGCGGCGCGGCTGGATCCGGCGCGCATCGCCACCCTGTACGGGCAGAAGCAGGAAGAGCGCCGGCTCGTCCGATTGAAGGAAGTGCCGTTGCTGCTGGTGACCGGCCTGCAGGCGGTCGAGGACCGCGACTTCAAGGACCACCACGGCATCGATCTCAGCGGCATCGCGCGCGCGGTCTGGGTGACCCTGCGTTCCGGCGGCGAGACCCGCCAGGGCGCGAGCACGCTGACCCAGCAGCTCGCGCGCAGCGGTCTGCTGGGTATCGGCAAGGAAGTCACGCCGTCGCGCAAGTTCAATGAAATCCTGTTCGCGCTCATCCTGGAAGCGCGCTACGACAAGAGCACGATCCTGGAGGCGTACTTCAACCAGGTGTATCTCGGCCAGCGCGGCAGCCAGGCCATCCATGGCGTCGCGGCGGGCGCCGAATTCTGGTTTGGCCGCGATCTGAACTCCCTGACCACCGAACAGGTCGCGCTGCTGATCGGCATGGTGAAGGGGCCTTCCTATTACGATCCGCGGCGCAATCCGGAGCGTGCGAAGGAACGCCGCGACTTCGTGCTGGGCAAGCTGCTGGAAACCCGGCTCATCGACGAGAAGGAATACAAGCGCGCGCTGGCCGCGCCGCTGGGTGTCACCCAGACTCCGGGCATGGCCGCGGCCAACCGCTTCCCGGCCTATGTGGATCTGGTTCGCCGGCAACTGGCGCGCGACTATCCGGAAAGCACGCTGCAGGGTGCCGGCCTGACCGTGCTGACCGGCATGTCGCCCTCCGCGCAGGCCTACGCCGAAGGTGCGGTCACCCGCACCATCAAGGCGCTGGAGAACAAGCGCCGGCCGCCGTTGCAGGCGGGCGTGGTGGTGACCGATGTGCATGACGGTGACGTGCTGGCGGTGGTCGGCAGCCGCGATGTCTCGCAGCCGGGTTTCAACCGCGCGGTGGAAGCGCAGCGTCCGGTCGGTTCGCTGCTCAAGCCGTTCGTGTACCTGCTCGCGCTGGCCCAGCCGGATACCTATTCGCTGGCCAGTTGGGTCGATGATTCACCGGTGACCGTGCAATTGGGCAGGAACCGGCGCTGGACGCCGGGCAATGCGGACAATCGCAGCCATGGCACCGTGCGCCTGATCGACGCGCTCGCGCGCTCGTACAACCAGGCTACCGTGCGCATCGGCATGAAGGTCGATCCGGAACGGCTGGCGGAACTGCTGCGCGTGCTGGCCGGCGTCAAGGCCGACGCCAATCCGGCCCTCATCCTCGGCTCGACCGACCAGAGTCCGTACGCGATCGCGCAGCTGTACCAGTTCCTCGCGTCCGGTGGCGAAATCCAGCCGCTGCACGCGGTGCGCGGCGTGCTGGATCCCAACGGCAAGCTGCTCAAGCGCTACGACAAGACGCCCGCGCCCGCGCAGGAAGGCGATTCGATCGCCGCCAACCTGATCAGCGTGGCGCTGCAGGAAGTGGTCAGCAACGGTACCGGCCGGCGATTGCTCGGCGACGGTCTGGGCCGGCTGCAGTCGGCCGGCAAGACCGGTACCAGCAACGATGGCCGCGACAGCTGGTACGCCGGCTACACCGGCGATCATCTCGCGGTCGTCTGGATGGGCAACGACAAGAACGAACAGACCGGCCTGCAGGGCGCCACCGGCGGCATGCGGGTATGGTCGAACCTGTTCATGCGCTTGCCCAGCGCGCCGCTCAACGTGTCCGGCAAGGGCCTGGACTGGCAGTGGGTGGCCGGTGCCAACACGACCGATCCCGGCTGCCCCGGTGCCCGCCAGCTGCCGTTCGTGGCCGGCTTCGCGCCCGCCTACAGCGCCTGCGTGATCGAGGCGCCGGCGGCGCCGGAAGAAGAGAGCGGTGGCTGGCGCAGCTGGTTCGGCCTGGATCGGAAACCCGAGGAAGCCCCGCCCGCCGAAGACACTCCCCCGCCCGCATCACCGCCATGAAGATGAAACTGTTTTCCCGCTCCGCCACCCTTGTCATTGCCACGATTGCGCTGGCGGCCTGCGTCACCGCGCCATCGGAACCCGAGCCGCCCGCGGTCGCCGTGCGCACATCCGCGCAGATGCTGGCCGCGGTACACAAGGCCGCGCAGGGCGGCGACGATCGCGAACTGAACGTGCAGCCGCTGCGTGATCCCGAGGTCGAGGATCTGCGCGCGAGCGCCGGCAAGGCCGTGGCGGGCGGCAATCCCGCCGCCGCCGCAGCAGCGCTGGATCAGGCGTTGGGCATCGTCGCCGATGATCCGGCGGTCCTGCAGGAGCGGGCCGAAGTGGCGCTGGCGCTGGGCGAATTCGATCAGGCCGAACGGTTTGCCGAGCGCGCGGCCGGGCTGGGTTCCGCCGTCGGTCCGTTGTGCCGCCGGCACTGGGAAACCGTCCGCCAGGTCCGCGAGCATCGACGCGAACTGGCCTCCGCGCCGCTGAAGCGGCCCAACCAGGCGCAACTGGACGAACAGACGGCGAAGCTGGCCGCCCTGGATCGCGCCATTGGCGAAGCCGGACAGCAGTTCGATACCTGCACGGTGCCCGGCATCAATAGAATGTAGGCATGTCCCAGCTTGCCCAAGCCAGTTGCGAAGCCCTCAGCGAGGGCGGCGCCCTGGCCAGTCGTCTCGATGCTTTCGTTCCCCGCGAGGCGCAGCAGCGCCTGACCCGCGCGATTGCCGATGCCTTCGAACAGCGCGACGTGCTGATCGCCGAAGCCGGCACCGGCACCGGCAAGACGTTCGCCTATCTGGTGCCGGCGCTGCTGTCCGGCCTGAAGACGATCGTCTCCACCGGTACCCGCGCGCTGCAGGATCAGCTCTATCATCGCGATCTGCCGCGCGTGCGCGACGCGTTGGGCGTCGGCCTGAAATCGGCGTTGCTGAAGGGGCGGGCCAACTACCTGTGCCGCTACCGGCTGGAACAGGCCAAGGGCGAGCCCCGTTTCACCTCGCGCGAGCAGATCGACCAGTTCCAGCGAGTCGTGGCCTGGGCTGGCCGCACCCACTTCGGCGACATGGCTGAACTGGCGACCCTGCCCGATGATTCGCCATTGCTGCCGATGGTCACCTCCACGATGGACAACTGCCTGGGATCGGATTGCCCGTTCTGGGAAGACTGCTTCGTGGTGCAGGCGCGCCAGCGCGCGCAGGCGGCCGACGTGGTGGTGGTCAATCATCACCTGCTGCTGGCGGATCTGGCGTTGAAGCAGGAAGGCTTCGGCGAAATCCTGCCGGGCGCGCAGGCCTTCGTGATCGACGAAGCGCACCAGTTGCCCGAGCTGGCGGCGAATTTCTTCGGCGAAGGCTTCGGCCTAAGGCCATTGCAGGAGCTGGGGCGCGATTGCCTGAGCGAATGCAAGGACGTGCCGGGCGCGCTCGCGGCGATGCAGGCGCCGGTCCAGCGGCTGGAACACGCCCTGCGCGAGCTGCGCCTGGCGATGGAAGGCCTGCCGGTGCGCGGCACCCGCGAACGCGCGCTGGGCAAGGTCGAGGTGAGCGAGGGATTCGACAACATGGTCGAAGCGCTGGCGGATCTGTTCCAGTGCGTGGTCGGCATGGCCGAAGCCTCGATTGGCCTGGATGCCTGCGCCGCGCGTGCGCGCGAACTGTCCACGCGGTTGTCGCGCTGGCTGGGCGAAGGCGAGGGCGAGGCGATTCCCGGTTTCGACGACGACGACCCTGCGCATGACGCCGCCGGCGACGTGTTCTGGTACGAGTTGACCCAGCGCGGTTTCCGTTGCCAGCGCACGCCGCTGGACGTGTCGGCGCCGTTGCGCGCGCACCGCGAACAGTCGCGCGCGGCCTGGGTGTTCACTTCGGCGACGCTGGCCGTCGGCGGACATTTCGATCATTACGCCGAACGATTGGGCCTGGAGGATCCACCCACGCTGCTGCAGCCCAGCCCGTTCGACTGGCCGCGACAGGCGCTGTGCTACCTGCCCGGCAACCTGCCGGATCCGGGCTCACGCGATTTCGGTCGCGCCGTCATCGAGGCGGTGAAACCGGTGCTGCATGCCTCGCAGGGGCGCGCCTTTTTGCTGTTCGCCTCGCACCGCGCGCTGCGCGAAGCCGCGGAGTTGTTGCGGGGTGGGCCATGGCCACTATTCGTGCAGGGCGAGGCCCCGCGTGCGTTGCTGTTGCAGAAGTTCCGTGAATCCGGAAACGGCGTGTTGCTCGGCGCGGCCAGTTTCCGCGAAGGCGTGGATGTGGCCGGCGACGCGCTGTCGGTGGTGGTGGTGGACAAGCTGCCGTTCGCCGCGCCGGATGATCCGGTGTTCGAGGCCCGTCTGGACGCGATTCGCCGGCATGGCGGCAATCCGTTCCGCGACGAGCAGCTGCCGCAGGCGGTGATCGCGCTCAAGCAGGGCGTGGGCCGGCTGATCCGCAGCGAGACCGATCGCGGCGTGTTGGTGCTGTGCGACCCGCGCCTGCTCGGCAAATCCTATGGCCGGGTGTTCCTGGAATCGCTGCCGCCATTCGCGCGGACCCGACGGGTGGAAGACGTGCAGGCGTTCTTTGCGCCAGAATCGGTGGGCCAGAGGGAGATGGATCTGTCATGAAACTGCTAGCGTTCGAGACCGCCACCGAAGCCTGTTCGGTCGCGCTGTATCTGGATGGCGAGGTGCGCGAACGCTTCGAGATCGCGCCGCGCCGGCATGCCGAGCTGGCGCTGCCGTGGGCCGATGCGCTGCTGGCGGACGCCGGCGTGGCGCGGACGGATCTGGATGCGATCGCGATCAGCCGCGGTCCCGGCGCCTTCACCGGCGTGCGCCTGGCGATCGCGCTGGCGCAAGGCATCGCGATGGCGCTGGACCGGCCGATCGTGCCGATCTCGACCCTCAAGGTGGTGGCCGCTTCCCTCGTGCTTCCCTATGCGACCGAGCCGGTCGGGGCGAAGCAACGGATCCTGGCGGCCATCGATGCCCGCATGGGCGAGGTTTACACGGGCGCTTTCATGCGGGACGGCGCGGACCTGATTGCCCTGTCGGAGGAAACCGTGTCTGCGCCGGACAACGTCGTCCTGCCGGACGAGGACGGACGCTGGCATGGTGCCGGTACCGGTTTCGCCGCGCTCGATGGTGCCCTGCAGGCTCGCCTGCAGCCGCGGCTGGCCAGTGTGGACGCGCAGGTCCTGCCGCACGCGTCGGATCTGGCGCAGCTGGCTTCGCTGGCCTGCGCGCGGGGAGAAACCGTCGCGCCCGAGCGGGTGGAGCCCGCCTACCTGCGCGACAACGTCGCGTTGACGCTGGCCGAGCAGCAAGCGTTGCGGGCGTCGAAGTAGACAGGCCCCCGGCCCTCATCCCGCCCGCGCAGCGGCGCGGGCGGGATGCCGCGATCATGCGCGCCGCTTGCGCGCATGGACCTCGATGACATCCAGAATCAGCGAACGTTGCTGCTTCGGCGCTTCGCGAAACAACTGCAGCAGACAACGTTCGTCGCTGTCGCGGGCAAACTCTTCCGGGGCGACGACGGGCTTCGAAGCGATCTGATCGTCGTTGCGCGCATCGCGCCCCGTCGCCAGCCATTCGAAATTCACGCCGGTGAGAAGCGCCAGCTGGATCATGTGCTCGACCGTCGGCGTGATTTCAGAATCGGATTCCCAGTTGGCGACGGCGCCACGGGTGACGCCGATGCGCTGGGACAATTCCTGTTGGGAGAGGCCAGCATGCTGTCGGGCCTGGCGGATGCGTGAGGTCATTTTCATGTGTTGCCTTCTGTTGGAGAGAACGGCCACGAGCCTAGTCCTCTCCTGCGCGGCGATGCAATTAACATTGACATTCGCGTTGCGTAGATAAGCTTGCACAAGATCAAGAAATCACATCAATTGCCGGCCCGAATGGATGAATGACCCGCGTGACGTCCACATCTCGATGCATCCAGCGAGGGCGCCCGTACGTGAAGAATCGACTTTGTCTTCGTGCGTGGCCTGTGACACGCGCTCGGTGTCCGTAACGACAAGAAGTTGGCGCATGGACGAACGCGGAACGCCGGTGCTCGCTGTCAGGAAAGATGGTGGTCACTCATCCCGCACTTCACCGCCCGGCAGGAAATTCCAGGTGCGGGTGACGTGCAGGATGTCTATGTGCTCGTCGGTTTCCGGCAATGGCGGGAAGGGCTCGGCGAGACGGACGATACGCAGCGCGGTGGAATCGAGCAGCGGAATGCCGCTGGACTGGATGATGCGGGTCTGCTCGATCGAACCATCGCGGCGCACCGCCACGCTGATGACCAACTGCCCGGTCAGGCGCTTGCGGCGCGCTTCGTCGGGGTAGTTCAGATTGCCCACGCGCTCGGCGCGATCGACCCAGGCGCGCAGGTAGTTGGCATAGGCGTATTCGCGGGTGCTGGCGGAAACGAATTTGCGCTTGGGTCGCTTGGCGTACAGCTCGGAGCGGAGGTGAATCTCGGCGGCCAGGCGGGCCATCTCGGCGTCGTGCTGGATCTTGCGATCGCCGCGCGGAAGATCGGGGTGTTCGATTGGCGGCGTCGATTGCGCAGTTGGCACCCGTTGTTCGCTGTCGCGGGTGGTGATGACGCGCGCCTCCGGCGGTGGCGCGGGCGCGGGCGACTGCGCTCGCAGCGGCTGTGGCGCCAGCCCGGTTTCCTGCTGGGGAACCCAGCCGGCCTGGCTGTCGCGTGGTCGCCGGGCTTTGTCATGGTCGCCGCCGCCCTGCTGGTTGGCGGCGGCCAGGAAGTCGGCTTCCTTCGGCGTCAGCGGGGTCTGGGTCTGGCTGAGCACCACGTCCAGGGTGGGCACGACCGGCGCGGCCTCGTCCAGGGTGAAGCCCACGCCCAGCACCAACATGCCGTGCAGGATCAGCGAGAGCGCCAGGGTCGCGCCCAGGCGCTCGTTCTCGCCGACGCGGGGCGGGGCAACGGCGACGGCGACGGCGCTCATTTCATCCGGCCAGCTTGCGCTCGATGACGTCGAACAACTGCCCGGCGATGTTCAATCCGAACTGGGCGTCAAGTTCGCGCACGCAGGTCGGACTGGTGACGTTGACCTCGGTCAGGTAGTCGCCGATCACGTCCAGGCCGACGAACAACATGCCCCGGCGTTTCATTTCCGGTCCCACCTGGCTCGCGATCCAGCGGTCGCGATCACTCAGCGGACGGCCTTCGCCGCGGCCGCCGGCGGCCAGGTTGCCGCGGAATTCGTCGCCCTGCGGGATCCGCGCCAGCGCGTAATCCACCGGTTCGCCATCCACCAGCAGGACCCGCTTGTCGCCGTCCTTGATGCCGGGAATGAAGCGCTGGGCCAGGGCCTGGTGGCCCGGACCGACCAGGGTCTCCAGGATGACGTTGGTGTTGGGGTCGCCCGCGCGGACCCGGAAGATCGAACGTCCGCCCATGCCGTCGAGCGGCTTGAGCACGGCTTCGCCATGCTCGTGGACGAAGGCCTTGAGCGCGGCCGGGTCGCGGCTGACCAGGGTGGGCGGGCAGCATTGCGGGAACAGCAGCGCGGCCAGCTTTTCGTTGAAATCGCGCAGGCCCTGCGGGTCGTTCACCAGCAGGGCGCCGGCGGCCTGGGCCACCGACAGGATGTGGGTGTCGTACAGGTACTCGCCGTCCACCGGCGGGTCCTTGCGCATCAGCACCACCTGGCCCGGCCCGAAACGCTGGTCGACCGGCTCGCCCAGGGTGAACCACCCGGCCTTGTCGTCCTTCACCGCCAGCGGCGCGGTGCGCGCCCAGGCCTCGCCGCCACGCAGGGACAGGCCGCCGGGAATCACGTAGTGAAGCCGGTGGCCGCGGCGCTGGGCCTCCAGCAACATGGCAAAGGTGGTGTCCTTGGCGATTTTGATGGACCCGATGGGGTCCATGACGACGATGACATCGAACGGCATGGCGGGGAGGGGGCGAACCGGTGCGGGAAGTGGCGCGATGTTAGCAGGCCCGTGCCATCGGCCCGGTCCGGCGGACCCACCTGAAACCAGGGAAGTGCAAATGAGACGGGGTTCGCATCGCCGTGTTCAGCTGGGGCCTTTCCGGAGCCTCAACTTGACAGCCCGCGCCCGGGCTGGAATATAGGGGACATCGCAGCGACGCCGGTTGGTCAATGAAGCGTCGCGCGCACGGGGATTCCAGTAATGACGCAGAACGCTGACCGGGCCGGGGAACTCAATGGCCTCCGGGTCATGGTTATCGATGACTCGAAAACCATCCGCCGCACGGCGGAGACCCTATTAAAACGTGAAGGTTGCGAAGTGGTGACCGCGACGGACGGCTTCGAGGCGCTTGCCAAGATCGCCGACCAGCAGCCGCAGATCATCTTCGTCGACATCATGATGCCGCGCCTGGACGGCTATCAGACCTGCGCGCTGATCAAGAACAACCAGGTGTTCAAGAGTACGCCGGTGATCATGCTGTCCTCCAAGGACGGTCTGTTCGACAAGGCGCGGGGACGGATCGTCGGCTCCGAGCAATACCTGACCAAACCGTTCACGCGCGAGGAACTCCTCGGCGCGATCCGCGCGCACGTCAGCACCTGAGCGCCGTGACGCCGACTGCCACACCGCGCACTGGGAGCGGACCATGAGCCGTACACCGTTCGACATCCTTGCCGAGTACGAGCGCCGCAGCCTGGCGCACGCGGTCGTGCTGCCCGCCGTCGAGCAATCGCCGGATCAGTGGCGGGGCGTCGGCTACCGGGTCGGCCAGCGCCGGCTGGTGTCCAATTTCGCCGAGGTGGTGGAAATCGTGCCGCTGCCGCCCATGACCCAGGTACCCGGGGCGCAACCCTGGCTGCTGGGCATCGGCAACCTGCGCGGCAACCTGTTCCCGGTGGTCGACCTCAAGCAGTTCCTGGAGGGCGAGCGCACGGTGCTGCATGAAGGACAGCGGGTGCTGGTGATGCGCCAGCCCGGCGGGGACGTCGCCCTGACCATCGACGAATTGTATGGACAGCGCAGTTTCAACGAAGCCCAGCGGACCGAGCCGGGGAGCTTGACCGAAGGGCGTTACGCACATTTCGTCGACCGTGCCTATCACGGCGACGAGCACGATTGGGGGGTGTTCGCGCTGTCGTTGCTGGCGCGGACGCCGGAGTTCCGACAAGCCGCGCTCTGACGCGGACGACAACTAGAAACAGCCAGGGGTTTGGAAGATGAGCACTGCGGCGGATTCCCCCAACACCAGCAAGCTGGGCGGCCTGGGCAGCACGTCCTGGTTGGTCCTGCTGGTGATTGCGGTATTGCTGTTCGGCGCCAACACGGGCGTCGCCACCTGGCAGGGCAGTCGGCTGTCCGGCGCCAGCACCGGCGCATCGGACATGCGCGTGCTGTCGCAGCAGTTGGCCAACTACGGCCGCGAGGCCGTGGCCGGCAATGCCGAGGCATTCAAATCGTTCCGTTCGACCAAGGAACGCATCGACACCACGGTCAATGAACTGGAAGGCCGGTTCGGCAAGGAAGGCGCCATCGTCGGCCCGCTGAACCAGTTGAAGGCGACCTGGGCGCCGCTGGACAAGAGCGCCGATCAGATCATCGCCAGCGAAGCCGCGGTGCTTGCACTGTCCGGCAACGCCGATCGCTTCGCCGGCCAGGTGCCGCAGCTGCAGGCGCAGTTGAACGAAGTGGTGCGCGCGATGTCGGCCAGCGGTGCGCCGTCCTCGCAGATCTACAGCGCGCTGCAGCAGGTCGTGCTGGCCGGCACGATGGCGCGCCGCGTCACCGAAATCCGCGCCGGCGGCGCGGGCGCGGCGATGGCCGGCGACGCGCTGGGTCGCGACGCGGTGCTGTTCGGCCAGGTGCTGGACGGCCTGCGCAACGGCAACGCCGACCTGGGCATCGCCGCGGTCCGCGGCCCCGGCACGCTGGCGGCGCTGGACCAGTCGCAGGCGCTGTGGAACAACATGAAGAAGGATCTGGACGCCATCCTCGGCAGCTCCAAGAACCTGTTCGGTGCGCAGTCCTCGGCGACCGCGCTCACCAACGGCGCGGGCACGATGCTGGAGGACAGCACCCGCCTGTTCGAGGCGTTCACCGCGTTCGGCTCGGTGCGCGATACCCGCCTGTTCCCCAATTTCTGGATCTCGGTCGGCGCCGGCGCGCTGCTGCTGGTCTCGATCGGCGGCTTCCTGTTCAGCCTGTACCGCAATCGCCAGCGCGAGCAGGAAACGCGGTACCAGACCCAGGTCGAGTTCAACAGCCGCAACCAGCAGGCGATCATGCGGCTGCTGGATGAAATCAGTTCGCTGGGTGAAGGCGACCTGACGGTGAAGGCCTCGGTGACCGAGGACATGACCGGCGCCATCGCGGACGCCATCAACTACGCCGTGGACGAACTGCGCAACCTGGTGACCACCATCAACGACACCTCGGTGCAGGTGGCGGCCTCGACCCAGGAAACCCAGGCCACCGCGCTGCAACTGGCCGAGGCGGCCGGCCACCAGGCCGACCAGATCACCACCGCGTCCGAACGCATCAACGAAATCGCGGTCAGCATCGACCAGGTGTCGCGCAACTCCACCGAATCGGCGGACGTGGCGCAGCGCTCGGTGCAGATCGCGACCGAGGGCGCCGGCGTCGTGCGCGAGACCATTCGCGGCATGGACCAGATCCGCGATCAGATCCAGGAAACCTCCAAGCGCATCAAGCGGCTGGGCGAGTCGTCGCAGGAAATCGGCTCGGTGGTGGAACTGATCAACGACATTTCCGAACAGACCAACATCCTGGCCTTGAACGCGGCGGTGCAGGCCGCCTCGGCGGGCGAGGCCGGCCGCGGTTTCGCGGTCGTGGCCGACGAAGTGCAGCGCCTGGCCGAGCGCACATCCAACGCGACCCGCCGCATCGAGTCGCTGGTGCAGGCGATTCAGGCCGACACCAACGAAGCGGTCAGCTCGATGGAGCAGACCACCGCCGAAGTGGTGTCCGGTGCGCGTCTGGCCGAGGACGCCGGCACCGCGCTGGGCGAGATCGAACGCGTGTCGAGCGATCTGAACGACCTCATCAAGAACATCTCCGGCGCCGCCCAGCAGCAGTCCGCCGCGGCGACGGACATCACCGAAACGATGGGCGTGATCCGGCAGATCACCTCGCAGACCTCGCTGGGCGCCAAGCAGACCGCCGATTCGATCGGCCACCTGGCGCAACTGGCGGCGGACCTGCGCCGCTCGGTCGCCGACTTCAAACTGCCGGGCTGAGGACGGAACGCACGGATGAAAGCCCGAATTCCCACCGCATGGCACCTGTACCCGACGGGCTGCCGCTCGCTTGCCGACGGAGCGTGCCGATGAGCGTGCTGCGCGAGGCCATGAGCCATGCCGTCCTGGGCTGGGTCAAGCCCGAACTGGACGAAACCCTGCGCCTGGCGCGCGGTGAGATCGAGGCGTTCGTCGAGACTCCGGCCGACACCGGCCGCATGCGCTTCTGCGCGGGCTATCTGCACCAGGTCCAGGGCACCCTGCGGATGGTCGAGCTGTACGCACCGGCGATGGTGGCCGAAGAACTGGAACAGCTGGCGCAGGCGCTGCAGGAAGGTACCGTCGTCGATCGCGAGGAGGCCTGCGCCACCCTGATGCGCGGCGCGGTGTTGCTGCCGGATTATCTGGAACGCCTGCAGGACGGCCATCGCGACATTCCGATCGTGTTGCTGCCGCTGCTCAACGAGATTCGCAATGCGCGCGGCGCTCCGGGCCTGAACGAAAGCATGTTGTTCCCGCCGGGAACGCAGGCCGCCGAGGCGCCGCAGCCCAGCGCCGAGGAGATCGATCATGCGCGCAGCAGCATCAGCGGACGCAACCGCGAACTGCTCGATACGGTCGGCAACGCGGTCAAGGAGGAACTGCTGCGGGTCAAGGATGCGCTGGACCTGCACCTGCGCACCCGCGGCGATGCGGCGGCGCTGCAGCAACAGGTGTCGGAACTGGGCAACGTCGCCGATACCCTGGGCATGATGGGACTGGGCGTGGCCCGCGACGTGGTGCAGCAGCAGCGCGATGCGCTGCGCGACGTGGCCGAAGGCCGCCGCGAGGCGGACGAGGGGACGTTGCTGGACATCGCGGGCGCGCTGCTCTACGTGGATGCGTCGCTGGACGACCAGGTCGCGCGCCTGGGCGGCCCGGCGGACGAGGGACAGCAGGACCCCAGCGCGGTCGAGTCGCAGCGCACGGTCGAAGTGCTGGCGCAGGAGGCGATCATCAATTTCGCCTCCGCGCGCGAAAAGTTCGTCGCCTTCATCGAGACCAACTGGGATCACGCCGAACTGACGGAAGTGCCGCGCCTGCTGGATGAAGTCGCCGGTGCGATGCGCATGCTCGAACTGGATCAGGCGGGCGATTACCTGCTGGGCGTGCGCCGCTATGTCAGCAATGAACTGATCGGCAGGCGCCGAGTGCCGGGCGGGCAGCAACTGGACACCCTCGCCGACGCGCTGGCCAGCCTGGAGTACTACCTGGAGGCGCTGCGCGAGCGACGTCCCAACCGCGACGACATTCTGGAAATCACCCGCAGCAGCCTGGAAAACCTGCGCTACTGGCCGTTGCCGGACGAAGCCCCGGTCACCGCGCCCGCCGGGATCGTGGTGGAAGTACCGCCGGCCATCGAGCCGTCCAGTGAAATCACCGCGCCCGTGGCCGCCACCATCGAGGAAGCGCCGGTCGCCGAGGCGCACCCATTCGATCCGGTGGGTTTCGAATTCACCGAGGAAGCGCCACCGCCGGCGAGCACCGTGCCCGTCAGCTGGGAGCCGGCCGAACGGGATGTCGAATCCGACACGGCGGGCGACGACGCCGAACTGGTGGCGGTGATGGCGGACATCGATGCCGCGGCGAGCGCTTTGACGCCGGGTGGCGATGGCCACGTGCCGCATCCGGTCGTCCATGCACCGTCCGCGTCCCTCGCGGCTCCCCCGGCTCCGACGCCGCAGGCCGGTGGCTTCGAAGGCGACGCCGGCGACATCGATGACGAGATCCGGGAAGTGTTCCTGGAAGAATTCGACGAGGAAATCGTCAACCTGCGCCAACTGCTGCCGGCGTGGCGGATGGTACCGGATGATCTCGAACGCCTGCGCCCGATTCGCCGGGTGTTCCACACCCTGAAGGGCAGTGGCCGGCTGGTCGGCGCCAAGGTGCTCGGCGAGTTCAGCTGGAAAGTCGAGAACATGCTCAACCGCGTGCTGGACCGCACGCGTGCGCCAAGCATGGCGGTGGCGCTGATGCTGGAACAGGCCTGCGAGGTGTTGCCGCAGTTGAACGCGGCACTTCGGGGGCAGGCGCCGGTCACCGCGGATCTGGAAGGCATCAAGGCGGTGGCCGATCGCGTCGCCGCCGGCGAGGAAGCGTTCTATTCGAAGGAAAGCCCGGTCGCCTCCGACGAGGGCGGGCAGGAAGACGCGTTGGTCGAAACGGTCGAATCGATCGACGACGCGCCCGAGCCGGAATCCGAACCGGAGATCCTGGAAGGCACGCCGGCGTCGGTGGATTCGGTGCTGCGGGAGATTCTGGAAACCGAGGTCGGTACCCATCTGGAGACGGTGCATGGCTGGCTGTCCGCGGCGCGCGTCGCGCCGCAGCCGGCGACCGAACCGCTGCTGCGCGCGATGCATACGATGAACGGCGCGTTCGCGATGGCGGACGTGCCCGAAATCATCGAGGTCACCGCGCCGGCCGAGCAATACATCAAGCGCCTGCTGGCCGCGGGCGAAACGCCGGTGCCGGAAGGCGTGCAGGCACTATCCGATGCCGCGGCCGCAATCGCGCGCAGCATCACCGCGCTCAAACGGCCGTCGCCGCGCATTCCGGTATTCGCGGAACTGTCCGCGCGGCTGGCCGACCTGCGCGATACCCTGCCCGAAGTGCGCACGGGCGCGCAGGTGATCAACGACAGTGCCCAGGGCACCTACGTCGAAACACTCTCGGCCATCGCCCCGCCCATGTCGCTGGAGGACGTGCAGCTGGCGCCGCATGACCTGTCCCGGTTCATCGAGCCGGGCCATGCCGATGCGCTCGGCACGGCCGCGTGGATCGAGCCGGCGTACACGGCGCAGGAAACGATCGCCGCGGAGGAAGCTTCCGTATCGCCGGTGCTGCCGGAGGCGTCCGCGGCGGTGGAGCCGGCGGGTGATGACGCTGTTGGCGCCGCCACCTCCGCGAGCATGGACCCCGCATCCGCCGCGAGTGCCATCAACTTCTACGACGTGCATGACGTGCGCACCTCGTATGTCTATACACCCTGGTCCGATGCCGAAGGCGCCACCGTCGGCGCTGGGTCCGACGCGGGCGTCGACACGCAGGCAATGGCGGATGGGAGCGGGTCGGGGCCGGCTGTCGAGGTCTCCGCGGAAGCCTCCGATGATGCCCTGGTGATCGAGGAAATCGGTCTGGATGCGGCTGTCGAGACCGCTCACGGCGACGCCACGCTCGAGTTCGATGCGGCCACACCGGTCGAGACCCTTGAAGCCACCGACGATGCCTCCGGCGCGGACGATGCGCTGGTTTGGGAGGCCGTTGCGCTGGAGGCCGATGACGCCGTTGAAGCGCCTGTCGCCGGGGACGCCGGCGAACTCGTGGAAGGCGAGGCGATCGACGCGCGGGACAGTGGCGACAGCCTTGCCGCGCCGGAGCCGGAAACCGTCTTGCCGGCAGATGAAACCGCCGTGCCGGAGAACGGCGAAGAGCCTGCTGTCGCGGCGCTCGAACAGGAAGCTGCTTCCGGCATCGAACCGGAAGTCGGCGATACCGTTGATGCCGATGCGCCGATGGTCGTCGATGCGGACGACGCGTCGGGCTCTCCACAGGACGAGACGGCTGCCGAAGCACTCGCTGTCATTGGTGATGCATCCTCCGACGAGGCTGCGGCCGATGCGGACGCGGAGCCCGGAACCGGGCCTCAATCCGAAGCGCACGCCGAAATCCCGGAAGAAGTCTCCGTCGAAACACCTGCGGAAGCCGAAGCGGATGTCGATGCCGATGGCGAAGTCGCGGAACCCGGCGATGCGCCGGCGTCCGTGGATTCCCCGGTACCGGAGTCCGCGATGCCGGCATCCGGCGAGGTCTCGCCTATGGAAGAGCAGCCCGAAGACGCCCTTGATCTGGCCGGCCTGGATCTGGATCTGGTCGAGATCTTCATCGAGGAAGGCAACGACCTGCTGGACCATTCCGATGACCTGCTGGCGAGATTGCGCGAGACGCCGGAAGATCGCAGCCTGGTCACCGGCCTGCAACGCGACCTGCACACGCTCAAGGGCGGTGCGCGGATGGCGGGCATCCACCCGGTCGGCGATCTCGGACATGCCATCGAATCGATGCTGGAATCGATCGTCGCCCAGCGCACCGAACTGGATCGCCGCGGCGTGCAATTGCTGGAGCGCGGCTTCGACGCCCTGCACGAACAACTCAAGCGGGTATCCGCGCGCCGCACCGTCCAGATTCCCGACGGACTGATCGCGGAGTTCACCGCGCACGCGCGTGGCCTCGAAGCGCCCGCGATGCCGGAACGCCGGGTCGAGCCGCCGCGTGCGCCGGTCACCCTCACGCCGTTGTCGGCGCCGGTGGAAACCGAGTTCGCGCAGGACGAGGAGTTCTTCCCGCACAGCCAGCAGGAGCAGGTGCGCGTTCGCGCGGATCTGCTGGACCGCCTGGTCAACCACGCCGGCGAAGTGGCGATCTACCGCGCCCGCCTGGAACAGCAGTTGGGCGCGTTCCGTGGCGCCATGGCCGAACTGGAACGCACCAACATCCGTCTGCACGATCAGCTGCGCCGACTGGACCTGGAGACCGAGGCGCAGATCGTCGCCCGCTACCAGCGCGAGCAGGACCATCAGGACGCGACCTTCGATCCGCTGGAGCTGGACCGCTTCTCCACCCTGCAGCAGCTCAGTCGCGCGCTGGCCGAATCGGCCGCCGACATCAGCGGCCTGCAGGGCGTCCTGGATGATCTGGCGCGCAACTACGACAGCCTGCTGCACCAGCAGTCGCGCGTGAGTTCGGAACTGCAGGATGGCCTGATGCGCGCGCGCATGGTGCCGTTCGAGGGCATCGTGCCGCGTCTGCGGCGCGTGCTGCGGCAGGCCGCGACCGACACCGGCAAGCAGGTCCGCCTGCTGCTGGAAGGCACCCACGGCGAAATGGACCGCAACGTGCTGGAGCGCATGACCGCGCCGCTGGAGCATCTGCTGCGCAATTCGGTCGCGCATGGCCTGGAGTCGCCCGACCGGCGTGCGGCGGCCAGCAAGCCGGAAGAAGGCACGGTGCAGGTCAACCTGCGCCGCGAAGGTTCGGAAATGGTGCTGAGCGTGCGCGACGACGGCGCCGGCCTGAACCGCGCGGCGATCCGCGAACGCGCGGAACAGCGCGGTCTGCTGCAGCCGGGCACGGTGATCGACGATATCGATCTGGATCGGTTGATCCTGGAATCGGGTTTCTCCACCTACGACAGCGTCAGCCAGCTGGCCGGTCGCGGCGTCGGCATGGACGTGGTCTACAACGAGGTGCGCCAGCTGGGCGGTTCGCTGGATATCGCCTCGCGCCAGGGCGAAGGCGCCGAATTCACCCTGCGCCTGCCGCAGACGCTGGCGGTGACCCAGGCCGCGTTCGTGCAGATCGGCGAGACCCAGTTCGCGGTACCGGTGGCATCGGTCAGCGGCATCGGCCGGATCAGCCACGCGCGCTTCGAAGCCGGCACTGGTGGCTATGTCTATGGTGGCGAGGAGTACACCCTGTACAACCTCGGCCACCTGGTCGGCCACGCGCCGGCGCGCGCCGAGGGCGAGGCGCAGGTGCCGTTGCTGTTGATCCGCGCGGGCGACATGCGCGCGGCGGTCGCCGTCGATCAAGTACTGGGCAACCGCGAAATCGTGGTCAAGGCGGTGGGTCCGCAGATCGCCTCGATTCCCGGCATCTACGGCGCCACCATCACGGGCGACGGCAGCGTCGTGGTCATCCTCGACATCGCACCGCTGGTGCGCCGCCAACTGGCCCAGCCGCAACAGCCCGCGTCGGCGGCGCCGGTGCAGGAGCAGCGGCGGGTGCCTCTGGTGATGGTGGTCGACGACTCGTTGACCATGCGCAAGGTCACCGGCCGCGTGCTGGAACGCCACAATTTCGAAGTCACCGTGGCCCGCGACGGCGTGGAAGCGCTGGAGAAGCTGGAGGATCGGGTACCGGACCTCATGCTGCTGGACATCGAAATGCCGCGCATGGACGGTTACGAGCTGGCCACCGCGATGAAGGCCGACCCGCGCTTCAAGGACGTGCCCATCGTGATGATCACCTCGCGTACCGGCGACAAGCATCGCCAGCGCGCGTTCGACATCGGCGTGCAGCGCTACATGGGCAAGCCGTACCAGGAACTGGATTTGATGCGCAACGTCTACGATCTGCTGGGAATCGCACGTGTCCGGGAATGAAGCCAAGCGCGTCGCGCTGCTGGCGCGTCCCGGACCGGCGAGGGAACGCCTGCGCAGTACCCTCCATGAAGTCGGCGCGGACATCGTGCTGGAAGACGACCCCGGCGCCATCGACGTGCAGACCGTGGGGGACGCGGCGCCGCAGGTCGTGCTGGTGGCGCTGGAGCCGGCAATCGAGGACAGCCTCGCGCGCTTCGATGCGTTGCTGGACAACCCGGCCATCGCGGTGATTTTCGAGGAAGCCGAACTCGCGGTCCGCCGCGACGGCTGGGAGGCGAGGCGCTGGGCCCGCCATCTGGCGGCCAAGATCAATGGCCACGACGACGTGCTGCCGCCGGGACGCGAAGAGGATGCTTCCCTCGCGCTTGAGCCGGGCCTGCCACCCACGCCCGCGCAGATGCACGCCGACGCGGCCATCGAGCCGCACGTGCACGAGGCCGTGGATCGGGCCTGGGAACTGCCCGACGACGATTTCGCCTACCGTCCGCCGCCGGCGGCCGCCCAGTCCGCGGTGATCGATGCGGACGAGTGGTTGCGCGGCGCGGCGCCCAGGGTGGAGCCTGCGGCGGAGACGCGCGGCGAGCCGACACCGCCGCCGGTCATCGAACCGGTCTGGGATCTGGCGCTGGAGCCGGTGACCTCCGAACCCGCGGCGCCGCCCGCATCCGCGTCCGGACCGGTTGCGCCGCCGGCGGTGGAAGCGCCGGTGGCGTCGAAGTGGGAGCTGTCACTGGAGCCGTTGGAACACGCCGCCGCCGCGGGTGGTCCGCGTGCGCCCGGCGCGGTGCTGGTGTTCGCCGGCATCGGTGGCCCGGACGCCATCCGCAAGCTGCTGGCCGAACTGCCGCCCGACTTCGGCCGCCCGCTCATCATCCATCTGAAGCTGGATGGCGGACGCTATGACAACCTGGTGCGGCAGATGGCGCGCGCGTCGACGATGCCGGTGATGCTGGCGGAAGCGGGCCACGTGGCCGAGGCCGGGCACGTCTACGTGCTGCCTGGCGATGTCGGAATCGGCGTGGAGCAGGGCGCGGTGGATTTCCGCGCGCAGGGCGCGCTCGATGCCGCGATGGCGCAGTTGCCGCCGCGCGACAGTGCGGTGCTGCTGCTCAGCGGCAGCGATGGCCTGTGGGTCGACGCGGCATGGCCGCTGGTGGTGCAGGGTGCGTGGGTGGTCGGCCAGGCGCCGGAGGGCTGCTATGACCCGACGGCGTCGCATGCGCTGGCCGCGCGTGGCGGACAGCTGGTGACACCGAATGAGATGGCCAGGCAACTGGCGGAACGCTGGATCTGAGGAGAGCTCCTTCATGGCACATTCGAACGACGAGATCCGTGGCGTCCTGGTGCAGTCCGGCGACGACCGCCTTTTGCTGCCGAATGCCACCATTGCCGAGGTGCTGTCGCGCGCGCCGATCATCCCGATCGAAGGCGCGCCGACATGGCTGGCCGGCGCCATCGACTGGCACGGCTGGCGGGTGCCGCTGGTCGCCTTCGCGCGCCTGACCGGCCTGGGCGGCGACGTCGCGCCGGTTGGCAGCAAGATCGTGGTGCTCAAGGCCCTGGAAGGATTGGAAGACCTGCCGTACTACGCCTTGCTGACGCCTTCGTTCCCGCGCCTGGTCTCGGTGCCGCGCGATGGCCTGCTGGCCGACGCGACCGAGGAGGAACTGCCGGCGGGTGTGCAGGTTCGCGTGCTGCTGGGCGACGAAGTCGCGATCCTGCCGGACCTGCAGATGGTCGAGCAGCGCATCCACGAGGCATTGCAGGCCGCCTGAGCGGCGCATGTTCACGCTGTTTCCACTGCCCTGAACGCTTGCTGGCGCGGACCCGCGCGTTCACACGGAGTTGGAGGCGACGGTGACAGCGTGATCGGGCTGCCGGGTGCAGCCCATTCCCGCGAACCGGGAGGCCCATCATGAAAGCCTGGATCCTTCTTCCCCTTTGGCTGCTGGCATTGCAGGCCAATGCGCAGCAGGCGTCACCGCAACCGGTGCGCAGCGAACCGCTGACCGCCTACCAGGGTGGTGGCCAGAGCCGCCAGTTGCAGGAACAGAGCGGACCGGTCACGGTGCGCTGGGGACAGCCCGAGACGCTGCCCAATGCCGCCGACTATCGCGTGACCATCGGTGACCTGGATCGCAACGGCGACGGCGTGCTGACCCGCGACGAGGTGCCGGAAGGCCACGCGCTGGCCAGCGAGTTCAAGCTGGTCGATCGCAATCACGACGGGCGGATCACCGCCGAGGAACTGGCGGCCTGGCGTTGAACGATCCGGCGTTGCCGCTGTTGAAGATCGGCTAGGCGAGATCGCCGAAACGCGACTGCAATGCCGCGATGGCGGCCAATCCCGCGGTCTCCGTGCGCAGGATGCGCGGGCCGAGTCGCAGGCCGAGGAAACCGGACGCCAGCAGCACCTCGCGATCGCGTGGTGACCAGCCGCCCTCCGGACCGATGGCGATCACGATGCCCGCGCCCGCGGGCGGCGCCACGCTGGCGAGTGAAAGCTCACCGACCGGATCCAGCAACAGGCGCAGGTCCGAGTCATCGCAGGCCTGCGCCGCCTGCATCAGCGCGGTCGGTGGCGACAGTTCCGGAATCCTGGCCCGGCCGCTCTGCTCGCAGGCGGAGACCACCACACTGCGCCAGTGCGCGACCCGTTTGTCCAATCGCTCCGCATCCAGCTTCACTTCGGTGCGTTCGGCGTTCACCGGCTGGATCCGAGCGATTCCGAGTTCGGTCGCCTTCTGCAGGATCAGGTCCATCTTCTCGCCTCGCGCGATGCCCTGGATCAGGGCCAGCCGCAGGGGGGATTCGCGCTCGACCGCGAGCGAGGACAGCACCTCGACCTGCACCTCGCGCTTGCCCACGCTGACCAGACGGGCGACGTGATCCTGTCCGTCTCCGTTGAACAACACGCATTCGTCGCCTTCGCGCAGGCGCAGCACGCGGGCAAGATGGTTGGCGGCGGCTTCGGGCAGCGCGAACGTCCGCGCCGGGGCCAGCGGAAGATCGACGTGGCAACGGGTCAGGCGCATGCGACGGCCTCCTCGATGGCGGCGCGGGTGGTGGCGGCCAGCAGATCGAGCTGCGCCGCGTCCACGCAATAGGGGGGCATCCAGTACAGCACATCGCCCAGCGGACGCAGCACCACGCCACGCGCCAGCGCGGCGCGGTAGGCGTGCAGGCCGATACGCCGGCCGGAATCGAACGGGTGCCGGCGATCGCCGTCACGGGTCAGTTCGATCGCCAGGATCATCCCGGCCTGGCGCACGTCGGCCACCCAGGGCAGGTCCGCCAGCGGGGCCGCCAGCGCGGTCATGCGCGCGGCGGTCGCGCGGTTGCGGACCAGCACGTCGTCCTGCGCGAAGATGTCCAGACTGGCCAGCGCGGCGGCGCAGGCCAGCGGATTGCCGGTGTAGCTGTGCGAGTGCAGGAAGGCGCGTTCGCGCGAGTCATCGAGGAACGCGTCGTAGATGGCCTGGGTGGCCAGCACCGCGGCGAGCGGCAGGAAGCCGCCGGTCAGGCCCTTGGACAGGCACAGCAGATCCGGCATGACCCCGCTCTGCTCGCTGGCGAACAGGGTGCCGGTGCGGCCGAAACCGACCGCGATCTCGTCGGCGATCAGGAATACGCCGTGCGCATCGCAGAGTTCGCGTGCGCGTCGCAGATAATCCGGATGGTGCATGCGCATGCCACCGGCGCATTGCACCCGCGGTTCCAGGATCAGCGCGCATATTTCGCCGGGGTGGCGATCCAGCAGATCCGCCAGCGCATCGGCGGCGCGCCGGGCGACATCGGCGCCGGTTTCGTCAGGCTCCGCCAGGTACGCGTCCGGCGAGGGCGTGAACAGCGCTTCGGCCAACAGCGGCGCGTAGATGCGTCGATACAGCGGAATGTCGCCGACCGCCAGCGCGCCCAGGGTCTCGCCGTGGTAGCCGTTCTCCAGGGCGATGAACTTCGTCCGCCGCGATTCGCCACGGTTGTGGAAATAGTGGAAGGCCATCTTCAGGGCCACTTCCACGCCGGCCGAGCCATTGTCGGCATAGAACACCTTTGCCAGCGGAGCGCGCCCGGATTGCCGGGGCGCCAGCGCCAGCAGGCGTTCGGCCAGTTCGACCGCGGGAGGATGGCTGAAGCCGGCCAGGATCACCTGTTCCAGCTGCCCGGCCTGGCGGGCGATGGCGGCGGCGATGCGCGGCTCGGCATGGCCGAACAGGTTGGTCCACCAGCTGCTGACCGCATCCAGGTAGCGACGGCCGTCCTGGCCGATCAGCCAGGCGCCTTCGCCGCGGGCGATGGGCACCAGCGGGAGGGTGTCGGGATGCTCGCGCATCTGCGTGCACGGGTGCCACAGCACCGCGAGATCGCGCGAACGCCACGCGTCCGCCTCTGCTAGCATTCGGGTTTCATGATTCGTCGCCACCATCCCGCCATGATATCGGCGTGCCTGCCGTCCCGTCGCCCGGTTCCTGTCCGTGGGGAGCGGCCATGAGCCGCCGCCTGCCGATCATCCATCGCGTGACCGAGCGATCCGGCGGCCCGCTGGACCGCAATGTCGAAGAGCTGGATCTGGAGTTCAGCAATGGCGAACGCCGGCGCTTCCACCGCGTGCGCGCGGATGGCCACGGCGCGGTGGTGGTGGTGCCGCTGATCGACGATGACACCGTGCTGCTGGTGCGCGAGTACGCGGCCGGCGTGCATCGTTACGAGCTGGGCCTGGTCAAGGGCCGCATCGACGCCGGCGAGACGCCGGAGCAGGCCGCCGATCGTGAACTCAAGGAGGAAGCAGGCTACGGCGCGCGCCGTGTCGACGTGCTGCGCAGCCTGACCCAGGCGCCCCTGTACATGAGCCACCAGTCCTGGCTGGTGGTCGCACGAGATCTGTATCCGGAGCGCCTGCCCGGAGACGAACCCGAGGAGTTGGAAGTAGTGCCGTGGAAGCTTGATGCCCTCGACCAGCTGATGCTGCGCGAGGATTTTTCGGAAGGTCGTTCGCTGGCGGCATTGTTCATCGTCCGCGAATGGCTGCGTACCTCGGCATGAGCCGGATGACCTCTGACCTCCACGAAGCCGTTCTTGTCATCGCCCGCGAAGCCGGCGAGGCGATCATGGCGGTATACGAACAGGGCTTCGACGTGGCCCGCAAGGCCGACGACAGCCCGCTGACCGCGGCCGATCTGGCCGCGCACCGGGTGATCTCGGAAGGCCTGCGCCGCCTGACGCCGGAATGGCCGGTGCTGTCGGAGGAAGCGGCCGACATCCCCTGGGAGACCCGTTGTGCCTGGCCGACCTACTGGCTGGTGGATCCGCTGGACGGCACCCGCGAATTCATCAAGCGCAATGGCGAGTTCACCGTCAACATCGCGCTCATCGAGCAGCACATCCCGATCTTCGGTGTGGTGCAGGCGCCGGTCACCGGCGAGATCTGGCACGCCGAACGTGGCCGCCATGCCTATCGCCGGCGCGGCCAGGTGGATGAGCAGTTGCGCAGCCGGGCGCCGGCGAAGGCGCCGCTGCGGGTCGCCGCCAGCCGTTCCCATCGTGACGCGCGCACCGAGTCGGTGCTGGCGCGGATGGGCGACATCGAACTGGTGGGCTTGGGATCCTCGCTGAAGTTCTGCCGCATCGCCGAAGGCTCCCTCGACGTGTATCCGCGCTTCGGGCCGACTTCGGAATGGGACACGGCCGCCGCGCAGTGCGTGCTGGAGGCGGCGGGCGGCGCATTGCTGGCGCCGGATGGACGCGCGTTCCGCTACAACCGGCGCGAAACCCTGCTCAATGGCGATTTCATCGCCCTGGGCGATCCCGCCTTGCCGTGGCGCGAGTGGCTGGAGGACGGCGCCGTTGAACAGACCGCCTGATCCGCGCGACATCCGCGAACTGCTCGACATCATGGCGCGCCTGCGCAATCCCGAAGGCGGTTGCCCGTGGGATCTGGAACAGGATTTCGCCACCATCGCGCCGTACACGATCGAGGAGGCTTACGAAGTCGCCGATGCGATCGACCGTGGCGATCTGGAGGATCTGAAGGACGAGCTCGGCGATCTGCTGCTGCAGGTCGTGTTCCATGCGCAGATGGCGAAGGAGCAGGGTGCGTTCGCGTTCCCGGACGTGGTGGCGGCGATCTGCGACAAGATGGTCCGGCGCCATCCGCACGTGTTCGGCGACGACCGTTTCGAGGACGCCGAAGCGCAGACCCGCAATTGGGAAGCGATCAAGCAGGCCGAGCGTGCCGTCGCCGGCAACGCCGATGCGTCCGCGCTGGCCGGCATTTCGCGCGGGCTGCCGGAATGGCAGCGCGCGGTGAAGCTGCAATCGCGCGCGGCGCGGGTCGGTTTCGACTGGCCCGGTCCCGCGCCGGTGATCGACAAGCTGCACGAGGAAATCGGCGAGGTCCAGGCCGAACTGGCGCAGGGCGACGTGGTGGCCAACCATGATCGGCTGGAGGACGAGATCGGCGATCTGTTGTTCGTCGCGGCCAACCTCGCCCGGCATGCGAAGGTCGATCCCGGTGCGGCATTGCGCCGCGCCAACCTCAAGTTCGAACGCCGCTTCCGCGCCATGGAGGCGATCGCGGCCGAACGCCGGGAAACGCTGAAGGATCTTTCGCTCGCGCAACAGGAAGATCTGTGGCAACAGGCCAAGCGGCAGGAACGCGGCGCGACGGAATGAGCCGGTCGCCACAGGGTCGCCAAGGAGCTCGCGCATGAAAACCCTGCTGCTGTTCGTCATCACCGCGCTGGCGGAAATCGTCGGTTGCTATCTGCCGTATCTGTGGTTGCGCAAGGGCGGCAGCGCCTGGCTGCTGGTGCCGGCGGCGGCGAGTCTTGCGCTGTTCGCCTGGCTGCTGACCCTGCATCCCACCGCCTCGGGCCGTGTGTACGCGGCCTACGGCGGTGTCTACGTCACCATCGCGATCGGCTGGTTGTGGGCGGTGGACGCAGTCAAACCGACGCGCTGGGACCTGCTGGGCGCGGGCCTGTGCCTGCTCGGCATGGCGGTGATCATGTTCGCGCCGCGGCCGGCCTGAACGCCCGCGCGGCGTTGCGTCCACGGGCGCGCGGGGCCATCATCCCGCCGGTTGGCGCAATGCCGGACCGGGAGGGCGCTTCATGAGCCGTTTCGCCAGTTTCCGCGAGTTCTATCCGTTCTACCTGAGCGAGCACGGCAACCGCATTTCGCGCCGCCTGCATTTCATCGGCAGCTGCGGCGTGCTGCTCCTGTTGGCCTGGACGATCGTGTCGGGCAATCCGTGGTGGCTGCTGGCGGCGCTGTTCTGTGGCTACGGATTCGCCTGGGTGGGGCATTTCTTCTTCGAGAAGAATCGTCCGGCCACCTTCCGCCATCCGTTCTATTCCTTCGCCGGCGACTGGGTGATGTTCAAGGACATCCTCATCGGCCGAATCCGGTTCTGAACGTCCGGTTCCGAGCGTTCACGCCGCGTCCGCCACGCCGTCCTGCGAGCCGATCCGGAACAGGGTGCGGCCAAGACCGAATGCGGTGTCCAGATGCCGCCGCGCGTCCTCGCCGGCGGCTGGCACCAGCAGTTCGGAAGTGATCACGCGCGCGCCGCAGTACTCGAAGATGCCATGGTCGATCTGGGTGCGCATCGCGCCGAAATAACCATGCCGCGCATAGGTCCGCAGGTCGGCGCCGCCGATGGCGAGCAGGTGGACCGCCAGGTGGCCGAGCCGGCGCTCGTCGCGCCCCTCCCGTTCCTCATAGGCCCAGCCCTGCGAGAACACCCGATCGATCCAGCCCTTGAGCAGGCCCGGCATGGACCACCAGTAGACCGGATAGACCAGCGCCAGCGCATCGGCGCGATCGATGCGCGCCTGCTCGGCGCGCACGTCCGCGTCGGCGGGGGCCCGTTGCTGGAAGCGGGCGATGTCGCCCCCGGTGAAGCGCGGATCGAAGCCCTCCCGGGCGAGGTCGGCGAGCTCGGTGGTGTGTCCGGCATCTTCCACGCCATCGGCCAGCCGGCGTGCCACCGCGTGGGTGAGGGATGGGGGCAGGGGATGGGCGGTGACGATCAAGGCGTGCATCGGAGGGCTCCAGAGGGTACGGCGGGGGTGGAGGGTCGGTATATACTTTCGGTAACTTATTGGCCATAACCTACTTTTGGTATATAGCAATGTCAAGCCGCGTCACCCCTGCCGATCCGGCCTCCGAACCCGTCGCCCGCAGGCGCCTGTCGCGCGATGCGCGCTATCGCCAGTTGCTGGAAGCCTCCTGGCGCCTGATCGGTGAAGAGGGCACGGAAGCGCTGTCGCTCGGACGCCTGGCCGAAGCGGCGGGCGTCACCAAGCCGGTGGTCTATGACCATTTCGGAACCCGCGCGGGGCTGCTCGCCGCGCTGTACCGGGATTTCGACGCGCGCCAGACCGCCCTGATGGACGCGGCGCTGCGCGAGGGCGCGGCGGATCTGGATGCGCGCGCGCGCGTCATCGCGCGCTGCTACGTGGAATGCGTGCTGTCGCAGGGAAGGGAGATCCCGGGTGTGGTCGCCGCCCTGGCCGGTTCGCCCGAGATGGAGCGCATCAAGCACGAGTACCAGAGCGCGTTCATGGCCAAGTGTCATGACCTGCTGGTGCGGTTCGCGCCGGATCGACGGCTGCCCGCGGCGGGTCTGTGGGCCGTGCTGGGCGCGGCGGAATCGCTCTCCTACGCGGCGGTGGCGGAAGCCATCGACGCGGCGCAGGCCATCCGCGCGCTGACCGATCTGATTGTCGGCATCGTCGAGCGCGGTGGATGCGAGGACAAGGCCTAGGCGATCCGCCTGCTCATTCGTAGAACATCAGGAACGCCGCGCCGACGATCAGCGCGAACGCGGCGTAATGATTCCATTTCAGCGGCTGGCCCAGGTACCAGGTGGAGAAGCCGGCGAACACCACGAGGGTCAGGATTTCCTGGATGGTCTTCAGCTGCACCACCGAGTAGACGGTGCTGCCAAGCCGGTTGGCCGGCACCATCAGGGTGTACTCGAAGAAGGCGATGCCCCAACTGGCGAAAATGGCCAGGAGCAACGGTGCGCTGCGGTATTTGAGGTGCCCGTACCAGGCGAAGGTCATGAACACGTTGGAGCCGAGCAGAAGCACGAGCGGCAGGATGCGGGCGAGCATGGAGGGGACCGGCGGGAGGACGCGCCAGCCTAGCCTCACTGCGGGCTGAATGGCAGCAGGGGCCTTCACGCGACCTCAACTGGCCGCCGGGTAGCTTCACAAAGCTGAAGCACTAGGGAGCTCTTATGCGCCACTCACAGGAAACCGCGGGTCTGGTTCTGGTCGTCGAGGACAACCGCAACATTTCGGAAATGGTCGGCGAATACCTGGAAGGCCGGGGATTCGAGGTCGACTACGCCTCGGACGGACTGGACGGCTATCGGCTGGCCACCGAGAACAGCTACGACGTGGTCGTGCTGGATCTGATGCTGCCGCGCATGGACGGCATGGAAGTCTGCAAGAAGCTGCGCAACGAAGCGCGCAAGTCCACGCCGGTGCTGATGCTCACCGCCCGTGACACCCTGGACGACAAGTTGACCGGACTGAGCTCCGGCGCCGACGACTACCTGACCAAGCCCTTCGCGATCCAGGAACTGGAAGCCCGCCTGCGCGCGCTGATCCGGCGCGAGCGCCGCCAGGTCGGCGCCGAGGTGCTGAAGGTCGCGGATCTGGTGCTGGATCCGGTCAGCATGCGCGCCACCCGCGGCGGCAACGAATTGATGCTGTCGCCGATCGGCCTGCGCCTGCTGACCATCCTGATGCGCGAATCGCCCCGGGTGGTCACCCGCCAGGAGATCGAGCGCGAAATCTGGGGCAACGGGCTGCCGGATTCGGACACCCTGCGCAGCCATCTCTACAACCTGCGCAAGGTGATCGACAAGCCGTTCGACAAGCCCTTGCTGCATACGGTCCAGAGTGCCGGCTACCGGATCGCGGACATCGGCTGACGACCACGGCATAATCCGGCCGGGGAGAGGAGCCGCCATGCCGCAGGGGTTGCCGCGCAAGCTACGTATCGCCTTCATCCTGCAGGCGGTGATGGTCAGCCTGGCCATCGTGCTGGGCGTGTACCTGATCTCGGCTGTCATCAAGCACAGCCTGATGAACACCGCGCTGCAGGAGGAAGCGACCCATTTCTGGGAGCTCTACGACGCGTCCACCGCGCAGCCTCCACCCAACACCCACAATCTTCGCGGCTATCTGGTGGTCAAGGGGCATTCCAACCTGGTGCTGCCGGACAACCTGCGCGACCTCAAGCCGGGTTTCCACGAACTCAAGGACGACGACATGCTGGTGCTCGTGGACGAGCAGCCCGCCGGCCGTCTGTACCTGGTGTTCCTGCGTTCGCAGGCCGAGCGGCTGGCGTTCTACTTCGGCACCCTGCCGATCATCCTGACCCTGATCGCGATCTACGTGGTGTCGTGGCTGACCTATCGTGCGTCCAAGCGGCTGGTGTCGCCGGTCAGCTGGCTGGCGCGGCAGGTGTCCGAATGGGATCCGCGCCGGCCCGATGTCAGCGGACTGGCGCCGGATCGCCTGCCGGCGGAAGTGCAGGGCGAAGCGCGCCAACTGGCGTCGGCGCTGCACGGCCTGGCCCAGCGCGTGGCCTCGCACGTGGCCCGCGAGCGCGACTTCACCCGCGACGCCAGCCACGAGCTGCGCACGCCACTCACCGTGATCCGCGTCGCCAGCGACATGGCCATGGCCGAGGAGGCATCGCCGCGGGTGGTGCGTTCCCTGCAACGCATCCAGCGCGCCGGCCGCGACATGGAGGCGGTGATCGACGCGTTCCTGATCCTGGCGCGCGAAGCCGAAGTGGAGCCGCAGCGCGAGGACTTCGACGTGGCCGACATCGTGCTCGACGAAGCCGAGAACGCCCGCGCGCTGCTGATCGGGAAACCCGTCGACCTGGAAGTCAGCTGCCACGCCAAGCCGCGCCTGCACGCGCCGCCGCGGGTGTTCCAGGTGGTGGTCAGCAACCTGCTGCGCAACGCATGCAGTTATACGGATACCGGCCGCATCGACGTGGTCGTCGAGGCGGACCGGGTGATTGTCCGCGACACCGGCATCGGCATGTCGGCCGAGTCGATGGAGCGCGTGTTCGAGCCGTTCTACCGCGCCGATCCCTCGCGTCCGCGCGGGAGTGGCCTGGGCCTGTCGATCGTCAGCCGCCTGTGCGACCGGTTCGGCTGGAAGATCGAGTTCGAGAGTGAGCTGGGCAAAGGCACGGCCGCGGCCATCCGCTTCACCTGAGCATCCGCGGGAACGGAAAGATGAGTGGCAGCCCAACGGACACGGCGGCCATCTCTCCGCTGTCAACCGCCGCACCCGCCGTGCGTTAATGGGCCCAGACTTCCCTTCGACATAGCCGACTCGCCCGCATGAGCCAGCCGTCCCGCCGTCGCTCCCGACTGATTCCCCGCATCATCCTCGGCATCGCCGTCCTCGCCATCCTGGGCGCGGGGGCGTGGTACTGGAAGGGCCGCCAGGCCAAGGCCGACGAAGGCGCCTATCGCACCGCCGAGGTCGAGCGCGGCAACATCCGGGTCGCGATCTCCGCCACCGGCACCCTCAGCGCCATTTCCACCGTCACCGTCGGCAGCCAGATCTCGGGCCAGGTGACCGATGTGCTGGTCGACTTCAACAGTCCGGTGAAGAAGGGCGACGTGCTGGCCCGCATCGATCCCAAGACCTACGAGGCGCAGATCGAGCAGGGCACCGCCCAGATTGCCGCCGCCCGCGCGTCGCTCGCGCAGGCGCAGGCGACGCTGCACAACGCCGAACTGGACTATCGCCGCAAGGCCGATCTCGGCCAGCAGAAACTGGTGGCGCAGAGTGATGTGGACCTGGCCCGCGCCGCGCGGGATCAGGCGCGCGCCCAGTTGAACTCGGCGCAGGCGCAGATCCGTCAGCAGACCGCGTCCACCCAGACCACCCGGGTCAACCTGGAGCGCACGGTGATCCGCTCGCCGGTGGATGGCGTGGTGCTGACCCGCAGCATCGAGCCCGGCCAGACCGTGGCCGCCAGCCTGCAGGCGCCGGAGCTGTTCACCATCGCCGAGGATCTGCGCAAGATGAAGATCGAACTGGCGGTGGACGAGGCCGACATCGGCCAGGTCAAGGTCGGCCAGACCGTGTCCTTCACCGTCGATGCCTTTCCGGATCGCCAGTTCAAGGGCCAGGTCGAGCAGGTGCGCCTGGCCGCCACCACCACCAACAATGTCGTGACCTATCCGGTGGTGGTGACCGTGGACAACGGCGACGAGATTCTGCTGCCGGGTCTGACCGTCAACGCGGAAATCGAAGTCAGCAAGCGCGACAACGTACTCAAGGTGTCCAACGCGGCGCTGCGCTACAAGCCCACCAACGAGGACGAGCAGGCGCAGGGCGCGCCGCAGGCGGCCCAGGTGCGCGGTGGCGGGGTGACCGAGGATTTGCAGCGCATCGCCGGCGATCTGCAGTTGACGCCGGAACAGCGCGCGGCGTTTGACGCCGCGGTGCAGGCGGTGCGCGAGCGCCAGGCCGCGCGGATGGCGCAGGTCCAGGAGGGCGGCGGCAATCGCCTGTTCGGGGGTGGTCCCGGCGGCGGCGGTCCGCGCACGGTGACGAGTGGTGGCGCCGGCGGCGCGATGCAGGCGCAGCTCCGCCAGCGCATGGCGGAGCGTTTCCAGCAGGATTTCGCCACCTTCCGCGCCACGCTGGATCCGGCCCGGCAGCAGCGCTGGGACAACGAGCTCAAGACCCTGCTGGCGGCCAAGCGCGCCCCGCTGTACAAACTGGTGGCCGGCAAGCCGGAGCGGATCATGGCGCGGCTGGGCGCCAGCGATGGCAGCGCGACCGAGGTGTCCGGCGACATCAAGGCCGGTGATCAGGTGATCGTCGGCGAGCGCGCCAGGGAATGAGTGCCGTGCCCGCTTCCGCCGGCGGCGTGCCGGTCATCCAGACCCGGGCGCTGAGCAAGGTGTATTCGCCCGGCACCGAGGCCGAGGTGGTCGCCCTCAAGGGCGTGGACGTGCGCATCGAGCGCGGCGACTTCGTCGCCATCATGGGACCTTCGGGTTCGGGCAAGTCGACCCTGATGAATCTGGTCGGCTGCCTGGATACACCTTCTTCCGGCAGCTATCACTGCGACGGCGTCGATGTGGCAACGCTGGACGCGGAGGAACTCGCGGTGCTGCGCCGGGACAAGATTGGTTTCGTTTTCCAGGGCTTCAACCTGCTGCCCCGGATGAGCGCGCTGGAGAACGTGGCGATGCCGCTGGGCTATGCCCAGGTGCCTCCGCACGAACGTACCGAACGCGCGCGCAAGGCGCTGGCGGCGGTCGGCCTGGCCGAACGCGGCGGCCATCGTCCGAGCGAACTCTCGGGTGGCCAGCAGCAGCGCGTGGCGATTGCCCGCGCGCTGATCAACGAGCCGCCGATCATCCTGGCCGACGAACCCACCGGCGCGCTCGACAGCCGCACCGGCGAGGAAATCCTGGCGTTGTTCAAGCGCCTGCGCGATGAGGGCCACACGGTGATCCTGATCACCCACGACGCCGATGTGGCCGCCCATGCCGACCGCATCCTGGTCATGCGCGACGGCGAGTTGCATGAGGAGCCGGGGTTCGGGAAACGGGATCCGGGATGGGGGGAAAGCAACCCATGAACTTCACCGATATCCTGCGCACCGCGATCTTCGCCCTGCGCGGCAACTGGATGCGCAGCGCGCTGACGTCGCTGGGCGTGATCATCGGCATCGCCGCGGTCATCGTGATGGTTTCGGTGGGGCAGGGCACGCAGGCGGAGATCGACAAGCTGGTGTCCGGCCTCGGTTCGCAGCGCCTGGACATCAATCCGGGCGCCGGCCGCGGCGGTGGCGGCGTGCGCATGAGCGGCAGCGGCTTCTTCACCTTGCGCGAGGGCGACGTGGACGCCATCCGCAGCGAAATCCCGGAAGTGCAGTACGTGGCCGGGGCGCTGCGCGGCAGCAGCCAGGTGGTGTACGCCGAGAACAACTGGTCGAGCAGCTGGCAGGGCGTGCAGCCGGACTACTTCGACATCAACAGCTGGACGCTCGCCAATGGCGAAGGCTTCGACACGCAGGACTACAGCAGTGCGGGCAAGGTGGTGATCCTGGGCGAGACCGTGCGCCGCGAGTTGTTCGGCGAGGAAACCGGGATTGGCCAGAGCGTGCGCATCGGCCGGGTGCCGTTCACCGTGGTCGGCACGCTGGCGCCGAAGGGGCAGGGTGGTTTCGGCCAGGACCAGGATGACGTGATGATGGTGCCGCTGGAAACCGCACGCCGCCGATTGATGGGTTCGATGGGCCTGCCGCCCAGCGCGGTGATGCAGATTGCGCTGACCGTGGCCGACGCCAAGGATCTGAGCTACGTGCAGGGCGAAGTCGAGGCGCTGCTGCGCCAACGCCACAAAATTGCGCCGGGCGAGGACGATGATTTCAACGTCCGCAACATTTCCGAAATCGTCGCCACCCGCACCGCCACCACCCGCCTGATGTCGTTGTTGCTGGGCGCGGTCGCGACCATTTCGCTGATCGTCGGCGGCATCGGCATCATGAACATCATGCTGGTGTCGGTGACCGAGCGCATCCGCGAAATCGGCTTGCGCATGGCGGTCGGCGCTGGGCCCGGCGATGTGCGCCGGCAGTTTCTCGCCGAGGCCATGCTGATCTCGCTGATCGGCGGGGTGCTCGGCATCGCGATCGGCATTGTCGGAGCGCTGCTGGTGGGCAAGTTCAGCGAACTGCCAGTGGCCTTGAACGGGCAGGTCATCGGCCTGGCGGCCGGCTTCTCGGTCGCTACCGGACTGTTCTTCGGTTACTACCCGGCGCGCAAGGCCTCGCAACTGGATCCCATCGAAGCGCTGCGCTCGCAGTAGGCCGGCGTCGGCCGCGCTTCTGCGGCATCATCGGCACATGGACCTGGATACTTATCGCCAGTTGAGTTCGCAGGCGCGCCGGCTGGCGCGCGGTGCCGCCGACGCCGAGGATCTGGTCCAGGACACTCTGGTGGCCGCCCTGGAGGCGGATCGCGCCGACATGCCCTGGCTGGCGGGCACGCTGCGCAACCTCGCCGCGATGCAGGCGCGCACCGCGGTGCGCCGCCGCCGTCGCGAGGCGGTCAGCGCGGAGGGCGAAACCACGGTCGACGAAATGAGGCCAATCGACCGCGTCACGGCCGCCCGTTGGCTGCGTGACTGGCCCGTCAGCCTGCGACGAGTGGCGGTGCTGGCGCTGCATGGTCTGTCGGTCGAGGAAATCCGCTGGATTCTGGGACTGTCTCCCGAAGCGTTCCGGCAACGGCTCAGCCGCATCCGCAAGGCGCTGGGGACGCTGCCGCCGATCGCGCGCGCGGAGAGCCTGGCCATGGCGTACGTGCGCGATCCGGCGCGCAGCGTCGATCTCCAGTTCGGGCTGGTCCGCCGTCGCCTCAGGGCGGCGCTGGGCGGCAGCGCCGGCCTGGCCACCCACGATGCCGACGGCCATTTGCTGGTGATCCGCCGGCCCGGTCACACCTGGCGCCCCGACGGCAACGAATAGTCGGGACCACAACCACAAGGAGGATTCCCATGCTTTCCCAATGCAAGGTCGGCGCCATCGTGTTCTTCGTCAGCGACCTGGCGCGCTCGATCGGTTTCTACCGCGACACGCTCGGCCTGCCGGTCAATGCCATCGACGGCCATGATGGTCCGTTCGCGCTGGCCGAGGTCGGCGGGCTGACCCTGGTGTTCATCGTCCAGCCGGTCCGGCCGGGTGATTCGCCGGTGGTGGTGTTCAGCCTGGACGGCGGCATCGATGACTACGCCGAAGCGCTGGCGCAGCACGGCGTGGAAATCGTCGTGCCGGTCGGCGAGTCGCCGGACGGCGGGCTGTCGCTGGATTTCGTCGATCCGGATCGCAACCTGCTGAGCCTGCATCAGGATGCGGGGCTGCCGCGCCGGAAATAGTCAACGGACATCCGCGCCTTCCGGGTCCCGAAGCCCGGAAGGCGCGTTCCGGGTCATGCCGTGCCCGGAGCGTTGTCCTGCGACCAGGCTTCCATGCGCCGCTGCATTTCCTCGGGCGCGACGTCCTCCACATGGGTCGACAGCGACCACTTGTGTCCGAACGGATCCACGACCGAGCCGATGCGATCGCCCCAGAACTCCTGCTTGACCGGGCGGTCGGCGCGCGCGCCCGCCTTGACCGCGCGCGCATAGGCGGCGTCGGCGTCCTCGACATAGATCATGAAGCTCGATGTCGCGCCGCCCCGGGTATTCGGCGACAGCGCGTTCATGTCCGGCCATTCGTCGGACAGCATCAACACGGTGTCGCCGATGCGGGTTTCGGCGTGGCCGATGCGATCGCCCATCGGCAACCGGTACATTTCCTCGGCGCCGAAGGCGTCACGGTAGAAATCCAGCGCCTTGGCGGCGTCGTCGACAATCAGGTAGGAAGTAACGCTGTGGTAGCCCTGCGGACGGTAGGTGGTGGTAGCCATGGGAGAGGGTCTCCTCTGCGGGAGACCGACCCTACGCCCGCGGGGGTTACGTTCCCGTCTAGGCGAAACCGCGGGAATACCGGGAAAAATGATCGCGTGGCGGGGTGTCCGCTCAGTTCACGTAGGGAGCCAGCAGTTCGCGCCAGAGCGCGTAGCCGGCCGCGTTCATGTGCAGGCGATCCGCCAGGAACAGGTCTTCCCGCGGCTTGCCCGCGGCATCCAGCATCGGCGTGAGCACATCGATGTACACGAAACCGCGGCGGGCGGACTCGGCCTTGATCAGGGCGTTGGCCTCGCGCTGCGCGCCGAGCAGGTGCGCGCGCGACGGACTCGGCTTGGTGGAGATGTAGATCAGGCGCGTCTTCGGCAGCTTGCGATGGAGGAGTTCGGCGAACGCGACGAAGTCGTCGTGCAGTTGCCGCGGCGTGCGGCCGCTGGCGAGATCGTTGTCGCCCGCGTACAGCACCACCGTCTCCGGCTGGCAGGGCAGCACGATGCGCGGCGCGTACCAGGTGCTGTCGCGGATCTCCGAGCCACCGAAGCCGCGGTTGATGACCTTCACGCCGGGGAAGTCGCGGGCCAGGGATTCCCACATCCGGATCGAGGAACTGCCGACGAACAGCACCGCGTGCTTCGGCGGCGGCGTGGCGGCGTCCTCGGCCGCGAACCGCTGCATGTCCTTTTCCCATTCCGCGTTGGAGACTTCGGCGGGGATGGCGGGCGCCCGTTTCGCACTGGCACCGGAGGGCGACGTGGCGCAGGCGGACAACGCCAGCAGGACCGGCAGCAGCAGACAGGCCAGGCGGCGGACGGGCAGCGGGAAGCGGGACATCGGGACGGGCTCCGGACGACGGGGGAAGGGCAGTGAAGCAGCCGGGACGGCCAAAGGCAAACCCATGCGTGCCGGGAAGGCATCCCGATATGGCAAGATCGGGGTCTTCTCCGCCGCCTCTCCTTCCATGCCCGTTGCCGCGATGACCCGCCTCCCGCCTTGCCTGCCTGTCCAGGCCGCAGGCTGACCGGAGATCCAGGAATGGCGGACGAAATCGGACATATGCCCCGGGGTCCGGGGCGCATCCTCAAGGCGGCGGTCTGGTCGATGCAGGGCCTGCGCGCGGCCTGGCTGCACGAATCCTCGTTCCGGCTGGAGGTCTACCTGCTGGTGGTGCTGACGCCGCTGGCCCTGTGGCTGGGCCAGACCCCGGTGGAGCGCGTGCTGCTGATCGGCAGCTGCCTGCTGGTGCTGGCCGCCGAACTGCTGAACTCCGCGATCGAGGCGGTCATCGAGCGCTACGGCCCGGAGCATCACGAACTGGCCGGGCGTGCCAAGGACATGGGCTCGGCGGCGGTGTTCGTGTTGATGATGAACGTGCTGCTGTGCTGGGGCCTGATCCTGTGGCCCCGCCTGTCCGAACTTTTTTCCTGATCAAGCAAGGTTGCAAATCGAATGAGTCTAGAGTTCCTGGCCGACCCCAACGTCTGGCTGACCCTGGTGACGCTGAGCGCGCTGGAAATCGTGTTGGGCATCGACAATCTGGTGTTCATTTCCATCGCGGTGAGCAAGCTGCCGGCGCACCAGCGTCCCAGCGCCCGTCGCTTCGGCATCGCGGTCGCGTGCATCACCCGCATCGCGCTGCTGGTCTCGCTCGCGTTCCTGGCGCGGATGCAGAACGACCTGTTCACCGTGGCCGGCATGGGCATCTCCATCCGCGATCTGGTGCTGATCCTGGGTGGCATCTTCCTGCTGGTGAAGGGCGCCAAGGAAATCAAGGAACTGATCACCGGCGGTGAAGACGAGGATCCGTCCACCACCAAGGCGTCGGCGGTGTTCGGGCTGGTGATCGCGCAGATCGCCATCATCGACATCGTGTTCTCGCTCGACTCGGTCATCACCGCGGTCGGCATGGCCCAGCACATTCCGATCATGGTCGCGGCGATCCTGCTGGCGGTAGCGGTGATGCTGCTGGCCGCCAACCCGCTGGGCCGGTTCATCGACGCGAATCCGACCATCAAGATGCTGGCGCTGGCGTTCATCGTGCTGATCGGAGCGGTGCTGATCCTGGACGGCCTGGAAGTCCATGTGCCCAAGCCGTATGTCTACTTCGCGATGGGCTTCTCGGTGATGGTCGAGTGGCTGAACCTGCTCATGCGCCGCCGCGCGGCGAAGAAGCACATTCCGGGCGCCGGCAACTGGTAGGCCCGACCGCTGCTTCCGGCTCCCCCGACGCCCGGCTCCCGCCGGGCGTCGGCGTTTGGAGGCTGGCTGACGGGCCGGCGACCCCGGCGGCGCGGTTGCATCCTTCACCGGCGGATGCTGCAATGCCGCCGTCCCTGCCGAAGGAGTGGTGCCATGCGTCTGTTTGTCCGTTCGTTCGTGCTGGTCGCGCTGGCCGTGTTGCTGTCCGGCTGCGGCTACAACGCCATCCAGCAGAAGGATGAAGCGGTCAAGGCCGGCTGGTCGGAAGTGCTGAACCAGTACAAGCGCCGCGCCGATCTGATCCCCAACCTCGTCAAGACCGTGCAGGGCTACGCCCAGCAGGAACGGCAGGTACTCACCGACGTCACCAATGCGCGCGCGCGGGTGGGCCAGATCCAGGTCAACGCCGACGATGCCGCCTCGCTGCAGCAGTTCCAGCAGGCACAGGGTGAACTATCCGGCGCGCTTTCGCGCCTGCTGGTGGTCACCGAGAACTATCCGAACCTGAAATCGGACCAGTCCTTCCGCGACCTGCAGGCGCAGCTGGAAGGCACCGAGAACCGCATCACCGTCGCCCGCGGCCGCTACATCCAGACGGTGCAGGACTACAACACCTATATCCGCTCGTTCCCGCAGGTGATCACCGCCAAGATTTTCGGCTACAAGGAAAAGCCGAATTTCACGGTGGAGAACGAGGCGCAGATCCAGCAGGCGCCGCAGGTCGATTTCGGCACCCCGCCACCGGCACCGGCCGCTCCGCAGCCCTCCGCGCCACCGGCCCCGTAGCCCGCACCCGCGCCGGCCAACTGACCGACCGCGATCGCGCCGATGCTGCGCCGCGCGCTGGCCTGTCTGCTGCTGTGGTGCTGCCTGCTGCCGGCGGCGGCACAGCAGCTGGCGGCCATTCCCGCCCTGGATTCGCCGGTGGTCGATACCACCGGGACGCTGGACGCCACGCGGAAACAGCAACTGGAACAGCAGGCGCTCGCCCTGCAGCAGCGCAAGGGCAGCCAGTTGCAGGTGCTGATCGTGCCCACCACCGAACCGGAGGGTATCGAGCAGTACACGCAGCGCGTGTTCGAGCAATGGAAGCTGGGGCGCAAGGGCGTGGATGACGGCGTGCTGCTGCTGGTCGCCAAGAATGATCGGCGCGTGCGCATCGAACCGGGCTACGGACTGGAAGGCGCCATCCCCGACGCGATCGCCAACCGGGTCATCCAGGAATACCTGGTGCCGAAGTTCCGCGCCGGCGACTACGGCGGTGGCATCACCGACGCCACCGCGGTGCTGGTCAAACTCATCGATGGCGAGGCGCTGCCGGCGCCGGTCAGCGACAACCGCCCGGAGCGCTCGCGCGGCGGCGACTGGCTGTTCACGCTGTTCGCCGCCTTCGTCATCGCCACCATCGTGCGCGGGGTGTTCTGGCGCGCGCCCGCCGGCATCCGCGGGCTGTTCACCGGCGCCGCCTCGGGAGGAACCGCGTTCCTGTTGTCGTCGCTGATTCCGATGGCGGGAATCGCCGGCGTATTCGGCCTGATCTACGGCCTGCTGTCCGTGTCCAGTGGCGGAGGCGGTGGACGCTATGCCCGCCACCGTGACTGGGGCGGCTGGGGCGGCGGCGGCGGTGGAGGATTCGGCGGTGGCGGCGGCTTTGGCGGCGGCGGCTGGGGGGGCAGTGGCGGCATGTCCGGAGGCGGTGGCGCCTCGGGGAGCTGGTGATGCGCCTGCTGCGCCATCTGTTCCCGCCTTCCGCACGCCGGCTGTTCCCCGCCGACAGCCTGGAGCGCATCGCCGACGCCATCCACCAGGGCGAACAACGCCATCGCGGCGAAGTGATGTTCGCGGTCGAACCGGACCTGCCGATGCAGGCCGTGCTGCGCGGCATGCAGGCGCGCGAACGCGCGCACGAGGCATTCGCGCGCCTGCGCACCTGGGACACGGAAGCCAACAACGGCGTGCTGATCTACCTGTTGCTGGCCGATCATCGCATCGAGATCGTCGCCGACCGGGGTCTGCGCGGGCGCGTCAGCGACGAGCAGTGGCGCGGGGTCTGCCAGCTGATGGAAGAACACCTGCGCGCCGGTGACGCCGAAGCCGCCGTGATCCGCGGCATCGCCGCGGTGTCGGATCTGCTGGCGGCCTTCTACCCGCAGGACGGCAGCCAGCCGGACGAGGACGAACTGCCCAACCGGCCGCATGTGTTTTGAATCCGCGGCCGTCAGGCCGCGCATGGGCGACCAGGATGGCGTCGGGCTTGCGCGGGATTACGCCGGGCCGGATGCATCCGGGATCAGAGCAGTTCCCCAAAACGCATGCTCACCGGTTCGATCAGCGCGAGGAATGCCTCGCAGCTTGGCTGCCCCTGCCAGCCTGCGCACAGGGCCTGTGAACGTTCGCGACTGTCGGCGAGCGCGAGATCGATGAAGCTGCCGTCTTCCAGCTTGATCAGATGCTGTCGGCACCAACCCGGCTGACCGGAAAGATGGGTCTCCACCATGGCGGAGTAGGCTTGGCGCATCGTGCTTTCATCGATGCCGGGCTTGAGGCGGAAGTGCCCGATCTCGACGCCGTGCCCCGGTACCATTTCACGAGTACCGACAGCGCTCTGGCTGTAATGCCCCATATGCACGAGCGTGTTGATTGAAGCCCGGAACTCGGCAAACTCTGGAGCATTTCCAACACGTTGCGCTGCGGCTTTCGCATCGTCGTTCGACCGCCATGCGACCAGGTCCACACGTTCAAGGGCGTCCCCTGAGGCGGTGAGTGGCGTCCATGCGATGAACCCCGGGTAGTGCTTCACCCGATCACGCGCGGAGTTTCTGGAGAGGTCGGCGGCGTGCGCATCGTCAACGCGGTAAGTGACGATTTCGTAGCAGAGAGGATTGGTCATGCCTGATGCATCCAAGGAGATAGCGGGCGCCCACGGTAGCGCGCCCTGCTGACAGAACCTGTCAGGAGGGTAAGATGCCTCCATGAAGACACAGCGTCTGTTTGCGTTGTTACAGCATCTGCGGGGCCGGCGGCGCCCGGTACCGGCAGAAGCGCTGGCGCACGAACTGGGCGTATCGGTTCGGACCATCTATCGGGACATGACCGCATTGCAGGCGATGGGAGCGCCCATACGAGGGGAAGCCGGACTGGGCTACCAGTTGGAAAAGGGCTATTTCCTGCCACCGCTTCATTTCGATCCCGATGAACTCGATGCCCTGATGCTGGGTACGCGCTGGGTCGCGGCACGAGGGGATGTCGCATTGAGCGAAGCGGCGCGTCGGGTCTCGGCCAAGATCAGTGCCGCGCTGGGTGAAACCGGAGAGGATCGCTACCTGCGTTTGCCATTGCGGGCGGTGCCGCGTCGGACGGAAGAAAGCACGAAGGCGGCCGTTCATCTCGGCGTCCTTCGGTCGGCAATCCGAAACCGATTGGTGCTCGAGATCGACTATCGGGATCTGCAGGGAAAATGGAGTCGCCGGACCGCCTGGCCGCTGGGGTTGACCTTGTTCGAGCAGGCCTGGTTGTTGACGGTTTGGTGCGAGGTCAGGGAGGACTTCCGCAATCTGCGGGTGGACCGTATCCGGGCTGTTTCGGAGGTGGGGCGGAGATTTGAGAATCGGCGCGGAAAGCGCTTCGAAGACTACCTCCGGACTCTTCCCTGAAAGGCGCTCCCGTGAGGCGGGCGCAAGCTCCCCGGCTGGGGCAAAATAGGGCATTCCCTGCCGGTCCCCGAGGCGCATGATCTACCTCCACCAGATTGACCCGATCGCCCTTTCGCTGGGGCCGCTGAAGCTGCACTGGTATGGCCTGATGTATCTGCTGGGCTTCATCGCGGCCTGGTGGCTGGGGCAGCGGCGGGTGCGTGCCGGCCGCTTGCCGGGGGTGGATGCCAACGGTTTCTCCGACCTGCTGTTCTACGCGATGCTCGGCGTGGTCCTGGGCGGCCGGTTGGGCTACATCCTGTTCTACGGGCTGGAGGGATTCCTCGCCAATCCGCTGTCCATCTTCAAGGTGTGGGAAGGCGGCATGAGTTTCCACGGCGGCCTGCTGGGCGTGATGACCGCCGCGCTGTGGTGGTCGCGCCGACAGCGCATGCATTTCTTCGACACCATGGATTTCGTCGCCCCGCTGGTGCCGCTGGGCCTGGGTTTCGGCCGACTCGGCAATTTCATCGGCGCCGAGTTGTGGGGCAAGTACACACAGGCCGGCTGGGGCGTGATTTTTCCGACCGATCCGGCCTTGAAGGATTTCTCCGCCGCGCAGTTGCAGGCCCAGTACGCCGCCGGCGCGCTGGATCAATTCGCGCGCCATCCCTCGCAGCTCTATCAGGCTTTCCTGGAAGGCCTGGTGATGTTCCTGGCGCTGTGGTGGTTCTCGCGCCGGCCGCGGCCGCGCTACGCGGTTTCCGGCCTGTTCGCGTTGCTGTATGGCGTGTTCCGTTTCCTGGTCGAATTCGTGCGGGTGCCGGACGAGCAGCTCAAGTATCTCGCCTTCGGCTGGTTGACCATGGGCCAGTTGCTGAGCGTGCCGCTGATCCTGCTGGGCGTGTACCTGCTGTGGCTGTCGCGCCGTTCCCCCGTCCTGCAACCCGTCGTTCCGGCCAAGGAATCCGCATGAAGCCCTATCTCGATCTGCTGCGCCACGTACTGGAGCAGGGCGCCGAGAAATCCGATCGCACCGGCACCGGCACGCGCAGCGTGTTCGGCTGGCAGATGCGCTTCGATCTCGCCGAGGGATTCCCGCTGGTCACCACCAAGAAGCTGCACCTGCGCTCGATCGTCCACGAACTGCTGTGGTTCCTGAAGGGCGAGACCAACATCGCCTATCTGAAGGACAACAAGGTCAGCATCTGGGACGAATGGGCCGATGCCGAGGGAGAACTCGGGCCGGTCTACGGCAAACAGTGGCGGCGCTGGGCAACCGCCGAGGGCGGCGAGATCGACCAGATCAAATGGGTGATCGAGGAAATCAAGCGCAATCCGGATTCGCGCAGGCTGATCGTCAGCGCCTGGAACGTGGCGGACCTGCCGAAGATGGCGCTGATGCCCTGCCACACGATGTTCCAGTTCTATGTGGTCGACGGAAAGCTGAGCTGCCAGCTGTACCAGCGCAGCGGCGACATCTTCCTGGGCGTACCGTTCAACATCGCCAGCTACGCGCTGCTGACCCACATGGTGGCGCAGGCCACCGGCCTGGGCGTGGGCGATTTCGTGCACACGCTGGGCGATGCGCATCTGTATTCCAACCACTATGAACAGGCGCGCGAGCAACTGACGCGCGTGCCACGCCCGTTGCCGACGCTGCGGCTGAATCCGGACGTGACCGATCTGTTCGCCTTCAGTTACGACGACATTGAAATCCTTGGTTACGACCCGCATCCGGCCATCAAGGCGCCGGTCGCGGTATGACCGGCGGCAATGACGCGGCGGAAGTGGGTTTCCGCCGCGATGACGCCTATCTGCGCGAGCAATACCTCAAGTGGTGGCTGTTTCGCAGCGGCTTGCGTCGCTGGCTGTGGCTGGTTTCGCTGCTGCTGGCGGTCATCGCGCTGGGGGTGATCGTCGTTGCGGACACACAGGGTGTGCGTCTGTCCGCCATGGTGGTCGCCGCGGTCGGCCTGGCCCAGGGCGTGATGCCCTGGCTGGAGTTCCGTCGCTGGAAACGGGCCGCGCTGGGCGGCCTGGACACCATGCCGGATCTGCGCCTGACGGTGGACGCCGGCACGCTGCGGTTCGGTGCCGGACCGAACGTGCGCTATGACGCCGATGGCGAGGTGGTGCGCGTGACGGGCGGACGTTTCATCTATGAGCGCGGGCGGAGCGGCCGCCATGTCTACCTGCCGGATCGCTGGTGGAACGAACCACGCACGCAGGCGCTGCTGGCCCAGTGGCGGCCCGCGTCACCGGCGGACGCGCCGCGCTAGCGCGGGAGCGTATCCCGGCAATCGGCGACGCAGCGAAAGTAGGCCGCCGCGCCCGGATAGTCGATGCTCATGATGAAGTGGCGGAAGGCGTTGCCGCCCAGTGCGCCATCCACCCGCGCATCCATGAAGCTGGACATGAAGTCGTGGAAATTGCGGTTCTCGCGATGGGTGAACCATACCGGACCGACCTTGTAGCCGGCGATGATCACCTCCGGCACTTCGATCATCGCCGAACCCATGCCGGCCTGTGCGTTCTCGATGACGCGCCATTCCGGGTGCGCCTTGCGCCAGGCCTGGAAGACGCTGTCGGCGATCATGCTGGTTGCCCGTTCCTGCGGACCGCCATCGGCGAGTTGCGCCAGTGCCTGCGGCGTGAGCACCGTCATCGCGCCGGTATCCAGCAACAGCGAATGCTGCCTGCCATCGATGGTGACCTGCAGGCGCGGGAAATCGGCGACCCGCGCCCCGTGTTCGTCGGTCTTGAAACCCAGCGCAAGCCTGCGCAGCTGCGCCGGCGGTTTCCAATCGCCGGCTTCGCGGCGGAAGCGGCGGCCGGGATAGTCCCAGGTCCAGATCCGGCCGGCGAACCAGGCCTGGCCGAGGATGCCGTCGTCCTGGCTGGTACCGGGCAACTGTGGACCGGCCAGCGCGCTCGGCAGGACCATCAGGCGCCCGTCGTCGGCCAGCGGCGCCGGGATCCCGGCTTCCAGCGCGAAGGCGGGCAACCGGGTGATCCGGGCGCGATCGCCCAGTTCGCGGCGGGCGTCGGGATCCTCCAGGGGAGAGAGCGGCAGCTTCAGGCGTTCGACCGCTTCCTGCTTGAGGAACAAACCGCCACCGGTGTCGGTGTACAGGCGCAGACGCTCGCCTTGCGCCCCCCGGGCTTCCAGATAGACGCGATCGGATTCGAAACTTGCGGGAAGCGACTGGCCGGCGCTGGCGGTCGCCCCCAACAGCAATCCGCTGGCCAACAGCATCGTTCTGGCTTGCGAGGGCATCCGGCCTTCCCCGAAGATGGTGTGTGGCGAAAGTACGCCGCGTTTCCCACGCCTGCAATACGCCGGAAGTCTGTCCATATGAACAACCCCGTTTCCCTGTCGTTGATCGCGGCGCTGGATCGCCATTGCGCCATTGGCCGCGACAACGACCTGCCCTGGCGCTTGCCCGACGACCTCAAGCGCTTCAAGGCGCTGACCCTGGGCAAGCCGGTGCTGATGGGCCGGCGGACCGCCGAGTCGCTGGGCCGCGCGCTGCCGGGCCGCCGCAACCTGGTCCTGACCCGTGGCGGACAGGTGCCGTTCGCCGGCATGGAGGCGGTCGGATCGCTCGAACAGGCGCTGTCCTGGGCGGCCAGCGAGGAGAATCCCGAGATCTGCGTGATTGGCGGCGGCGAGATCTACGCACAGACGCTGGCCTTGGCCGATGCCCTTTATCTGACCCATGTCGACACGGTGGTGGTGGATGCGCACGCGCACTTCCCCCGCTTTGAACCCGCCGAATGGGACGTGGTGCGGCGCGAACCGCATCCGGCGGACGCGCGCCATGCGCATGCGTTCGAGTTCGTCGATTACCTGCGGGTGCGGACGGCCTGAATTGCGATCACCGCGCGGCTACGGAAGCGCCGGCCGGTAGTGGCCGATGATGGAATGCCGGAACAGCAGATCCTCCTCCTGCGTTCCCGCGCCGATGTTGTGCAGGATCAGCGGCACGCCAGCGGCGCCACGCCGATCCGAGACGATGCCGATGTGCAGCAGACCACTGCCCTGCAGCTTCCAGGCCACGATGTCGCCGGCCCGGTAGCTGCCGGCGTCTGTGCCGATGGGCACCGTCCAGCCCTGCCGCTCGAACCAGCGCATCTGGTTGGGCACACGCCGATGGTCGATGTTGCGATCGGGGCCGCGCATGCCCCAGTCCTGGGGATACGAACCGAAATCTCCGCGCATGTCCTCGTGGATGCTTCGCTGCAGATCCATTCCCTGCGAGCGGAATGCGCGGATGACCACATCGGTGCAGACACCGCGATCCTCCGGTACGTCACCGCCCGGATACGACAACCGGACATACGCCGGATCGTAGCGGCGGGTGACGCCAATCTGCGCACGGGCGGCCGCGACCAACGGAGGGGACGCCGCGGAGAGGGCACCCGCGGGCGCTGCCATCGCGGCGGAGGCGGCCGTGGATGCGGAGGCATGGGGAGAGGTTGCGGTGGCGGAAGTGCCGCCGCATGCCGCCAGAAGCTGCCCTGACAGCAGGGCCATGGCGAAGATTCGAGAAGGAAACGCCGGAGTACGCATGGCCACGATTGTAGACCGGCGATGCGATGGAACATCCTGCCGAAACGCCAAAGTTAGCAAGGTGACAGCGGTGGAAGCCTCACGTCCGCGCGACGTCAGTCCCGACCCGCGAAAGCGGCCGGATCCACATCGCGTCCGGGTACCTGCACGATGCGCAGCTCATCGGTATCCAGTTGCAGCGCGGTGAGCTTGCCGCCCCAGACCGCGCCGGTATCGATCGCGTGCACGCCATGGCCGATCATCAGGCCCAGGGTCGACCAGTGGCCGCAGACGATCTTCAGATCGCGCGGCGCACGGCCAGGCACTTCGTACCAGGGATACAGGCCCTGCGCCTGGGTGCCGGGCGCGCCTTTTTCCTCGATCGCCATGCGTCCGCGTGGCGTGCAGTAGCGCATGCGGGTGAGCACATTGATGATGGCGCGCGCGCGGTCATAGCCGGCCAGGCCGGAGGACCAGTTGGGTTTGTCGCCATACATGTTGCGGAACAGCTTGCGGAAACCGTTGCCATGCAACTGCTGTTCGACCTCGCGCGCGTAGCGTTCGGCGAGGCTGGTGGTCCACTTGGGCGCGAGCCCGGCGTGGATCATCATCCAACCGAGCTCGCGGTCGGCATGCACCAGCTTCTGGCCACGGAGCCAGTCCAGCAGCACGCGTGCGTCGTCGGCCAGCACCACCCGCTGCAGGTCGGGATTGACCTTGCGCTGTTCCTCCGGCGAACGCTCGCCGATCGCCAGCAGGGACAGGTCGTGATTGCCGAGCACCACCACGCTCTGTTCGCGCAGCGAGTGCACCAGCCGCAGCGTTTCCAGCGACTGACCGCCCCGGTTGACCAGATCGCCGCAGAACCACAGCCGGTCGCGGGCGGGATCGAAACGCACGCGTTCCAGCAGGCGCTGGGTCGCGTCGTAGCATCCCTGCAGATCGCCTATCGCCCAGACCGCCATCAGTGCAGCGTCCGAGGGATGGAGAGGGTGAACTGGGGAATGGGGGCGTCGAAGCGGGTGCCGTCGTCGGCAATCATGTCGTAGCTTCCTTTCATGGTCCCGATGTCCGTTTCCAGCACGGCGCCGGAGGTGTATTCGAAGTCCTCGCCAGGCTGCAGCCACGGCTGCTCGCCGACCACGCCCGCACCCTCGACCTCGCGGACCTTGCCGTTGGCGTCGGTGATGATCCAGTGGCGACCGAGCAGGCGCGCGGGCGCCGCACCCCGGTTGCGGATGCGGATGGTATAGGCGAACACATAGCGCCCGTCCTCGGGCGCGGATTGATCGTCGAGGAAGCGGGTGGCTACGTCGATATCGATGGCGTAGTCGTGTTTCATGCCGGACAGTGTATGCATTGCGGCGTGAAACAGGAATCGCCGCGCGGGCGCGGGCGCGCTCAGCCCTCGGGCGTTGCCGGGATCTGGTTGGCCAGGCGGATGAAGGCGGCCACTTCGATCTGCTCGGCGCGGGCGTCGGGACTGATTCCGGCGGCTTCGATGGCCGCGCCGTCGCACACCCCGGACAACGCGTTGCGCAGGGTCTTGCGGCGCTGCCCGAACGCGGCTCGCACGACTTCGGTGAAGCGTTGCGGATCGGCGACACCGATCTCCGCGGAAGGACGCGGGACCATCCGCACCACCGCCGAATCCACCTTCGGCGGCGGGCGGAACGCACCGGGCGGAACCACGAACAGCGGTGTCACCGTGCAGTACGCCTGCAACATCACGCTCAGGCGGCCATACACCTTGCTGCCGGGACCGGCGGCCATGCGATCGACCACTTCCTTCTGCAGCATGAACACCATGTCGCGGATCGACGCGGCGTGTTCGAGTGCATGGAACAGGATGGGCGATGACAGGTTGTAGGGCAGGTTGCCGACCAGGCGCAGGCGATCGTCGCCGGCCAGTTTGCCGAAATCCACCGCCAGCACATCCTTGTGGATGATGGTCAGACGGCCGACGCCTTCCGAGGCTTCCATCAGCGGGGTGATCAGATCGCGATCGAATTCGATCGCGGTCAGTTCGCCATGGCGGCGCAGCAACGGCATCGTGATCGCGCCCTGGCCCGGACCGATCTCAACCAGCCTGTCGCCCGGTTTGGGATCCACGGCCAGCACGATCCGTTCGATGTAGCTGCGATCGGTGAGGAAGTGCTGGCCCAGTGATTTCTTGGGCGGTGCCTTGAAAGGGGACATGGCTGGGTGGGGAGTCGGAATAGGGGATTCGGGCGGGCAGGAAGCAGGATATGCGTTTGCTAACTTGCGGATTTTCGGGAGGCGATGCGGGCGCAGGTCTGTACCGCGGCGAACAGGCTGGAGGGATCGGCGATGCCCTTGCCGGCCAGGTCCAGCGCGGTGCCGTGATCGACCGCGACCCGGGGATAGGGCAGGCCCAGCGTGAGGTTCACCGCTTGTTCGAAGCCACTGTACTTGAGCACCGGCAGGCCCTGGTCGTGGTACATCGCCAGCACCGCGTCGAAGCCGGCGAGCTTCTGCGGCAGGAAAGCGGTGTCGGCGGGCAACGGACCGACCAGCCGCATGCCTTCATCGCGGAGGGCAGCCATCACCGGTTCGATGATCTCCATTTCCTCGTGTCCCAGATGGCCGGCCTCGCCGGCATGCGGGTTGAGTCCGAGTACCGCGATCACGGGATCGGCGATACCGACATCGTCGCGCATCGCGGCATGGGTAATGCGCAGCACCTTGGTGAGAGCGGGGGCGGTGATGGCGTCGGCCACCTGCCGCAGCGGCAGGTGGGTGGTCGCCAGGGCGACCCGGACGATGTCGTTCGCCAGCATCATTACCACATCGCGCCGCGCGCGCGCGGCGAGCAGTTCGGTGGTGCCGGTGTAGGGAATGCCGCCGGCGTTGATGGCGGCCTTGTGCACCGGACCGGTGACCACGCCATCGAACTCACCCTCCAGGCAGGCATCCGAAGCCTGCTCGAGCGCGGCGATGACCGCGGCGGCGTTGCGGGGATCCGGTTGGCCAAAACGGGTGGGCACCGGATTCGGCATCGGGCGCAGGCACAGCTCGCCGGGTGCGCGGGCGTCCTGATGTTCGTCGAGCAGTCGCAGCGGCAGTTCCAGCGCGGCGGCGGCCGCGTGGATCACGCCGGCGTCGGCGAAGGCGACCAGCCGGCAGTCAGCGCGAGGTTCCTGGGCCAGCCGGACGCAGAGTTCAGGCCCGATGCCGGCCGGCTCGCCCGGAACCAGCGCCAGGCGGGGCAGCATGCTCAGCCGCCGGGCGCGGGCGCGGGTGCGGGCGTCTCGGCCGGTGCCGGCGCGTTTGCCGGCGTACCGTCGGTCTGGGCCTGGGCGCCGGTGCGGATGTTCACATAGGCTTCGCCGCGCATTTCATGCAGGAAGCGGTTGTATTCGTCTTCCAGCTTGCGGCGACCGATGGTCTCGCGGACCTGGGCACGCTGGTTGGCATCGGTGACGTCGCTCTGGCGCGCTTCCACGCGCTGCACGATGTGCCAGCCCGCATCGGTGCGGAAAGGTTCGGTGACCTGGCCATCGCCGACGCCCGCGACCTGTTCGCCGAAGGCCGGGCCGAAGGCATCGGCGGGGAACCAGCCCAGGTCGCCACCTTCGCCGCGGCTGTTGGGATCCTCGGAGGATTCCTTGGCGACGGTGGCGAAATCCGCGCCGCCGGCGATGCGGGCGCGCAGGGTGTCGACCTTGGCCTTGGCCGCCGCGGCGTCCTGGGTCTCGGTGACGCGGACCAGGATGTGGCGGGCGTGGTACTCGGTGACGGTGCGCTTGTCCGCCTGCGATGCGTCGCGGGTTTCCACCAGCTTGAGCAGCTGGAAGCCGCTGGCGCCGCGCAGCGGGCCGACCACCTGGCCGGCGGACATCGTCTTGAGCATGTCCACGAACGCGGTCGGGATTTCGTCCATGCTGCGCCAGCCCAGATCACCGCCATCCAGCGCGTTGGGGCTGTCGGAATAGCGCACGGCCGCGGCGTTGAAGTCCATCTCGCCCTTGTCCAGCAGGGCCTTGATGCCGTCGATCTTCTGCTGGCCGGTCGTGATCTGCTCGGCGGTGGCACCGTCCGGCAGGGCGACCAGGATGTGCGCCAGGTGATACTGCTGGCCCGAATTGGCCTGCATCGCCAGCGCGGCGTCCACTTCGCCCTCGCTGACCTGGATCTTGCTCTGGGCGAAGCTCTGGCGCAGGCGCTGCACCGTGATTTCGTCGCGCAGCGAATTGCGGAAGTCGTTGAAGGACATGCCGTCCTGGGCCAGACGCGCGCGCAACGCGTCGACGGTCATGCCGTTCTGCTGGGCGACCGCGGCGACCGCGCCGTTGACTTCCTGATCGCCGACCTGGATGCCGCTGCCATTGGCGCGGGTGACCTGCAGCTTCATCAGGATCAAGCGCTCCATCACCTGCCGTTCCAGCACCTCGCGCGGCGGCAACTGGCCTGGCTGGCTGGCATATTGGTTGACCACGTTGGTGATCGCGCGATCCAGTTCGCTCTGCAGGATGACGTCCTCATCCACGATCGCGGCGATCCGGTCCAGCGGCTGGAGGGTCTGGGCCGACAGTGGCGCCATGCAGACGGCCGCCAGCAGGACGGCGGCGAGGGGACGGAACAACTTGATGGTCATGGCAGCATATCCGGAGCGTAGCGGTTGTCGTCGTCCGGATCCGGCGTGGTATTGCTCGGCGGGACGAGATAGAGGTCGTCTCGGTAATAGCCGAGGATACCACGGCGCAGGGTGCGCTCCGTGTCCTGGCCAGCCGAGCCCAGGCCCTTGAGGACGAATTCGACCTGGATGGAGTTGTTCATTTCGCCTTCGCGGTTGCGCACGTAGCGGCGCACCACCGCGCGCACCGCCAGGCAGCAACTGTCCCACTGGACGCCGGCGATGCCTTCCAGCAGTTTGTTGTCCATGAACGAGTGGTAGTAGCGCCCGACGATGCTCCAGGACGGGCTGATCGGGTACAGGAACGAGAAATCGCCCTGTTCGAGCAGGTCGCGGCGGTGGCGGTAGGTCAGGTTGACCACTCCATCATCGCCAATCAGATAGCGCGCGCGCAGGCTGGCCAGATCCTCGCGGCGGAACTTCGGATCCCACTGGTAGGAAGCGCCGATGGTCCAGCGGTCGGTGGGTGCGTAGTTGGCATCGGCAATCCATGCGGACTTGCCCTTCAGCAAGGGGGCCTCGGAAGGGGACAGGGTGACCCTGCTGTCTTCGAAATAGCGGATCTGGCCCAGACTCATCGAGGCGCGCTCGAACCCATCGGACTGGCGCAGGAAGCGGGTCGTCAATGCCATCGTCAGCTGGTTGGCATCGGCCTGACGATCGGGACCGGAATACCTGTTGTCGCGGAACATCTGGCCCCAGCTGAACGTAAAGGGCCGGGTGTCGAACAGCGGGATGCCGTCCTGCTCGCGATAGGGAGCGTTGAGATAGAACAGGCGCGGTTCCAGGGTCTGCAGGAAGCGACTGCCCTTGATCTCGGTCTCGCGGTCGAAGAACAGGCCCATGTCGACCGAGCCGATGGGCAGGCTGCGGTTGGGTGATTCGTTGTAGTAGGGCTGCATCATCACGTCGGTGACGCTGTTGGCGGGCACGCCCAGCGCACGCGCCGCGCGGGTGACGGCGATACTGCGGGCCAGCTCCGGATCGAGGCGGTAATCGGTGTAGCGCCAGGCGAGCGTGGGGCGGATGTACCAGGACGGTCCTTCGAAGTTCAGACCGACGGTTGGTTTGAGATCCAGCCGGGTGCCGCCGTCACGCAAGTCGTGCTGGAAACGCACGGCCTCGCTGTGCAGGCCGACGTTCAGCCAGCGGCCCAGCGGGCGTTCGTACTTGAAATAGGCACGCGGCAGGCGGTTGTAGGGCAGCGTGGCCTTGGTCAGATTGAAATCCGACAACTGCCAGGCATCGGCCATGAGTGCGGCGTTCCAGAACTGCCCCACGCCATACAGGCCGGCGGTGCTGGTCAGCGTGCTGGCGGTCAGGCCGCCCAGGTTGTTGGCGAAGTCCTCGACATAGCGGGCATCGCTGACCCAGACGAGATTGGCGCGCGCCTGCCAGTGGGTGTTGAGATTGTGGTAGCCGTTGAAGCGGAACAGGCCGCGGCTGTCATCCGGCTCCGGGTTGCGGGCGGGCACGAACTCCGGTTCCTGGCTCCGCGTTTCCAGCAGATCGTCGCGGTGCATGTAGTTGCCTTCCAGCTTGCCGGCACCGCCCCTGTACAGGTAACGGAACTCGGCGCCGAGGGCGAAGCCGCGCTTGCTCATGTAGCGCGGATTGAGCGTGGCGTCGTAGTTCGGCGCCAGGTTCAGGTAGATCGGCTGGCGATAGTCCAGACCATTGCGTCCCGAATGGCTCAGAGCGGGGTACAGCAGGCCGGTGTGGCGCTGGTCGTCGATCGGGAACTTGAACCACGGCATGTACAGCACGGGCACGTGGCCCAGCCGCACGGTCGCGCCGTGCGCCACGCCCCAACCGGTCTCGGTATTCACGTCGATGCGCCGCGAGCGCAGTTCCCAGCGCCGGTCGGCGGGATCGCAGGTGGAATAGGTGGAATGCAGCAGGCTGCCTTCCGGTCCCTTCATGTCGATGCGATCGGCGCCGCCATTGCCGCGCCGCGAGACCAACTGGTACTGCAGGTTGTCGATCTGGTGGCGATCGGCGTTCTGGTCGCCGCGTGCGCTTTCGGCGACCAGGCGGATGCCGGCGTCCTGGTAGCGCACGTGGCCTTCGGCGGAATAGGTATCGCTTTCCTGGTCGTACTTCAGGTTGTCCGCACCCAGGAACTGGTCACCGCGCTTCAGCGCGACGTTACCCGTGTACTCCAGGTTCTGTTCGGTGCCGCCGAGCTGGTTGCCCTCGATGTGGGTGTCCTGGTTCGCGCGGGCGGCGCGGGCCTGTTCGGTATTGGCGCCGGCCGCGGGCTGGGGCACGTCGGCGAAGACCGGGACCGGATCCTCGATCGGGCACAGCGCCCAGCTCTCGGGCTTTTCGTCCGCCGCCAGCGCCGGCAGGCACAGGGCGATACTGAACGGCAGGGGCAGCAGGCGAAGGACTGGACGCACGCGGTACCGGGCTCCGGGACGGTTCGGTTCAGAAACGGCGGTTAGCTTGCCGGATCCCCGGCATGGCGGCAATGAAAACCCCCCGCCGGTTTCGGGTCTGGTTCATGCAGTCGCGGCCGGGCCGGGGAGCGTGGTCAGCGCAGTTCGTCGACGTGGGCGGAAGCGCACTCCTTCAATGCCTCCAGGTCGTACCCGCCTTCCAGCATCGACACCACCCGTCCGTCGGCATGGCGCCGGGCCAGTTGCCGGAGCTGGCGGGTCAGCCAGGCGAAATCCTCGGTTTCCAGCATCAGGTCGGCCAGCGGGTCGCGCATGTGGGCGTCGAAGCCGGCGGAAATCAGCAGCAACTGTGGCCGGACCTCGTCCACCGCCGGCAGCAACTGGTCCGCCCAGGTGTTCTGGAAGCGGAAGCCGCCGCTGCCCGGGGGGAGCAGGGCGTTGAACACATTGCCGGCGCCCCGCTCGTAGGGCGCGCCGCTGTAGGGGAACAGGCCCGACTCGTGGGTGCTGAAATAGGTCACCCGTGGATCGTCGTAGAAAATGGCCTGGGTGCCGTTGCCGTGGTGCACGTCGAAATCGACGATGGCGACCCGTTCCAGGCCGTGCTTGTCCAGCGCGTGGGCGGCGGCGATGGCGATGTTGTTGAACAGGCAGAATCCCATCGCCGCGCTGGCGGTCGCGTGATGGCCCGGAGGACGCACCGCGCAGAAGGCGGTACCGGCTTCCCCATGCATCACCGCGTCGACCGCGGCGATGCCGGCGCCGGCGGCGCGCAGCGCGGCCGCGCGCGATGCCGGCACCATCACGGTATCGGGGTCCAGCATGCGGTGGCCTTCGAAATCGGTGTCCAGGATCTCGCGCAGCAGCGCCTCGTCGTGCACCCGGCGCAGATCGCCCAGTTTCGCCAGCGGCGCTTCGCGCCAGTCGAGGTCGCCATGGTCGCGGCGCAGTACCTCGAGTACCACCTCCAGTCGTGCCGGTCGCTCCGGATGCTCGGGTCCGGGATCGTGCGACAGGCAGGCCGGGTGGGTGTAGATGATCACGGCGTCAGGTCGGGCGCCGCCGTTCGTGGTTCCAGAGCACTTCGCCGTGGCCGTCGGCGCGGGCCAGCACCCGTGCCAGCACGAACAGGAGATCCGACAGTCGGTTGAGGTAGCGGACCGCTTCCGGCCGCACCGCGTCGTGGCGGGCCAGGGTGACGGTCTCGCGCTCGGCGCGGCGGACGATGGTGCGGGCCAGGTGGCAGCGCGCCGCGGCCTCGCCGCCCGCCGGGAGGATGAAATCCTTCAGCGGTGGCAGCGCTTCGTTGTAGTGGTCCAGGCGCGCTTCCAGCGCATCCACGTCATCGCCGGTGATGGCGGCGTGGCCGGGAATGCACAGTTCGCCGCCAAGGTCGAACAACTGGTGCTGCACCACGGTCAGCAGCGCGGCGACGTCCTCCGGGACGTTCGGCGCGGCGAGGATCACGCCGATCGCCGAGTTGGCCTCGTCGACCGTGCCATAGGCGTTGACCCGGGCCGAGTCCTTGCCGACGCGGCTGCCGTCGCCGAGGCCGGTGGTGCCGTCGTCGCCGGTGCGCGTGTAGATCTTGGAAAGGCGGTTGCCCATCGCGGTATCCCTCCGCTCAGCGCGATGCCTTCTGGTGACCCAGACGTGCGAGTTGTTCGACGCCGACGTGGGCGATCGCGGCCAGGCCGACGTAGATGGCGGCCACGCGCAGGTAGGGGAGGAACCAGTCGCTGTAGTTCTTCCACCAGCCGGCGACGGTGGGGTTGGGCACGACGTCGCTGGACAGCCAGTAGAAGCTGCCCTGGCTCAGCAGGTGGCAGACCACCACCGAAGCGAACAGGCTGGCGACGGTCACCGCCAGCACACGGCCATGTTGGCCGGTGTGGGAGGCGTGGAAACGGCGGACCAGCAGGCCACCCGCCCACAGGGCGAAGTAGGCCGGGACCAGGAACCAGTACGCCGCCGAGGTGCAGTAGTGCGCCCAGAAGTTCATGCCCTGGCCGCTGATGACCACGTAGTCGACCGCGACGGCCAGCGCCATCAGCAGCGGAAACGCCCAGCGGGTCCAGCCGCGCAGGTAGAAACCGCCGAGGAAGAACACCGCCCACGACGCGTCCGGCACCGGGCCGAAGTGGGTCAGCGTGGCCGGCAGGTGGAGGCGGGTCGACGCCATCAACAGGGCAAGCAGGACGAGGATGGCGGCGCGTTGGGAGTTCGTGTTCATGCAGACGGATTCCGGAGGCTCAGCGGATCATTCTAGCGGACCGCGGCGCAGGCCGGGCCGGTGGGCGCCATCGGCGGCCGCGAACGGTCGAGCCGGTATCATGTCGGCATGACGCAACGGCATGACGTGGTAATCGTGGGGGGCGGCCTGGTCGGCGCCAGCCTGGCCATCGCCCTGGATCGCCAGGGCATCGACGTGGGCCTGGTGGAGGCCGCGCCGGCGACGGCGATGCCGCCGGTGTTCGATCAGCGCAACCTCAGTTTCGCCGCGGCCACGGTCAACGCCCTGACCGCGCTGGGCGTGATGCAGAAACTGCGCGCCGCGGCCGGCCCCATCCGGCGCATCCACATCAGCCGCCAGGGCGACTTCGGGCGGGTGCGGCTCGAGGCCGCGGACTACGGGCGTGACAGTTTCGGGCAGGTGGTGGTGGCCCGCGATTTCGGCGAAGCCCTGGAAGCGCGTCTGGGCGAACTCCCTCATGTCACCCGCTATCGGCCGGCCCGCTTCATCGCGCTCGAAGAGGGGGCCGCGGACACCCGGCGCCTGCGCTTGGCCGGCGACGATGGCGAGCGGTCCTTGGAAGCCCGCCTGCTGGTGGCCGCCGACGGCACCCGCAGCCAGCTGCGTGAAGCGCTGGGCATCGGCGCGCGGGAGCATGACTACGGGCAGACCCTGTTCGTCGCAAGGGTGCGCGCGGAGCAGGCATCGGACGGCACCGCCTACGAGCGGTTCACCGCGACCGGCCCCACCGCGCTGCTGCCGCGCGGGGATCGCCATTTCGGCGCAATCCACGGGGTACCGACCGAAGCGGTCGCCGCGGTCGCCGCGCTGGATGAAGCCGCGTGGCTGGCCCGGTTGCAGGCGGCGTTCGGTTGGCGGATCGGGCGCTTCCTCGCCAGCGGTGAACGCAGCGCGTATCCGATCAGCCGGGTGGTGGCCGAACGTCTGATCGCGCCGCGTGCGGTGCTGATGGGCAATGCCGCGCAAACCATCCATCCGATCGGCGCGCAGGGTTTCAATCTGGGGCTGCGCGACGCGCTCACTCTGGCCGAACTGCTCGGGCAGGGCGGCGATCCGGGCGCCGACGGGGTGTTGCGGGCCTATGCCGATCGGCGCGGCGAGGACCGCGGGCGCACGCTGGCGTTCTCCGACGGACTGGCTCGACTGACCGCCAATCCGGCGCCGCTGCTGCGACCGCTCCGTAGCGTGGGGCTCGCGGCGGTGGACGTGTCTTCGACGTTGCAGGCCTATCTGGTCGGTGGCGCGATGGGCTTCCGGGGCGATGTGCCGGCGCTGTGCCGGGAGGTGGCGGCATGAGCCGGCGTGGGCAGGTGGATGCGGTCATCGTGGGTGGCGGCGTGGTCGGCGCGGCCTGTGCGCTGGCGTTGGCCGGCGCCGGGCTGGACGTCACCCTGGTGGAAGGCCGCGAGCCGCCGCGGTGGTCGGCCACTGAACCGGATCTGCGCGTCTACGCCTTCGCGCCGGACAATGCCGCGCTGCTGGAGACACTGGGCGTATGGCGATTCGTTCGCGAAGCGCGCGTGCAACCCTATCGGCGCATGTGCGTCTGGGACGCGGCCGGCGGTGGCGACATGGTGTTCGACGCCGACACGCTTGGCCATGCGCAACTGGGCTGGATCCTGGAGAACGCCTTGCTGGTCGATCGCCTGTGGGCGGCGCTGCCGGCGGCCGGTGTGCGCGTGCATTGCCCGGCGCGTGTGCGGGAGGTCGAACAGGACGAGGCGGGCGTGCGCCTGAAGCTGGAGGACGGCACCCGCCTGGATGCGCGGCTGGCGATTGCCGCCGACGGCGCCGATTCCAGCCTGCGCCAGGCCGCCGGCGTGATGGTGTCGCAGCACGACTATGCGCAGCGCGGCGTGGTTGCCTACGTCCAGACCGAACGCTCGCATGAAGACACGGCCTGGCAGCGCTTCCTGACCACCGGTCCGCTGGCGCTGTTGCCGTTCACCGAAGGGCGCAGTTCGATCGTGTGGACGCTGCCCGAGGTCGAGGCCGCGCGCATGCTGGCGCTGGACGACGAGGCGTTCGCGCGCGAACTCACCCGGGCTTCGGCGGCCTGCCTGGGTGAGGCACGACCGGTATCGGCGCGGGTGGCGTTTCCGCTGCGCCGCCAATTGGCGCAGGAATACGTATCGGGGCGGATTCTGCTGGTGGGCGATGCCGCTCACGTGGTCCATCCGCTGGCGGGACAGGGTGTCAACCTCGGCCTGCGTGACGTGGCCGGCCTGCATGCACTGATCCGCGACGCGCAGGCGCGCCGGGTGGATTGGAGCGCCCCGCATCGACTTGCGCGCTGGGCACGCCAACGCCGCAGCGAGAGCACCGCCGCCGCCTATGCTTTCGACGGCATCAACCGGTTGTTCTCCAACGACGAGATGCATCTGACCTTGTTGCGCGGCCCTTTGCTTGGCCTGGCCGGACGTCTGCCGCCGCTCGCCAACCTGTTCTGGCGCCGCGCTTCCGGCCTCTGATCGTAGAGCGGAGCTTGCTCCGCTCCGTTGACTCTCAGCCCGGCAGAAACGGGAAAACCAGTTTGAGCAGTGCCTTCAGGCCGCCCTCGGCGGTGCTGGCGATGGCCTCCGCGCCCAGGCTGTTGAGGGCGTTGCGGGCATCCTGCCAGCGCAGTTTGCCGATATCCTTCTTCAGCAGCTCGGCGACTTCCTCCGACGTCGGCGCCAGCTTCTTCAACTCGCCGCGGATATGCGCCGGATCGGTCTGCAGGAAACCCCAGCGCTCGGCGATCGCCAGCAGGGTATCGAAACGCACCGCGACCACTTCCCGGTTGCGTTCGTAGACCGGCAACGCGCCGACATCCAGGATCGCCTGCTCGAACTGCTGCTGATCGTCCGGATGCTCGACCCGCACCGCCAGAAAGCCGTCCTTGCGGCTGCGCTCGCTGACGTGCTTCGCCCCGGCCCGCAGATTGGCCTCGGTCAGCACGGTGGCGACAATCCGTTGCAGCGCGGCCTCGCGCTCCTCCGGCACCAGTGCCCGCCAACGCGCATAGCCGTCGCGTCGCAGCGCCTTCACCTTGGCCGGAGTGACCCGCAGCTTGCCGGCGACGGTGAAATTGGATTCGGCGCGCTCGATGGCCCCGTCGCGTTCCAGCAGCACGAAGATCAGCAATTCCAGGTCGCGCTTGGTCAGCGACTGGAACCCCTGCAGCAGGGTCAGGCGCAGGAACTCGTTGCCGAACGCGGCGGGATCCTTCAATTCGATGGGCAGCATGGGAGGGGCTCCGGGTCAGGGAAGCATCTTGCCATGCGGCCATGTCACGGCCTGAGACCCCGTGCGGCGGCGCTCACAGAACCCGAACCCGGCCGTGCGTTGACGGGTCAGCGCCCGTGTTCGCGTCCCGGCCGACCGCTGCGGAACACCTCCACCGCGCCGCGGTCCTGCAGGGTGACGTAGACCGTGCGGCCGTCCTCGCCACCGAAGGCCACGTTGGTGGGTTTTTCGCCCTTCAACCGTACTTCGCGCAGCAGGCGGCCTTCCGGCGAGACCACGGCCACCGTGCCCGCGCCATAGCGCGCGATGTAGAGATTGCCGTCGATGTCGGTGCGCATGCCGTCCAGGCCATGATCCGGAAAGTTCATCAGCAGGCGCTTGTCGGACACCTTGCCGTCTGCGCCCAGGTCATACACCCACAGATTCCGCTGCACGCTCTCGTTGACGTACAGATGCCTGCCGTCCGGGCTCACCTCCACACCGTTGGTGGTGCCCATGCCGGTTTCCAGCAGGTGGGTGCTGCCGTCGCGATCGATGCGCCACAACTGGCCGCCGCCGTTCTTCCAGTCGGGGTCGCTGGCATACAGGCGTCCGTCCGGCGCCCGCGCGATGTCGTTGGGCTGGTGCATGCGTGGTTCGTGCGCGAACACTTCCACCTGGCCCTTGGCGTCGATGCGCAGGATGTTGTGGCCACTGTAGTCGGCCACGTACATCGCGCCGTCCGGCGCGAAGCGGATGCCGTTGCCGGTGCTGCCGGCGGGGAGTTCGACGAAGAGCTCGGCCTTGCCGCGACCATCGGCTTGCGCGCGCACGCGCCCGATGGTGCCGTCGCGTCCGAAGCTGACGAGGTACAGATGGCCGTCGGGACCCACCGCCGGGCCTTCGATGCCCTGCGAGAACACGCCGTCGCCGACGTAGTCGCGGGCGACGTATTCGGGTTCGGCGGCTCCGCTGGTCGAAGCGGTCGAGGCGAGGATGGCGGCGAACAGGCAGTGGCGCAGGTTCATCGATGGGTTCCCTCAGCGGCCGAGGGCGTACAGCGCGGTGGCGAAGGCCAGCACCGCCACCGTGGTGGCGATCGCGGCCAGGCGGTTGGCCCGATGCATCTGGCGTTCCATGCGCTCGGCGCCGACCTGCAGCACCTCGATGGTCTTCTGCATGTCGGTGGCGAGCCGGGTGATCGAATCGGCATTGCGGGTGGCGGCGCTCTGCAGTTCCGTGATCTGTTCGTCGATGATCGCGAGCCGCTGCGCCTGGGTGGTGTCGATCGGCGGCGTGCGGGTGAACAGCGGCTTCGCCAGGCGGATGATTTCCGGCAGCGAAGAGGCGGCGATGGTGATCCAGGTGGCGGCCATGGGACTCCTGCGCACCGCAGCGGGGTGCTTGATGGACAATCGGGATGTTAACCCGTGTGTGCCGGAGGCCGCCGATCAGGCATGCCGCGGCGTGGCGAACACGGTGATCTCTTCGCGATCGTGGTAGAGCTGGCGCGCGCGCACGGCCAGCGGCCGCGAAGCCTGTTCGGCGAACAGATCCAGGCACAGCCGGGTTTCGTCCCAGCGCTTCTTCATCGGCAACTTGAGATTGAAGATGGCGTGCCGGCACCAGCCTTCGCGGAACCACGTCGCCATCCGTTCGGCGACCCGGCGCGGCTGCTCGACCATGTCGCAGACCATCCAGTCCAGCGATTGCGCGGGCTTCCAGTGGAAGCCGTCGGCGCGCAGGTGTTCGACCAGGCCGGTGTCCAGCACATGCTGGCGCAACGGACCGTTGTCGACGCTGGTGACGCGCAGATGCTGGCGGGTCAGTACCCAGGTCCAGCCGCCCGGCGCGGCGCCGAGGTCGGCGGCGGTCATGCCCGGTTTCAGCAAGCGTGCGCGCTCGTCCGCGTCGAGCAGGACGAGCAGCGCTTCCTCCAGTTTCAGCGCGGAACGCGACGGCGCGTCCGGCAGCAGTTTCAGGCGCGGGATGCCGAGCGGCCAGGGCGAGGCGTCGCGTGGCTGGCTGCGGGCGAGAAAGGCGTGATCGCCCTGCACGAACACCACGTGCAGCCGCGCCAGCCGCGCGTCGTCCTGGGCAGTGAGCACGCCGGCCTTGCGCAGCGCCGGCCGCAGTGCGTTGCCGAAACTGCGCGCCAGCCCGGCCAGCGGCTTGGCGCTGTCCGAATCGGGATGTTCGACCCACAGGTCACCGAAGCGCTGGCCTTCGAGTGCGGCCAGCATCGGGGTGATGCGATCACGTGGATCCAGGCCGCGCAGCTCGGCCAGCACGCGCAGCTTCTGCCGCGCGAACACCAGATCCCGCGATGGCAACGCGCGGTCCAGCGCGTCGGCGTCGTCGCTGGCGTATAGCACATAGCCGTCGTTGCGTTGCGCGCGCGCATAACCGGCGATGCCGGCCATCGCGGCGCGCTCGGTCAGCTCCGCGGCGAGCTCGGGCTCGAAGCCCTGCCGGCAGAATCCCAGCAGGCCGCTCATCGATGCGCCCCGGTAGCAGACACGGCGACAGCCTCAGTACTTGTCGCCACCGGACTCGCCGTAATGCTTCAGCACGGCACGCGCGTCGCCGCGGCACAGGTCGCGCACCACCTCGATGCCGCGCTTGTTCAACTCGCCAATCCAGTCGGCCGGCAGCGGGCCTTCGTCGAACTCGGTCAGTTCCATCACGTCCTCGGCGCGCGCGCCGACCAGCAGGCGGTCGATGCCGGCCCAGACGGTGGCCCCATAGCACTGGCAGCAGGGCTGCGACGATGTGGCCAGGGTGACCGGACCGATGCGATCGTTCAGGCGTGGTGTCTGCAGGCGTTGCTGCGCGAGCATGTAGGCCATGTTCTCGGCATGCGCCAGCGAGCAGGTATGCGGCATCACCCGGTTCACGCCGATCGCGATCACCCGGTGATCCGGACCGAACACGACCGCACCGAACGGACCGCCGCTGTTCGCCTCGACATTGCGGCGCGACAGCGCGATCGCCAGGCCGACCTTGTCCTCGTCGCCCGGGTACACCGCGGCGCCGTCGACGGCGTCGTGTACCCAGGCCGGCAGGGTCAGGTGGACCTGGGCATACAGCATGCTCATGCCTTGGCCCAGGTGTCGCGCAGGGTCACGCTGCGGTTGAACACCGGCTTGTCGGCGGCGTGATCGTAGCGGTCGGCGACGAAGTAACCGATGCGTTCGAGCTGGAACGCCTGTTCCGGCTTCGCGGCGGCAGCGGCCGGCTCCACGTAGCCCCGCACCGTCCGGCGCGAATCCGGATTCAGGTAGTCGCGGTAGGTCTTGCCCTCGGATTCGTCGTCCGGGTCGGCCACGGTGAACAGGCGGTCGTACAGGCGGATCTCCGCCGCGATCGCATGGCGTGCGCTGACCCAGTGGATGGTGCCCTTGATCTTGCGGTCGGCGCCGGCCATGCCCGGACGCGATTCCGGATCCAGCTCGCCGCGGATTTCGACGACCTGGCCGTCGGCATCCTTGATCACGTCATCGCAGCGGAAGATGCCGGCGCCGCGCAGGCGCACTTCACCGCCGGGGATCAGCCGCTTGAAGCCCTTCGGCGGCACTTCGGCGAAGTCCTCGCGTTCGATCCACAGGTGGTTGGAGAACGGCACCTCGCGCGAGCCGAAGCCCTCGTCCTTCGGATGGTTCGGGAACACCAGCGATTCGCCGTGGCTGTCCGGCAGGTTGGTGATGACCAGCTTCAGCGGATCGATGACCGCCATCCGGCGCGGCGCGGCCGCATCCAGGTCGTCGCGCAGCGCGCCTTCCAGCACGCTGTAGTCGATCAGCGAGTTCTGCTTGCTGATGCCCACGCGATCCACCATCAGACGCAGCGCGGACGGCGTATAGCCGCGACGCCGGATGCCCTGCAGGGTCGGCATGCGCGGATCGTCCCAGCCGTCGACCAACTGTTCGGTGACCAGCGCATGCAGCTTGCGCTTGCTCATCACCAGGTAGTTGAAGTTCAGGCGCGAGAATTCGATCTGGCGCGGCTTGCCGGCTTCACGCGGCAGGCCCTTGTCCAGCAGCGGCGTCAGCAGTTCGGGATGATGGGCCAGATCGACCTTGTCCACACACCAGTCGTACAAGGGACGATGGTCCTCGAACTCCAGCGTGCACAGCGAGTGGGTGATGCCTTCCACCGCGTCGCCGAGCGAATGCGCGTAGTCGTACATGGGGTAGATCGGCCAGGCATTGCCGGTGTTCTGGTGCTCGACGTGCTTGATCCGGTACAGCGCCGGGTCGCGCAGGTTGATGTTGCCGCTGGCCATGTCGATCTTGGCGCGCAGGGTGCGCATGCCATCGGCGAACTCGCCCGCCCGCATGCGCCGGAACAGATCGAGGTTCTCTTCCACGGAGCGGTCGCGCCACGGTGAATTGCGGCCAGGCTCGGTCAGGCTGCCGCGATACTCGCGGACCTGTTCGGCGGTCAGGTCGCAGACGAAGGCGTCGCCCTGGCGGATCAGCTTCTCGGCGGCCAGGTAATACACCTCGAAGTAGTCCGAGGCGTGGCGCAGATCGTGCCAATCGAAGCCCAGCCAGCGCACGTCGTCCTGGATCGCGGCGACGTACTCGGGGTCTTCCTTGGCCGGGTTGGTGTCGTCCAGGCGCAGGTTGCAGACGCCGCCGAACTCGGCGGCGATGCCGAAGTCCAGGCAGATCGCCTTGGCGTGGCCGATGTGCAGGTAGCCGTTCGGTTCCGGCGGGAACCGGGTCTTGATGGCATGGTGGCGGCCGCTGGCCAGGTCCTCGCGCACGATCTGGCGGATGAAGTCCCGCTTCTCGGGGGCGGCGTTCTCCGGCGTGGCGGCGGGGGTGGGGGTCTCGGACATGCGGGGCAGGGCGGTTCAGGGCAAACGAGGAGTTTAGCTGGTCCGGTCCCCGCCCGCGTCGCGTCGGGCCTATCCTGTAGGCCCTTTTTCGCACCGGAACCCGTGCATGAGCCGCCCCATCCTGATCATCGGCAACAAGAACTACTCCTCCTGGTCGCTGCGGCCGTGGCTGCTGCTGCGCCACTTCGGGGTCGAGTTCGACGAGATCCGGTTGCCGTTGGATACACCCGAGTTCTTCGCCGAGGTCAAGCGCTACTCCCCGACCGGCAAGGTGCCGGCGTTGTGGGACGGGGATCTGCATCTGTGGGACTCGCTGGCCATCTGCGAATACGCCAACGAGTACTGGCTGGACGGCGCCGGCTGGCCTCGCGAGCGGATCGCGCGGGCGCTGGCGCGGGTCGCCGCGGCCGAGATGCATGCCGGTTTCGCCGCCCTGCGCACCCAGTTGCCGATGAACAGCCGGCGCCGGCCCGATGCCTACCGCTGGGACGAGGCCGCCCAACGCGACATCGACCGGGTGCTGGCGCTGTGGTCGGAACTGCGGGCCCGCTTCGGCCAGGGTGGCGACTTCCTGTGCGGCGGTTTCGGTATCGTCGACGCGATGTTCGCGCCGGTGGCGATCCGTTTCGACGGCTACGGCGTGCCGGTGGATGGCGTGGCGAACGACTACATGCAGGCGCTGTTAGCGCTGCCGGCGATGCGCGAATGGCGCGAGGCGGGTGCGCTGGAAACCGAATCAGTGCCCGGCACCGAGGCGCTCCGCAAGGCGCCGTAAAGCCCGGAAGGTGTAGCCTGCGGGACGATTGCTGGAGATGCGCCGATGCGAGTGGTCTACCTGGCCGACAACCTCTTCGATGCCCACATGGTCAAGCACGCGCTGGAGGACGCCGGGCTGCCGGCGTTCGTGTTCGGCGAATCGCTGATGGGCGGCATGGGCGAACTGCCGTTGTTCGGCGTGTTGCGGGTATGCGTGCCGGACCCGGCCTGGCCGGAAGCGCAGGACGTCGTGGCCCGGCTGCCGCTGGCGCAGCCACCGGAAGGGGACGAATCTGCGACGGATTCGCCGGAAGGAAGCCCGCTGCCGGCTTGACGGGCCGCGAGGCCGCTGCGGGGTGCGCCGTGCGATCGCCCCTTAAGCTTTCACTGACCTGCCTTGGTGTTGCGGGGTCAACGTTCGACAAACCACAGATCAGCCCCCCTTTTTCAAAAGGGGGGAAGCATGGCATCCGGATGCACCCGCCGAACCGTCAGCGCACGCAGGCGCTGTCGTCTTCGGTGAAGTAGCCGTTGACCGTCGCGATGCGGCGCGCCTGGCAGGCGCCCGCGCTGTCGGTCATGCGGAAATCCTGACGGGAATGGCCGATCGCGCGACGCTGCTCGCGCGGCACCTTCTGGGTGTAGGCGGCTTCGCCCTGGAAACGATTCTCCACCTTTGTCCAACTGGCGGCCGCATCGCCCTGCTGCCGGCGGGTCGATGCGTCGGCCTGGATGACCAGATCGGTCGTCAGGCGCGGATTGCCGGCTTCGGGAGCGGTGCGTATGCCGCCGTCGAGGCTGAAGGCGAGCGCATTTTCGTCCACGACGGCGGGCTCGCCCGCGACGCGGACCGAAACCCGCTGCGAGTCTGTCCATGCCGCCTTCAGGCGATCGTCGTTTTCGTCCTTGTCCCAGTCGTGGTGGCTCTGCATGCCGACCCGATAGGCCACCTCGATGTCGCGCCGGCCCTCGGATGTCTCGATCCAGCCCGCCAGGTTCAGTTCGCCCGCGCCGGAGGAACGCAGCACGATGCGTCCGTTCTCTTCGCTGAAGGCATCGTTCCGCGCGGGCTCGCCCAGCACGTGCGAGGTCAGTTCGCCGCGCGTCCGCACGCCCTTCGGGTCCCGCCAGATCTGCAGGTGGGGCAGCAGGGTCCAGCCGGTCGCGTCGTGGGCCAGGCCGACCACGCGCACCCGCAGTTCGTGCGGCTTGCCGTCGTTGAGCAGGCCGATGAAGGGCGTGAGTTCGAAGCGCTGCGGATGCAGGTCGAAGGTATGCGGCGCCGGAATCGCGTACCACAGGAACGGATTGGACCAGCCGCCGGTGTAGATGTGCGGGTACGGTGCCGCCAGTCCTGCGATCTTGCCGTCGATCAGTACCTGCAACTCGCGATACGGGCCGTATTCGCTGGCGCAGGAGTACTCCTTGCGCGCCACGCTGAGGTACCAGAATTCCTCGCAGCCGCCGCCGGAACCGTTGGCGTAGACCTCGGCCACCAGTCGGTTGGTGTCGGCCGGCAAAGTGAAGCCGCCGACCAGATCCGCACCGGCGCGGTGGGCCTCATCCAGCGGGATGATCCGTTCGGCGGTGGCGGCCGGCGCGTGCGCCGCGTCGGCGGGATAGAAGGTCAGCGTGGCGCGCATCTCGAACACGCCCGTGTAGGTTTCATTGACCAGATTGCCCAGTTCCATCACCACCGGTTGCTCGCGGGTGAACAACGGCGCGTAGGCGCTCACGTCCTTCTCCACCTGCCAGCGGATGCCTTCGCGGGAAGGCTCGGGCGTACTGGTGCGCAGGAGGGTTACGCCGCCGACGCTGATCTGGCCCATGCGGTCGTACTGCCGGCCCTTCACGCTGCCCTCCATGTCCAGCACCACCTTGTGCCAGGGGCCGGGGCAGTCGACCGGCGGTGTGAATGCATGCCGGTAGGGCTCGAAGTCGGCGAAACCGTGTCGGACGATCTCCACCGTGCAGTGGCGGATGTCCGGACGGACCACCTTCGGTTCGGCGGTGCGCGGATCGTCCCAGTCGGCGCCGAATTCGGCGGGCGGCCGGGTGTCGGTGGCGAATGCCGGGATCGTCGCGGTAGCGGCGCACAGGAGCAGGGCGTAGCGGGAAATCATTGGTTTATATCGATCCAATTCGTGACACGGAAAGATGCCGGAAGGGGTGTGGGCGGGGGGGGGGGGGATGCCGCAGCCTACACCGGCGCTCCCTGGTGCGACAGTCCATGGCGCTTGAAAGCGGCCCCGGCGCGCCCAGATCCAGAGGCATCCATCATCTGCGGGGTGTCCCATGCTCGGAATCGGTGCCCACAAACAGCGCATGCCGCGTCCGGAGGAAATCCTGCCCGGCCGCGCCCATCCGCTGCCGCTCAACAACACCCACTTCGTCCACGGCCGCCCCCTGCGCGCCGAAGCCACCGGCCTGTTGCAGGTCGAATTCGGCATGGGCTGTTTCTGGGGCGCGGAACGAAAGTTCTGGAGCCTGCCGGGCGTGTACAGCACGTCGGTCGGCTACGCCGGCGGTGGCACGCCCAATCCGACCTACGAGGAAGTGTGTTCCGGGCTGACCGGGCACAACGAAGTCGTGCGGGTGATCTACGACCCCAAGCGGATCGGATTCGACGAACTGCTGCGGGTGTTCTGGGAAAGCCACGATCCGACCCAGGGCATGCGCCAGGGCAATGATCTCGGCACCCAATACCGCTCGGCGATCCTGTGCCATTCGCGGGAACAACATGACGCCGCGGTCGCCAGTCGCGACGCCTACCAGCAGCGCCTGCGCGCCGCCGGCTACGGCGACATCACCACCGAGATCCTGTACCCGCCGCCGGAGTTCTACTACGCCGAGGACTACCACCAGCAGTACCTGGCGAAGAACCCGAACGGTTACTGTGGCCTCGGAGGCACCGGCGTCAGCTGCGCGATCGGGCTGGATGCCTAGTAGTACGCCTCGCCTGCGGGAGCGACGTCAGTCGCGACCATGGGCCGGGGCCGTTCGCCAGCCAGGCAAGGCGAGACAAGAATCGTTCGCGAGCGAACAGGTGTTTCCGTATCCTCGATACGATACGGTCGCGACTTACGTCGCTCCCACAAGGGAAAGGGGCGGGTTACAGCCGCGTCACCGCGCAGACGTAGACCACTTCGCAGGCACCGCCGCCGTTGTCGGTACGCGAAGTGGAACTGCGCCAGCGCCAACCGTCCGGTGCCTGTGCCTCGACCAGCCAGCCGTCGATGCGCACGCGATCGTCCTTGCGGATGTCCGCCAGCGTCCGCGCGATCGCGTCGTTGCCCGGAATCATGTGCATGTTGGCGCTGCTGCGCGCGATTTCGGAAGGAGCCAGCGGTGGCTGGTCGCTCCAGCGGTAGTGGTACCAGCGTGAACCCTGGCTGATGCTCAGGCCATCGAGCACGGCGTCTTCCGACATCCGTCGCCAGCCCAGCGCCAGATCGAGCGGCGAGAGATCCGACTCGCGCCCACTGCGGTAGTCCTCGCGCGAGAGCACGCGCGCCTCGACGCTGAAACCGGCCAGCGGCGTCAGGGTCGCGGCCTGCAGGGCGAATGGGCGCACCCCGTCAGGCACGTCGGTCTGCAAGGGTTCCTCGCCCGCTGCGACACGCGCCGGAAGCGGGCAATCGGGACGCAAATCCGCCGCCGCGGCCGGCGCGCGGGCACCGCGGCGGACATCCGAAAACCACCAGCCGGCGAGGCCGGCCAGCAGTCCCAGAATCAGCAGGGTGCGCAGACTCAAGCGGTAGCTTCGGCCAGGCGCAGGGCGATGCTCTCGCGCAGGGCGACCAGATCCTTGGCGAAGATCTCGATGCCGGTGGCGAGTTTTTCCCTGGCCATCGGATCGGCATCGATCGCGGCGGCGAAACTCTGCGCGTTGATCGGCGCGGCGGTCACCGGTCCAGCCGCGATCGGGCTGAGTTTGCGCGGCAGCGGGCCATGATCCTGATCCAGCCTCTCCAGCAGATCCGGGGAAATAGTCAGGCGATCGCAGCCGGCCAGCGCTTCGATCTGCGCGGTGGAGCGGAACGAGGCGCCCATGACCACGGTCGGCGAACCGCGCCGCTTGAACTCGGCGTACACGCCGCGCACGAACACCACGCCGGGATCCTCGTCGATGCTGGTGGGCGTCTGCCCGTTGGCGACGTACCAGTCGAGGATGCGGCCGACGAAGGGCGAGATCAGGAACGCGCCAGCCTCGGCGCAGGCGATGGCCTGGGCCTGGTTGAAGATCAGGGTCAGGTTGCAGTCGATGCCTTCGGCCTGCAGCTGGCGCGCCGCCTCGACGCCTTCCCAGGTGGAAGCCACCTTGATCAGGATGCGGTCGCGGCCGATGCCACGCTCGGCGTACATGGCGACGAACTTGCGCGCCTTGGTCACGGTCGCGGCGGTGTCGTAGGCAAGATCCGCGTCCACCTCGGTGGATACGCGGCCGGGAATCAGCGCGCTGAGCATCGCGCCGACGCCTACCGTCAGGCGATCGGCCACTTCGTTGACGATCGCCGCGCGGTCACCGCCCTGGTCACGCGCCCAGCCGAGTTCGCGCTCGATGAGCTCGGCGTAGACCGGCAGGTCGAGCGCCTTCTTCACCAGCGTCGGATTGGTGGTGCAGTCCACCGGCTTCAGGCGCTTGATCGCCTCGTAGTCGCCGGTGTCGGCGACCACGACCGAAAGTTCACGCAACTGGGCCAGCTTGGACGGAGAAACGGGGGAATTCATCGCAATACTCATGACGGCGAGAGGGGAGGCACAGTATGCCTCGCGCCGCCCGCCAGTTCAGCGATCAACGATGGAATTCGCCGTTTGCCTCGGGCTGGTAGCGGATGCCGGTGACCTGCAGGCGCAGGTGGCGGCCGCCGGGAGCCTGCCAGTCGATGGTCTGGCCCAGTGACAGGCCCAGCAGGGCACTGCCGACCGGGGCCAGCACCGAGACGTAGCCCTTGTCGACGTTGGCTTCGTTCGGATAGACCAGGGTCAGGTTGTGATGCTCGCCGGTCAGCTCATCGATGCAGTCGATGGTGGAGTGCATGGTCACGACGCCATCCGGAATCTGTTCCGGAGGCAGCACTTCGGCGCGGTTGAGTTCATTCATCAGGGCCACCGCGGCCGGCAGGCGACGCAGGGCGGGGGTGTCGAGCAGGGCTTCCAACCGGTTGAAATCGCGGCTGGAGATGATCAACGAAGGCGGCAGGCCGCTGGTGTGAGCGGTACTCATGGGTTCCTCTTTTACGGTGTGGAATAAGGAAATGGGCGCCGCGTTTCCGCGCCGCCCATTCGTGGTTGGTTTGTGCGCTTACCGTAGCCGGTTGCCAGCCGGGGTTCAAGCCACCGGCGTTCAGCCGGTACGGGCGCGCGAGGCGCCGCCCGCGCGCGTTGCGGCGGGGTTCACATCCAGGGCCGGGTCGAACAGGGAGGCGGGCAGCTCGCGGAACACTTTGGCCAGCTCCTGCAGGAATCCGGCCATCGCCGAGCTGCGTCGCCAGACCATCGCGATCCGCCGGCTGGGATGCGAATCGGTGAAGCCCAGCAGGTGGATGTTGTCCGAGCGCGCCACCGGCGGTTTTACCGCCAGGGTCGGCAGCAGGGTGATCCCGACGTTCGCCGCCACCATCTGGCGCAGGGTCTCCAGGCTGGTGGCGCGGAACTCGGACTTCTCGTTGGCGCCGGAAATCCTGCACACGTCCAGCGCCTGTTCGCGCAGGCAATGGCCGTCTTCCAGCAACAGCAATTGCTGGTTGGACAGCTCGCCCAGCGAGAGCGAATCGCGTTCCGCCAGCGGATGCGCTTCCGGCACCGCCAGCAGGAACGGTTCCTCGAACAGGAATTCGGTATGCAGCTGATCGTCCTGCAGCGGCAGCGCAAGCAGGCCGGCATCGAGCTTGCCCTCGCGCAGGCGCGACAGCAGCACGTCGCTCTTCTCTTCGATCAGCAGCAGTTCCAGTTGCGGGAAGCGCGTGCGGATCCGGGGCACCACGTGGGGCAGCAGATAGGGGCCGAGGGTGGGGAAAATGCCCAGTCGCACGGTACCGGCTTCCGGATCCTGGCTGCGCCGCGCCGCCTCCTTCATCTGTTCCACTTCCGCCACGATCCGCCGCGCGCGATCCGCGGCATCGCGGCCGGCCGGGGTCAGCATGACCTTGCGTGGCGCGCGTTCGACCAGCGGCACGCCCAGTTCTTCCTCCAGTTTCTTGATCTGGGTGGACAGGGTGGGCTGGCTGACGAAGCAGGCCGCCGCCGCATGGCCGAAATGCTTGTGATCGGCCAGGGCCACCAGGTATTTGAGGTCGCGCAGGTTCATCCGGGAGAGTCCGTTGGGAAACCGGTGGACAGCCTTGCCGAGGCGGACGCGACAGACCCGTCCGCCCCAGAGAGTACGCCCATTCCGGGGACGTCGAGACGTCCCCGGACGACGGTCAGGCGCTGACCGCTTCTTCCGGCGCCTCGGCCGGAGCCGAGGTGCGGATGAGATGGTCGAACGCGCTCAACGCCGCCTTGGAGCCTTCGCCCATGGCGATGACGATCTGCTTGTACGGCACGGTGGTCGCATCGCCGGCGGCAAACACGCCGGGCACCGAGGTGCGGCCGTGCGCGTCGACTTCGATTTCGCCGCGGGGCGACAGCGCGACGGCACCCTTCAGCCATTCGGTGTTGGGCAGCAGGCCGATCTGGACGAACACGCCTTCCAGCTCGATGCGATGGCTGTCGCCGCCCGCGCGGTCCTTGTAGACCAGGCCGGTGACCTTGCTGCCGTCGCCCTGCACCTCGGTGGTTTGAGCGCTGGTGATGATGCGCACGTTCGGCAGGCTGCGCAGCTTGCGCTGCAGGACTTCGTCGGCACGCAGTTTGTCGTCGAACTCGATCAGGGTCACGTGGCTGACGATGCCGGCCAGATCAATCGCCGCCTCGACGCCGGAGTTGCCGCCACCGATCACCGCCACCCGCTTGCCCTTGAACAGCGGGCCGTCGCAGTGCGGGCAGTACGCCACGCCCTTGTTGCGGTACTGGTCCTCGCCCGGCACGTTCATCTGCCGCCAGCGCGCCCCGGTGGAGAGAATCACGGTCTTGGCCTTCAACGAGGCGCCGTTGGCCAGCTGGATCTCGATCAGGTCCTTGCCCGGCACCAGCTTCTCCGCGCGCTGCAGGTTCATCACGTCGACGCTGTAGTCCTTGACGTGCTGTTCCAGAGCGGCCGCCAGCTTGGGGCCTTCGGTGTAGGGCACGGAAATGAAATTCTCGATCGCCATGGTGTCGAGCACCTGGCCACCGAAGCGCTCGGCCGCCACGCCGGTACGGATGCCCTTGCGGGCGGCATAGATCGCCGCCGCCGCGCCGGCCGGACCGCCGCCGATCACCAGCACGTCGTAGGGCGCCTTGGCCTTGAGTTTCTCGGCTTCGCGCGAAGCGGCGCCGGTATCCAGTTTGGCGACGATTTCTTCCACGCCCATCCGGCCGGCACCGAACACCTGGCCGTTGAGGAAGATGGTCGGGACCGACATCACTTCACGCGCCTCGACTTCCTGCTGGAACAACGCGCCGTCGATGGCGACGTGGCGGATGTTGGGATTGAGCACGCTCATCAGGTTCAGCGCCTGCACCACGTCAGGACAGTTCTGGCAGGACAGCGAGAAATAAGTCTCGAAGGCGTAGTCGCCGTCCAGGCCGCGGATCTGTTCGAGCAGGTCCTGTCCCAACTTGGACGGATGTCCGCCCACCTGCAGCAGCGCGAGTACCAGCGAGGTGAACTCGTGGCCCAGCGGCAGGCCGGCGAAGCGCAGGTGGATGTCCTGGCCCGGCGAGCCCAGTGCGAACGAGGGCTTGCGCTCGTTGTCGTCGCGGGATTCGGTCACGCTGATTCGATCCGACAGCGACACCAGATCGGCCAGCAGCGCCTGCAGTTCCTTCGACGACTCGCTGTCATCCAGCGACGCGGTGATCACGATCGGCCGGGTGACCTTTTCCAGGTAAGCCTTGAGCTGGGTCTTGAGGTTCGCGTCCAACATGCGGGGACTCCTTGGTGAAAGCGGAAGGAAGAACACGGGTGCGGTCGGAGAGACCGCAAGGGCGTTTGCAGTAGCGGCCTGGGCCGGAGGGAGGGAGCCAGGGGAGAGAGGACTGGCGCGGCGCAGGCCGCTGGTGCAAACGTCCGTCTGCGGGGGAGAGCGCCCGGGCGTGCCGCCCGGGCGCCGTTACAGCGGGTACTGCGTGGAAATCAGATCTTGCCGACCAGATCCAGCGACGGAGCGATGGTCTTGGCGCCTTCCTTCCACTTGGCCGGGCAGACCTGGCCGGGGTTGTTGGCGACGAACTGCGCGGCCTTCAGCTTGCGCAGGGTCTCGGTGACGTCGCGGGCGATCGCGTTGTCGTGGATTTCCAGGGTCTTGATCACGCCTTCCGGGTTGATGATGAAGGTGCCGCGCAGGGCCAGGCCTTCTTCCTCGATGTGCACGCCGAACGCGCGGGTCAGCTGGTGGGTCGGATCACCAACCAGCGGGAACTGGGCCTTGCCCACCGCCGGCGAGGTTTCGTGCCACACCTTGTGCGAGAAATGGGTATCCGTGGTGACGATGTACACCTCGGCGCCAGCCTTCTGGAACTCGGCGTAGTTGTCGGCGGCGTCTTCGACCTCGGTCGGGCAATTGAAGGTGAAAGCGGCCGGCATGAAGATGAGTACGGACCACTTGCCCTTCAGGCTGGCGTCGGTGATTTCGACGAATTCGCCGGCGTGGAACGCGGTGGCCTTGAACGGCTGGACTTGGGTGTTGATCAGGGACATCAGTTTTCCTCTTGGGTTGCGGAGGGGACAGGGTGAAGCGACGGAAGGAAGGTTAATAGGCGCAGCCTAATCAATCAAATGGATTGATAAGATTATATCAATAGATTTCATCTATCGATTACCGCAGTCAGCTTCGGTTTCGATATGGGGACTCGATGATTGCGGGCCAAGTCACGGGGAGTCGGTACTTTCGGCAGGGGGGCGTCCGCGCCGACCGGCCGTAAGTTCGGGGGTTTTCCACTGTGGGGATTGGACATGACCGTATTGCGTCGCAGCGCCCTCGCGTGCGCACTGTTGTTGGCGGCCTCGCTGCCCGGAGTCGCGGCCGAGTCCGCTTCCCCCGTTCCGAAGGGACCGCTGCCGCGCACCGTGGTGCCTTCGCTGGTGAATCTCGAGTTGAGGCTGGACCCGCGCCAGGAGCGCTTCAGCGGCACCACCCGCATCGATGCGGAGGTCGCCGAAGCCACCTCCGTCCTGTGGATGCATGGTCGCGATCTCGATATCCGTCAGGCCACCGCGATCCTGGCCGACGGCCGCCGGGTCAGGCTGGCGGCCGAATCGGCCGACGTATCGGGCGTGCTCAAGCTGGCCGCCGCCGAATCGATCCCGGCCGGCAAGGCGGTGCTGGAAATCGTCTTCGAAGCGCCGTACGGGCAATTGCAGGGCGCCTACCGGGTCAAGCCGGACGGCCGCGACTACGTGGTCACCCAGATGGAGCCGCTGGGCGCGCGCAATACCTTCCCGGGTTTCGACGAACCCAGTTTCAAACAGCCCTGGGACATCACCCTGATCGTGCCGGAGCAGGACGTGGCGGTCGCCAACAGCCGCGAGCTGAAGACCGAGTCGCTGGGCAATGGCTGGAAGAAGGTCACCTTCGCGCGCACCGAGGCGCTGCCCAGCTATCTGATCGCTTTCGCCGTCGGCCCCTGGGATGTGACGAAGGGACCCGACATCCCGGCCACCGTAATTCGCGACACGCCGATCGCGCTGCGCGGCGTCGCCGCGCACGGGCAGGGCGAGCGCATGCGCTACACGCTGGACAACACGCCGGCAATCGTCACCAAGCTGGAGGAGTACTTCGGCACGCCGTATCCGTTCGACAAGCTCGACAACGTCGCGGCGCCGGATTTCTGGGCCGGCGCGATGGAGAACGCCGGACTGATCGTCTACCGCGACACCCTGATGTTCCCGGACGAGAAGTCCACGCCGCGCGAACGCCAGGCGTATTGGGGCGTCAGCGCGCATGAACTGGCGCACCAGTGGTTCGGCGATCTGGTGACGATGAAGTGGTGGGATGATCTCTGGCTCAACGAGGCCTTCGCGACCTGGATGGGCACCAAGATCACCGGCCAGCTGCAGCCCGGCTTCCATGCCGACCGCGGCCTGCTGGAAGGTGCGCTGGAGGCGATGGGCGAGGACAGCCTGGTCAGCACCCGCCGGGTGCACGAGCCGATCAACGATTTCACCGAAATCCAGTCGGCCTTCGACGGCATCACCTACCAGAAGGGCGGCGCGGTGCTGTCGATGTTCGAAACCTACATCGGCGAGACCGCGTTCCGCGACGGCATCCGCAGCTATCTGAAGGCGCACGCGCGCGGCAACGCCACCAGCGGCGACCTGATCGCCGCGGTGGCGGCGCAGAGCAAGGATCCGGCCGGCGTCGATCGCGCATTCAAGAGCTTCATCGACCAACCGGGTGTGCCTTACGTGAAGGTGGACGTGGACTGCACGGGCAAGACCCCGTCGCTCAAGCTGCAGCAGCGTCGCTACCTGCCGCTGGGATCCGCCGCCAGCGCCAACCAGACCTGGGGCATGCCGTTCTGCGTGCGTTACCAGGACGGCGATCAGGTGCGTTCCGAATGCAGCCTGGTCGAGCAGGCAACCACGACCCTGCCGTTGACCCAGGCCAAGCGTTGCCCTGCCTGGGTGATGCCGAACGCGCACGGCAACGGGTATTACCGCTTCGCGCTCGACGACAAGGCGGCCGGGCAGTTGGCGGGCGCATTCGCGCAACTGGACGAACGTGAGCAGCGCGTCTATGCGGATTCGCTGGAAGCCGCGTTCAAGGCGGGCACCATCGATGCGGCCGGCTACCTCGCCGGCGTGCCGCAGCTGGCGGCGGCCGAAGTGCGCCAGACCTCGACCGCGCCGATGGGCCAGCTGACCTGGATGAAGGAATACCTGGCCACCGACGACACGCAGAAAGCCGCCGTGGCCGCGTACGCGCGCAGGATCTACGGGCCGCGCCTGCAGGCACTCGGCCTGGAGCCCGAACCGGGTGAAAGCGACGACACCCGCATCCTGCGCCGCACGTTGATCGGCTTCCTGTACCGCACGGGCGACAGCCCGGAACTGCGCGATGAACTGGTGCGTCGCGGCCGGACGATCATCGGCCAGAAGGTCGACGGCAGCGCCGGCACCGGCAAGCTGGATCCGGAAGCGGTCCCGCGCGATCTGCGCGCGGTCTCGCTGGCCGCCGCCGCCCGCGCCGGAGATGCGACGACCTTCGATCTGCTGGAGAAGCATTTGCGGGCGAACCAGGACGCGGCGATCCGCACGGAGTTGCTGGAGGCGCTGGGCAACATGAGCGCGCCCCCGTTGGCCGAACGCGCCCGCGCCTTCATCCTGGAAAAGGGGTTGCTGCGCCGGAACGAACTGGCGCCGTTGCTGATGCCGCAGATGGAAGCGGAAGCGGCGCGTCCCGCCCTGCGCCAATGGGTCGATACCCATTTCAAGACCCTGGAAGCCTCGCTGGCGCCTGCCGGCGCGCGGCTGGTTTCGGTCTACGGCGCGGGCATGTGCAGCCAGCAGGAGGCCTCGGATCTGCTGTCCCGTTTTGGTGAGCGCATGAAGACCGTCGAAGGCGGTCCGCGCGCGCTGAAGCAGGAAGCGGAGAACATCGGGCTGTGCGCCGATCTGCGCGATGCCCAGCAGGCCAAGGGCTTCGGCAGCGCTTTGCAGTAAGCTGCGCGCCCGCGCTGGGCGGGCCGCAGGTCTCGAGATGGGCAATTCCGGACAACTTGATGTCAGCCAATGCCTGTCCCGGGCGGCCGGCCGTCTTTCCGCCGAAGACGGCCGCCACGTCGCCGAACATCTGCTGTCGCACGTGCTCGGAAAAGACCGCGCGTGGCTGTTCGCGCATGCGCGGGATCCCCTGGGCGCGGAAGAGATTGCGCGATTCGACGCGCTGCTGGAACGTCGCATCGCCGGTGAGCCGGTCGCCTACCTGACCGGTCACCGCGGTTTCTGGACGCTGGATCTCGCGGTTGGCCCCGATACCCTGATTCCACGCCCGGAAACCGAGTTGTTGGTGGAACTGGCGCTCGCGCGCCTGCCCACGGAACGCGTGCTGGAGGTGGCCGACCTCGGTACCGGCAGCGGCGCGATCGCGCTGGCGCTGGCCAGCGAGCGGCCGCAGGCAAGGGTGGTCGCCACCGATGCCAGCGCGGGCGCGCTGGCGATGGCCGAGCGCAACGCGCGCATGCACGACATTGGCAATGTCCGGTTCCTGTCGGGCGATTGGTGGCAGCCGCTGGCGGGGCAGCGCTTCGATCTGATCGCCAGCAATCCGCCGTACATCGCCGCCGCCGATCCCCACCTGCGGCAAGGCGATTTGCGCCACGAACCGATGTCGGCGCTGGCCTCCGGCGCCGACGGGCTCGACGCCATCCGCGTCATCGCCGGAGGCGCGCCCGGGCATTTGCGCGCGGATGGCTGGCTGTTGCTCGAACACGGCTGGGAACAGGGGAAGGCGATCCGCGAGCTGCTGGCGCTCGCGGGGTTCATGGACATCGCCACCGAGCGGGATCTGGAGGCACGCGACCGCGTCACATTGGGCCGCTGGCCGGGCTGAACCGACGCGCGCGGAAGCGGCCAATGGCCGCGCCGGCTAGAATGGACGCCTGTTTTCCGCGGGAACCGCCATGCGCACGCTCTATCCGGACATCGAACCGTATGACACCGGCACGTTGAAGGTCGACGATCGCCATACGCTGTACTACGAACAGTGCGGCAATCCGGACGGCAAGCCGGTGGTCCTGCTGCATGGCGGTCCCGGCGGCGGCTGCAGTCCGAAGATGCGTCGTTTCCATGATCCGGCCAAGTACCGGATCATCCTGTTCGATCAGCGCGGTTCCGGCCGTTCGACGCCGCACGCGGATCTGGTCGACAACACCACCTGGGCCCTGGTCGCCGACATCGAGAAGCTGCGCGTGCGGCTGGGCGTGGAGCGCTGGCAGGTGTTCGGCGGCAGCTGGGGTTCGACCCTGGCGCTGGCCTATGCCGAAACCCATCCGCGACACGTCACCGAACTGGTGCTGCGCGGCATTTTCATGCTGCGTCGCTGGGAACTGGAATGGTTCTACCAGGAAGGCGCTTCCCGCCTGTTCCCGGATGCCTGGGAGCACTACCTGGCGGCGATTCCGCCGGTGGAGCGCCATGACCTGATTTCCGCCTACCACCGCCGCCTGACCTCCGATGATCACGCCGTGCGCCTGGCGGCCGCCCGCGCATGGAGCGTCTGGGAAGGCGCGACCAGCTTCCTGCGGGTGGACGCGGATTTCGTCAGCGGCCATGAGGACGCCGAGTTCGCGCTGGCCTTCGCCCGCATCGAGAACCACTATTTCGTCAATGGCGGTTTCTTCGAAGTCGAGGATCAACTGCTGCGGGACGCGCCGCGGATCACCGACATTCCCGGTGTCATCGTGCACGGCCGTTACGACGTGGTCTGTCCGGTGGCCAATGCGTGGGAACTGCACAAGGCATGGCCGAAAAGCCGGCTGGAAATCACGCCGACCTCGGGCCATTCCGCGTTCGAGGAAGAAAACATCGACGCGCTGGTGCGGGCCACCGACGCGTTCGCCTGATTTGCCCCGCACGGGGAATTTTGCCGGCGGGCCGATGGCCCGCCTTTGGAGAAGAAGATGTCGGAAGAAGAACAGATCGTGGTCAAGGACAGCAATGGCGCCGTGCTCGCCGATGGCGACTCGGTGACCTTGATCAAGGACCTGAAAGTGAAGGGCACCTCGGTGACGCTCAAGCGCGGCACCCTGGTCAAGAACATCCGCCTGACCGACGACGAGGAACTCATCGAGTGCAACGTCGACAAGGTCAAGGGATTGGTACTGCGCACCGAGTTCCTCAAGAAAGCCTGATCGGAGCGAGGGTCCCACCGACCTTGCGGGCATCCGTCGATTCCGGCGGATTGCGGGGAACCCATGAAAGAAAACCCGCGCCGGATGGCGCGGGTTTTCCGTTTTCGGGCCGCTTACATCCGACCGCCCGCTTCGGCGGCCTCCAGCGGCGGAGCGGTGTCCCGCGCCAGCCAGCGATCACGCAGCACGTCATAGGCCCAGTTGAAGCCCAGCGTATAGGGCAGGAAGAACAAGAGCAGGCCGATGTCGAGCACGAAGGCCTGCACCAGCCCGATCGACAGCCACCACGCGGCCAGCGGAACGGTCGCGACGATCAATCCCAGCTCGAACAGCAGGGCGTGCACGATGCGGACCCGGGCGCCACGGGTGAAACCGAAGCGTCGCTGGGCGCGGTCGAACGCCGCGTTGAACGCCATGTTCCACAACATCGCCAGGGTCGAGACCGCCAGCGTCAGCGCACCGGTGTGCAGCAGCGACTTGCCCAGCAGCCAGGCCAGCGCCGGTGCCGACAGTGCGATGGCCAGGCCTTCGAACGCGAGCGCGTGGAAGACGCGTTCCTTCAGGCTTTTGGGGGTGGCGGGGGCGGTGTGGGCCGGGTTCATGGGGCATCTCCTGGACAACGTGCGACCATTTTCATCGGCTGATAGGATGGATTGAAGTTGGTATCCATCGGGAAAACCGATATATGAATCCCTCACCCGAATCCCTGCAGGCCTTCGCTCAGGCGGTGGCCCTGGGCTCCTTCAGCGCCGCGGCCCGCCGGCTGGGCAAAAGCCAGTCCACCGTCAGCGAAGCCATCGCCCGGCTGGAAATCGATCTGGGCGTCACCCTGTTCGATCGGTCCGGCCGGCAACCCCGCCTGACCGAGGCCGGGCAGGTGCTGGCGGGCCGGGTGGAACAGGTTCTGGCGGCCTCCGATCGCCTGCAGCGGGTGGCGGCGGAACTGGCGGGCGGGCGCGAAGCGCGGGTGACCCTGGGACTGTCGGACGCCTACCAGTCGGCCGGCTACGAGGCGCTGCTGGCCGAAATGGCCGAACGCTACCCGGACCTGGAATTCGAATGCCTGCTGGCCGAGCGCGAGGATCTGATCGAACTGGTCGACGAGGGGCGCGCCACCCTCGCGCTGCTGGCCGCGCGCGAACACTACGCGCCGGAGTTGGGCTGGGCGACGGTGGCCGAGCGGGCCGAGTTCGCCCTGTTCGTCGGCCAGGATCATCCCCTGGCGCGATTGCCGCGCGTGGGGGTAGAGGATCTGGCCGACTGGCGCCTGCTCGCATTGAGCACGGTGGGCCAACCGGAAGCGCGGGACGATGCGTTGCCCGCAAGCGACGGCCGCTGGACCGCGCCGAATTATCTGCTGTTGCTGGAAATGGCGGTGCACGGTTTCGGCTGGGCCGAGCTGCCGCGCTGGCTGGTTGATGGCTATGCCGGTGGCCGGCTGCGGGAACTGAAAGTGACCGGTTGGCCGCGCACCCAGGCGGTGGACATCATCTGGTCGCGCCGGCGACCCTTGGGACCGGCGGCCAACTGGATGCTGGAGCGGCTGCTGGCGGAATCGCCGTGATCGGCGGCGGCTAGCCGCGCGAGGTGCCGTCCAGGTTGTGTTCGATCATCCACAGGCCGGCCCAGAGCTTGGCGTCCAGTTCGTAGCCTTCGCGCAGTTTCGCGGTCAGCCACGCTGCCGCTTCCATGCGCGGGATTTCGTGGACGGTGATGTCCTCGTCGCCATCGCCGCCACCCGGGCCGACCTTGCTCAGGCCGGTGGCGCGCACGAACGCCACCTTCTCACTGCTGCTGCCGGAAGACGTGGGGCCGATCAGCAGGACTTCGGCGCGCGCGGCGGTCCAGCCGGTTTCCTCTTCCAGTTCGCGGATCGCCGAGACCTCGATGGATTCGCCGGCATCGATGTCGCCGACCAGTCCGGCCGGCATCTCGATGGTGTTGGCCTGCAGCGGCACACGAAACTGTTCGACGAACAGCACTCGATCGTCGGGCGTCACCGCGATGATGATCGCCGCCAGCCCACCGCTGTGCGTGCGTTCCGAGTACTCCCAGGTGCCACGCTCGACCATCCGCAGATAGCGGCCTTCGTAGACGGTGCGGGGCGTGGCGGTCTTGCGGTGTCGGGAAGCGTCATCCATGCCGCGATGCTAACGGCTGGCGATGACGTTTTGTAGGCGGCGGGCGGCGCCGTGCACCGATCACGCGACCGAAAGGCCGGCGGCCTCCAGCAGGCGGCGCCGCGTCATGGGGCCGAATCGCAGCGCTTCGGACAGGGCATGCAGCACGTCGCCGTCGGCGACCGCCCGCCCGAATTCCGCTTCCTGCGTGCCCAGCGGCGCGTCCAGCGAGATGGTGGTGAGCTGCCGCCACAGCAGCGCATGTTCCCGCTGCTCGCGCAGGCGGGTGGCGATGCCGGCGGCGCCGCGCAAGCGCAGGAACGGAACTTCGTCGATGCGGGCGAGCAGGGTGTCGAGGCTGCCGAAGTGCGCCAGCAGTACCGCCGCGCTCTTGGCACCGATGCCGCTCACGCCGGGAATGTTGTCGACCGCGTCCCCGGCCAGGGCCAGATAGTCGGCGATCTGCCGCGCCTCCACGCCATGGCGCGCCTTCACCCCGGTCATGCCCCAGCGTTGGCCCCGGGCGAAATCCCATTGCTCGTCGTGGTCCCACAGCAACTGCGAGAGATCCTTGTCGGCCGAAACGATCACGCCGCGGAACCCGGCCGCGCGCGCGCCATGCAAGGCACTGCCGATCAGGTCGTCGGCTTCGTACTCGTGGTGGGCCAGTACGCTCAGGCCCAGCGCGGCGCACAGGGCCTTGCAGTGGCCGAACTGCCGACGCAATTCTTCCGGCGCCGGATCGCGGTTGGCCTTGTAGGCCGGGTAGATCCGGTTGCGGAAACAGCTGTCCAGCGCCTCGTCGAAGGCGATCGCGATGTGCCGCGGGCGTTCCTTTTCCAGCAGGTCCAGCAGGAAGCGGGCGAAACCATGGACCGCGTTGGTGGGCCAGCCGTCGGCATCGTGGAATTCATCCGGCATGGAATGCCAGGCGCGGAACACGTAGAGGCTGGCGTCCACCAGGTACAGCGGACGTCCCGGCGCCGGGACGGCTTCAACGTCCATCGGGGCGCCATTCGCTGAGCAGATCGGCCACGTCGGGCCGCTCGCGTTCCGGCGCTTCCATCCGCGGGGTACCGATGTGGATGAAACCGACGACGCGTTCGTTGGCGGTCAGGCCCAGCAACCTGGCCACGACCCCGTCGTAGGCCATCCAGCCGGTCAGCCATTGCGCGCCGAAGCCCAGGGCCTGGGCGGCCTGCAGCAGGGCGAAGCAGGCGCTGCCCGCGCTCAGCAACTGCTCCTGTTCCGGCACTTTGTGGCCGGGCGTCAGGCGCGCGATCACGGTGACGATGTCGGGTGCGTGGGAGAACCGGGCGCGGTCCTTCTCCACCGCCGCGGCCGGCGCTTCCGGATCGCGGGCCAGGGTGCGTTCGGCCAACGCCTCGCCCAGGGCCAGGCGCGCGGGACCGCTGATGTGCAGGAACCGGAACGGCACGAGCTTGCCATGGTCGGGAACGCGGGCCGCCGACTGCAGCATGCGTCGCAGGGTGGCCGGATCCGGCCCGGGTTCGCCGAGCTGGCGCGAAGGCACCGAGCGGCGATCGTCGAGGAACTGGAGGGGGGAGGCGGCGGACATGCCGGCAAGTTTAACTTGTCAATCCCGCTGCACCGCGCCAAAGTGCCGATCTGGTCACGCCAGGTTCGCACTGGATTTCCTACGATGTGTGAGTCGCCTGACCTTAATAGGTCTTTTGCAACTTTCGCCTGCCAAGGCGGGGATCCTTGCGCATGACGAACAGCCCTCACGCCACCGTTCGCAGTGGACCGGACCCGCGCCTGCTCGGACAGGCGCGCGATGCCGTGCTGCCGCCGCTGGCCGAGGCGTTCACCCAGGCGCTGGGGCGTTTCGATGACGCGCTGTTCGACCGCGCCGAGCGTGCCGGTCCGTCGCAGATGGCGTTCCTCGACGCGATGCGCGAACTCCGCCGCCGCCGGGATGAAATCATCGGCCGGTTCCGCGATGCCCTGCTGGAGGCCTGGCGCTCGCTGGAAGCCGGACAGCCGCTGTCGGCGGAGGAAGTCCTGGTGCGCGGCGATGCGTCCGGGCTGAGCCTGGTCACCGAGCAGGAGCTGGAATCGCGGCTGGCGGCACGCAACCTGGCGGCGGTGCTGGCCCGCGACTGCAAGCAGGTGCTGGTGCGCCTGGAGCGCCGCCTGTCCGTGCTGGCGGGCCTTCCCCTCGACGGCGAGCACAATCCGATCGGCGCCGAGCATGTCGGGGCCGCGGTGCATTCCGCCTTCGGCACCAGTGATCTGACGCTGGAAGTCCGGCTGGTCGTGGTGAAGTTGTGCGAGCGCGAGCTGGTCCCGCTGGTCGCCCGCATCTACGAGGCGCTCGATCAGCGCCTGGTGCGGGCCGGCGTCGCGCCGGAACTGGCCGCCAGTCCCAAACCTGCACCCGCGCCGGCGCCGCGATCGGAGAGTTTCGACAGCGAACCGCTGATCCAGGACGAGGAAATGCATGCGCCCGCCTGGGCAGCGCGTTTCGTCAACCGGATGGCCGGTTTCCGCGAGGTGCATGGCGGCAGCCGGAGCGATCCCGAAGAAGCGGGTTACGGACAGGCGCCCGGCACCCAGACGGTGCTGCTGGAGGCACTGCACCACCTGTTGCAGGAATCCCGCGGCCAACGCGGCCAGGAGGCGGCGCGGGGCGCGCTCGGTACCCGCGATCTGTCGCAGAGGGAAATGCTGTCGGTGCTGTCGCTGCTGCAGTCCACCCCGAGCGCGACCCTGCGGGCCGCGATTGGCGATACCGGCGAGTCGCTGGCGCAGCGCCTGAAGAACGAAGTGCTCAGCAGCGCCACGCAACTGGGTGTGGATCCATCCACCGCCCGGTTGGCGCCGGTCGACGAGGACGCCATCGACCTGGTCGGCATGCTGTTCGACGTGATGCTGGACGAGCGGGATCTGGAAGGGCGGCCGCGCGAACTGATTGGCCGTCTGGTGGTGCCCTTCGTCAAGGTGGCGCTGCTGGACCGGCGCATGTTCGTGCAGAAGACCCACCCGGCCCGCCGGCTGCTCAATGCGCTGGCGGAAGCCTGCGAGGGCAACAACGGCGAGAGCGCGGCCGAACGCACGCTGCTGACCAAGGTCGAGGAAGTGGTGGACCGGCTGGTGGCCGAGTTCAACGAGAACCTGGCGATCTTCCTGACCCTGGAAGAAGAGTTCCGCGCCTTCCTGGACCAGCACCGCCGCCGCATCGAAATCGCCGAGCGCCGGGCCGCCGAGATCCAGCGTGGCCAGGAGCGCCTGGAAACCGCGCGCACCCGCATGAACGCCGAGCTGTCCGCGCGCGTCGAGGGCCGGGACCTGCCGGGCGCCATCGAGGAATTCCTGCGCCAGCCATGGGCGCACCACGTCACCATGACGCTGCTGCGCGAGGGCGAGGACAGCAACGCGCTGCGCGATGCGCTGGTGTTGGCCGACGGGGTGCTGGAGGAACTGGTCGAAGCCCAGCGCCAGATCATCGGCAAGCCGTGGCTGCAGGCCTGGCGCCCCGGCCTGGTACAGGTATTCGCCAGCGTCGGCATGAACAGCGATGCCGCGCATGGGGCGGTCGACGCGCTGCATGACACCTTGCAGGCGATCGCGGCCTCGCGTCCGGATCTGCAGAAATCGCTTCCCGAGTTGCCGCAGGTCATCCTGCCCAAGCCGGCGGAAGACGAGAACACCCCGATCCAGATCATCGGCGGAACCGACACCCTCGAGTTCGATCACACCGACGCCGATCATTTCCGCCTGCTGGCCATCGGCACATGGCTGGACTTCATCGACAAGGACAACAAGGTGCAGCCGGGCAAGCTGTCCTGGGTCAGTCCCATCTCCTCGCGCCTGCTGTTCGTCAATCGCCGGGGTGTGCGCTTCTGCGTCGCCTCGCCGGAGGAACTGGCGGCGATGGTGCGTCTGGGCCGGCTGCGCCGGCACATCGAGGAAGATGCGTTCGACAGCGCCATGCAGGGCGTGATCGATCGTCTGGAACCCGTCGCGCGGCCCGGCACCGCGCCTTGATCCGCGGCGCCCGGCGGCGCCCCGCATTTGCTAGCATCGGGTCCGACAACACAACGGCACCGGAGTAGGCATGGCGGTCGAGGTTCTGGTCCTGAAGGAAACCGCGGCGGGCGAGCGGCGCGTCGCCGCCACCCCGGAGACGGTGAAGAAGATGGCGGCGGCAGGCGCTTCGGTCCGGTTCGAGACCGACGCCGGGCGCGCGGCCGGTTTCCTCGATGGCGCCTACGTCGATGCCGGTGCGCGACCGGCCGATGCCGGCACCCGCGCAAGCGCCGACGTGGTGTTGTGCGTGCAGCCGCCCTCCGCCGACGCGCTGGCGGGCCTGAAGGCCGGCGCGGCACTCATCGGCATGCTGCATCCGCAGGCCGATCCGGCGCGCGCCGAAGCCATCCAGGCACGTGGACTGCTGGCGTTTCCGCTGGAGCGCCTGCCGCGCACGACGCGCGCACAGGCGATGGACGTGCTGAGTTCGCAGGCGGGCATGGCCGGCTACAAGGCCGTGCTGATCGCGGCCCAGCTGGCGCCGCGGTTCTTCCCGATGCTGACCACGGCGGCCGGTACCATCCGGCCTTCCAAGGTATTGATCGTCGGCGCCGGCGTGGCCGGCCTGCAGGCGGTCGCCACCGCCAAGCGCCTGGGTGCGCAGGTCGAGGGTTTCGACGTGCGTCCGGAAACCCGCGAGCAGATCGAGTCGCTGGGGGGCCGCTTCCTGGATCTGGGCGTGAGCGCGGCGGGCGAGGGCGGCTACGCGCGCCAGTTGACCGATGAAGAGCGCGCCGAACAGCAGCGCCGGTTGGCCGAACATCTCAAGGGCGTGGACGTCATCGTCTGCACCGCCGCCGTGCCCGGAAGGCCGGCGCCGAAAATCATCACCACCGCGATGGTGGAAGGCATGAAGCCGGGCAGCGTGATTGTCGATCTCGCCGCCGAGACGGGCGGCAACTGCGAAGCCACGCGCCCCGGCGAAACCATCGAACACCAAGGCGTCACCGTCGCCGGCCCGCTCAATCTCGCCAGCATGGGCGCAGTGCACGCCAGCGAGATGTACGCGCGCAACGTGCTGAACTTCGTGTCGCTGTTCCTCAAGGACGGCGCGGTCAACTTCGACTGGCAGGACGAACTGCTGGCGAAGACCCGCTGGCCCGAACCGGTGGCCTGACGCCGCCGGACGCCGTCACCGGGACTGACCCGGGAGCCGGTCAGGGATGGGGCGCGTCGTCCTTCGGACGATGCTGCTCCAGCCAGGCGCGGCGCTGCTCCGGGCTCATCTTCTTCCAGTCGTCGCGCAGCTTCTCGCGCTGCTCGGGCGGCATCTCGCGCATGCGCAGGAACAGCGCGCGCGCGCGGTCGCGCTGCTCGGGATTCATGTGTTCGAAACGGTGCATGCCGCGACGCGCCTGCGCCCGCTGTTCCGGTGTCATCTGCTGCCAGCGGTGTCCGTGCTCCAGCATCCGCGGCCGGCCCTGGGGATCGCTGTTCCAGCGATCGCGCAGCGGCGCGATCAGGGTTTCGCGCTGCTGCGGCGTCAGTTTGTCCCACTCGGGCAGCGGCGCAGGCGCCGGGGCCGCCTGCTGCGCCAGCGACTGGCCGGCCCAGAACAGGCCCAGAAAGAGCAGGGACAGCACGGAAACACGCGGGTAACGGGTCTTCATCGGTTTACTCCATCGCCAGCGGCGGTGCCTCGGACGAGGCCAGCCACAGGTACAAATCGGGATTTTCATCGAGCAGGGTATTGGCTGGAAGTGCCGCATCCGACGCGTTCGCGGCGACAGCGGGCTCGTCGGCCGCGGGCGTCGGCGACGATGGCAGCCACTGCAGGCCAACCATCACCGCCAGCACGCCACTGAACGCGGTGGCCGCCAGCCATGGCCACGCGCGCCGCGACGCCGACGGATCCTGCCGGCGCGCAGCGCGCAGGCGGGTCAGGGTCTGCGGCGACAGCTGCGTGAGCGCGGCGGCGTGGGCCTGGCGCGCGCGGCTGTCGAAATCATGTTGCTGGGCCGGATTCATCGGTACTCCTCCAATTGCTTCTGCAGCGCCTCGCGCGCGCGCGACAGGTGGGTCTTCACCGAACCTTCCGAACAACCCATCGCGCGGGCGGTATCGGCAACGTCCAGTTCTTCCAGCACGCGCAGGGTGAAGGCTTCACGCTGGCGCGCGGGCAGGCCGCGCAGGGCCTGCACCAGCCGCGCATAGGCTTCGCGCTGCTCGTGCGATTGCGACGGACCGGGCTGCGCGGCATCGGCCCAGTCCAGCGACGCCTCGGCCTCGCCTTCGGCCTCCGGCCGCAGCCAACGCAGGCGGAAACGCTGGCGGCGCTGCACGTCGACGATCTTCCGCCGCAGGATGCTCCAGAACAACGGCGTCCACTCGGCGGCGGGGCGCTCGCGGTAGCCGAGCATTTTCATCATGGCGTCCTGCACCGCGTCCAGCGCGTCGTCGCGACTGCGCAGGCCCGCCTCGGCGAAACGGAACGCGCGGGTGCCGATGCCGGCCAGGAACTGATCCAGTGATACCGCAATCGACGCCGCCGGGGGCGTCGTCGCGACATCGGGTTCGGTTCCGGGTCCGGGGCTCACCAGCACAGCTTAGCTCCGGCGGTCCCAGCGACGCGCGATCCGGTCGCCCCGGTGGTCCAGCCGCGCCTCGATGCGGTCGCCACGGCGATCCAGATGGCGGTCGATTCGATTGCCCCGGGCGTCCAGGCGGGCGGCGGTGCGTGGATGGCCATGCGCGGCGGCGCGCTCGGCGCGGCGATCGAACCGCCATTCGATGCGGTCTCCGCGAGCGTCCAGGCGATGTTCGATGCGATCCCCGCGCGCTTCCAGGCGGCGGTCGATCCGTTCGCCGGGATCGGCGGCGAAGGCGGAGGTGGCGGCGGCGGACATCAGTAGGGCCAGGCACAGCGGAATGCGGCGGTTCATGTCGATGGCCTCGAGGCGGGTCGTGGGCGGGCGCTGCGGTGTTGCGATGGAGGGAACGCGCCAAGAGTGCCGGCGTTGACAGGCGCGCATCGGGCTTCCGCCGGGTTCAGGTGCGGTTATGATGCGGAAACGCCGCGGCGCGACCCGCTGGCGCAACGACAATCTGGGAGTGCGTGGATGAACGACGGTTTCGTGGCCTTGTACATCTTCATGCTGGCGGCGATCGCCGGGCATGTGATCATTTCCCGGGTGCCGGTCATCCTGCACACCCCGCTGATGTCCGGCTCCAACTTCATCCATGGCATCGTGCTGATCGGTGCGATGGTGGTGCTGGGCCATGCGGATTCCACCCTGGAAAAGGCCATCGGCTTCCTCGCCGTGCTGCTGGGCGCCGGCAACGCCGCCGGCGGCTACGTGGTGACCGAACGCATGCTGGAGATGTTCAAGTCCAGCAAGCCGCAGGCGGGCAAGGAGGGCAAGCGATGAGCTGGACCCTGCCCGAACTGCTGTCCTTCCTGGTCAAGGCCAGCTATCTGGTCGCCGCGACCCTGTTCCTGCTCGGCCTGCAGCGCATGGCGTCCCCGCTGACCGCGCGCAGCGGCATCCGCTGGGCCGGCCTGGGCATGCTGATCGCCACGGTCGCGACCTTCTTCCTGCCCGATCTGCACAATGTCCCGCTGATCATCGCGGCGGTCGCGATCGGCACCGCGGTGGCCTGGGTCTCCGGCAAGCAGGTGCCGATCACCGACATGCCGCAGATGGTCGCGCTCTACAACGGCATGGGCGGCGGTTCGGCGGCGGCGATCGGCGCGGTGGAACTGCTGCGTTTCTCCTTCCTGGTCCATCGCGACACCAGCCACTGGAGCGAGTCGGCGATCGCCGCGCTGGCCGCGCGCCAGCCGGATGCGACCACCCTGGCGCTGGCGGTGATCGGTTCGGCGATCGGCGCGGTCTCGCTGTCGGGTTCGGTCATCGCATGGGCCAAGCTCGACGGACGACTGGACAAGCGGGTGGTGTTCCCCGGCCAGCAGATCTTCAACCTGCTGGTATTCATCGCCATGCTGGCGCTTGGCGGTTGGGCGGCGTACACGCTGTCGGCGCCGTACATCATCGCGTTCTTCGTGGTGGCGCTCGCGCTGGGCGTGCTGATGACGCTGCCGATCGGCGGCGCCGACATGCCGGTGGTGATTTCGCTGTACAACGCCTTCACCGGACTGGCGGTGGCGTTCGAGGGTTATGTGCTGGGCAACGAGGCGTTGATCATCGCCGGCATGATGGTCGGCGCGGCCGGCATCCTGCTGACCCGGCTGATGGCCAAGGCGATGAACCGGCCCATCCGCAACGTGCTGTTCTCCAATTTCGGCGGCGGCGGGCAGGCGCAGGAGATTTCCGGTTCGCAGAAGCCCATCGAGGCCGGTGATGTCGCCGCGATGATGGCGTTCGCCGAGCGCGTGGTGATCGTGCCCGGCTACGGCATGGCGGTGGCGCAGGCCCAGCACAAGATCTGGGAACTGGCGCAGAAGCTGATCGATCGCGGAGTGAAGGTGAAGTTCGCCATCCATCCGGTCGCCGGTCGCATGCCCGGGCACATGAACGTGCTGTTGGCCGAGGCGGGCGTGCCCTACGATCTGATCGCGGACATGGACGACATCAATCCGGAGTTCGCCAACACCGACGTCTCGCTGGTGATCGGTGCCAACGACGTGGTCAACCCGGTGGCGAAGACCGATCCGGCCAGTCCCATCTACGGCATGCCGATCCTCGATGTGGTCAACAGCCGCAACACCATCGTGATCAAGCGCGGCAAGGGTACCGGTTTCGCCGGCATCGAGAACGCGCTGTTCTACGCCGACAACACCCGCATGCTGTACGGCGATGGCGCGGAGGTGGCGAGCGCGCTGGTCAGCGAGTTGAAGGCGCTGGACGGCGGCGGCCACTGAGCCGTCCGTCCGCGGTCGTCAGCGCAGGGCGCGTCGCGCGAACGCGGCGCACAGCAGGCCGATGAGCAGGTGCATGGCGATGCTGGCCGCGACCCACGCCGGGACTCCCGGCGATAGCGAAGCCGCCGACAGCGGCACCACCACATAGGTCATCACCCCGTACAGCAGAGCGCCATAGACGAGTCCCGAGGACCACGGATTCGCGATCAGCCGAGGCAGCCGGCGCGCCACCAGCGCGTAGACCGCCACCATCACGATGGCGATGCCATAGTGCAGCGCCGCACCGAGCCAGGCGGTGGCCGCGCCACCTTCGAAGCTGGCCTCGCCGAGCAGTCCGGCGGCGATCGACTGGAAAATCCGCTGGGCGGGAATGTCGTTGCGCAGTTGCCAGAAACCGGTCGCGAACAGCGCGTCCAGGGTGGCGACGAACACACCGCCCGCCAACACCCAACGCCAACGCAGGGAAGATCCAGCCAGGCTCATTCGCACCGCTCCCGCAGGCAAGGAATGCGCTGGATGCTACTTCGCCAGCCAGGCGGCCAACAGGGGGGAGGCCAGCAGGCAGGCGCGATCCAGCGTTCCGTTGGCGAGCTGGGCCAGCGTCCAGGCGTGGGAGGGCCCCAGCCGCAGCGCCGATTCCCAGGGCAGCAGGCCGAGCGCGAAGCCCAGTTGGCTGGCCATGATGAACCAGTTGGCCAACAGGACCATGGCCAGGGTCGCGAGCGCGGCCACGGTGGCCCGCCGCGCGCCCGGCCGGACCCCGGCGAAGCGCAGCAGCAACGCGGCGTCCACGGCGGCGAGCAGCGCCATCCATCCCGACTGGCGGCCCAGGTAGAGCGCCAGCAGCACCCAGATCAGGCTGAAGCACAGTCCGCCGAGCAGCAGAATGAATGGTGCCAGCCAGCGGGCGGAGGATGCGGAAGGGGAGGCGGGTGGCATGAAGGCTCCGGCAAGGGCCGCCAAGGATACGGCCTGCCGGCTTCGCCGGGGCTGCCGCGATACAATATCGGCCTTGCGCGCCCCCCACGCGCCCCCATGTGAACGGCATGTATTCCCGCAGCAGTGAACCCGTCCAATTCGAGCGTGATTGCCCCGCGGTGCTGGTGCCGCAGGGCGAGAGCGTGACCCTGCCCGCCGGCACGTATGGCTACATCACCCAGGCGCTGGGTGGCAGCTACACGGTGTTCGTGGAAGGCAATCTGTTCCGCATCGCCGGCCAGGACGCCGACGCCATCGGCAAGGAACCGACCGAACCGCTGAGCCTGCCGGTCAACGCCAGCGACGACGAGGTCGAGCAGATGGTATGGCAGCAGCTGCGCACCTGTTTCGATCCGGAAATCCCGTTCAACATCGTCGATCTGGGACTGGTCTACGAGGCCAGGCTGAACCATCGCGACGACGGCCAGCGCGAGGTCGAGGTGAAGATGACCCTGACCGCGCCCGGTTGCGGCATGGGCGAGATCCTGGTCGACGACGTGCGCAGCAAACTGGAGATGATTCCCACCGTCGTCGAGGCGGACGTGGAACTCGTGTTCGACCCGCCATGGGGCCGGCACATGATGTCGGAAGCCGCCAAGCTGGAAACCGGCATGCTCTGAGCGCCCGCGCGCGCTTTTTCTTTTTCGCAGTGGAATACAGGAAGCAAGTGATGAACGTCGCCAACGCCGCCCCCCTGGTCTATCGGGTCGAACGCTCCGCCCAGGCCCGCAGCGCCGCCGAGCGCGAGAAGATTCTCGCCGCGCCGGGTTTCGGTCTGCATTTCACCGACCACATGGTCGCCATCGAATGGGACAAGGCGCAGGGCTGGCACGACGCGCAGGTGCGTCCCTACGGTCCGCTGCCGCTGGATCCGGCTGCTTCCGTGCTGCATTACGGCCAGGAAATCTTCGAAGGCATCAAGGCGTATCGTCATGCGGATGGTTCGATCTGGACCTTCCGCCCCGACGCCAACGGTGCGCGCCTGCAGCGCTCCGCGCGCCGCCTGGCGATGCCGGAACTGCCGGTGGCCGAGTTCACCGAATCGCTGCGCCAGCTGATCGCCGTGGACGCCGATTGGGTGCCGGGCGCAGCGGAAACCAGCCTGTATTTCCGACCCTTCATGATCGGCACCGAGGCTTTCCTCGGCGTACGCGCCGCGCAGAAGGCGGGCTACTACGTCATCGCCAGCCCGGCCGGCGCGTATTTCGCAAAGGGCGTGGCACCGGTTTCGATCTGGCTGTCCACCGACTACGCGCGCGCCGCCAAGGGCGGCACCGGCGCGGCCAAATGCGGCGGCAACTACGCCGCCTCGCTGCTGCCGCAGCAGGAAGCACAGGCGCAGGGCTGCTCGCAGGTCCTGTTCCTGGATCCGGTCGAGGGCAAGTACCTGGAAGAACTGGGCGGCATGAACGTGTTCCTGGTCTACAAGGACGGCACCATCGTCACTCCGGAACTGTCCGGCAGCATCCTGGAAGGCGTGACCCGCTCCAGCATCCTGCAGCTGGCCCGCGATCGCGGCCACAAGGTCGAGGAGCGCAAGGTCTCCATCGACGAGTGGAAGCAGGGTGTGGCCTCGGGCGAGATCGCCGAAGTGTTCGCCTGCGGTACCGCGGCGGTGATCACCCCGATCGGCGAGCTGAAGGGGCGTGATTTCTCGGTGGGCGACGCGAGCGCGCCGGCCGGCGAGGTGACCATGGCGATCCGCAAGGAACTGACCGACATCCAGTACGGCAAGATTCCCGATCGCCACGGCTGGCTGGTCAAGCTGAGCGGTTGAAACGCGGCGCCAGCGGAATGACGAAAAGGCTGGGCATTGCCCGGCCTTTTCATTTTTTGGAGCATCGGTGCGGCGGTGTCAGGCCGCGAACTTCTTCGCACCCGCCACGCAGGCCACCACGCCCAGGGTCACCGCGAGCATCGCCCAGCTCACCGTTTCGCCGAGCAGCAGCGCGGCCAGCGCGAGCCCGAAGAACGGCTGCAGCAGTTGCAGCTGTCCGACCGCGGCGATTCCGCCCTGCACCAATCCGCGATACCAGAACACGAAGCCGATCAGCATGCTGAAGAGCGAGACATAGGCCAGCCCGATCCACGCCGGCATGCCCACCGGTGCGAACGATGCCGGCCGCGACGCCAGCGTGATCGGCAACACGACCGGCAGCGAGAGCACCAGCGCCCAGCAGATCACTTGCCAGCCGCCCAGCCGGCGTGACAGCCGCGCGCCTTCGGCGTAGCCCAGGCCGCAGACGAGGATCGCGGCCACCATCAGCAGATCGCCGGCCCAGGAGGCCGCCGCGTCGTGCAGGAGCGCATAGCCCGCCACGCAGAGACTGCCCAGCACCGAGAACAGCCAGAACACCGGCTTGGGTCGTTCGCCACCGCGCAGTACCCCGAAGAGCGCGGTGCTCAACGGCAGCAACCCGACGAACACGATCGTGTGCGCCGAGGAGACGTGTTGCAGGGCCAGCGCGCTCAGCAACGGATAGCCGACCACCACGCCCAGCACCACCACCGCCAGCGAGGGCAGATCGGTCCGGTCAGGGCGCGGCTGGCGGAATGCCCACAGCAGCAGCAATGCGAGCAGGCCGGCGATCGCGGCGCGGGCGCCGGTCAGGAACACCGGATCCAGAGCCAGCACCGCCACCCGGGTGGCCGGCAGCGAGCCGGCGAAGATCACCACCCCGATGAAACCGTTGATCCAGCCGCTGCCCGTCTTGTCCATTGCCCGCCTCTCGGAGAATGGCGCCAGTGGACCACGCCGCCGCCACGCGCCCCAGATACAGTCCAGTACAATCCGAAGTAACTGTTATCCCTTCAAAGGCCATACGGTTGGAGCGTACAGCGTGACGAACCGGCAGCGGGGCACCCGCATCGATCAGGTGATGGCGGCCATCCGGTCGCGGATCGCCGCGCGTTCCTACGTACCGGGCGCGCGGCTGCCTTCGGTTCGCGCGCAGGCGAAGGCCATGCAGGTCTCGGTCTCCACGGTGGTCGAAGCCTACGAGCGGCTGGGGGCCGAAGGCATCATCGCCTCGCGTCCCGGCTCCGGCTTCTACGTCGCCGGGCCGACCGCGCCGCTGGCGCTGGCGGAAATGGGGCCCCGGCTCGATCGGGAAGTCGATCCGCTCTGGATTTCGCGGCAGTCGCTGGAGACCGATGCGGCGATGCTCAAGCCCGGCTGCGGCTGGCTGCCGGCCGCGTGGATGTACGAAGCGGGCATGCGCCGCGCGCTGCGCGCGGTGGCGCGAGCGGATGCCGTCTCGCTCGCCGACTACGCCACGCCGCTCGGCCTGCCGCCCCTGCGCCAACTGCTCGCCCGGCGCCTGGCCGGACATGGCGTGGATGCCTCGCCGGATCAGATCCTGCTGAGCGATTCCGGTACGCACGCCATCGATCTGATCGGCAGGTTCCTGCTGGAACCCGGCGACACCGTGCTGGTGGATGATCCCTGCTACTTCAACTTCCATGCGCTGCTGAAGGCGCATCGGGTGAAGGTCGTCAGCGTGCCGTACACGCCGACCGGACCGGATCTGGATGCATTCGCGGCCGCGTTGCAGGCCCACGCGCCCCGGCTCTACCTCACCAATTCGGGACCGCACAATCCCACCGGCGCAACACTGTCGCCGGTGACCGCGCACCGCCTGCTGAAGCTCGCGGAGAACTCGGATCTGGTCATCGTCGAGGACGACATTTTCGCCGACTTCGAAACCAGTCCCGCGCCCCGGCTGGCCGCTTTCGACGGCCTTTCACGGGTGATCCAGATCGGCAGTTTCTCCAAGACCCTGTCGGCATCGCTGCGCTGCGGTTACATCGCCGCGCGCGCCGACTGGATCGACGCGCTGGCCGACCTCAAGCTCGCCACCGGTTTCGGTGGCAGTCGGCTTGCCGCCGATCTTCTGCTCGTGGCGTTGACCGACAGCGGTTACCGTCGGCACATGGAGGCGGTGCGGACGCGATTGGCGGAGGCCAGGGAAAAGACCCTGCCGCGACTGGCGGCGCTCGGCATCACGCCCTGGCTGACGCCGCAGGCGGGCATGTTCCTGTGGTGCCGGCTTCCCGACGGCGTGGACGCCGCACGCCTGGCACGCGCCTGCCTGGAGGAGGGCATGGTGCTCGCGCCCGGCAACGCCTTCAGCCTGTCGCCGCAGGCGGGAGGTTTCATGCGCTTCAACGTCGCCCAGTCGCTTGACCCGCGTGTTCACGCGGGTCTGAAGCGGGCACTGGCGGGCTGAACAGCCACCAGCGCCCGATCGTCACGTCGCGATCAGATCGCCTCGAAGCGATTGGCGGCGACGTTCTTGCGAACCTTGGCCGGATCCCAGATGCGACCGTTCATCGCGATGTAGACGCCCGACGGCAGCGACTGCACGGCCCCGACCGCGCAACCGATGTTGAACTCCGCGTCCGAGCCGCGGAAGCGGGCCGGATTGAGCGCGCCGGTCATCACGATGGTCTTGTCCGGAATGGATGTGAGCACATGGCCGGTCTGCACCATCGAATCGGTGCCATGGGTGATCAGCACGTGGCGCGCGGGCTGCGCGGCGACGGTGGCGCGGATCAGTTCGCGATCCTCGTCGTTGATGTGCAGCGAGTCCTTGCGGATGATCGGGATGACGGTGAAGCGGAACGTCACGCCCAGTTCCTTCAGGATCTGGCCGATCTGCGGATCGCCGATCTGATAGTCGGACTTGTCGTCGAAGTAGATCTTGTCGATCGTGCCGCCGGTGGTGACGATCAGCAGTTCTTCCATCTCAGGGCTCCTGCGCGGTCGCGGCATCCGCGAGCGCTTCTTCGGGGGTGACCAGGTGATAGCCGTCACCGTACACGTCGCACAGCGTCAGCCACGCCGCGCCCGGGGGCGCGACAACCTGCCAATTATCGCCGTTCCTGCGGCTGAACGTGCAGCGGGCGGGTGCATCCTCGTCCTCGCTCGCGATATCCGCGCCGATGGTGATCATCAGCGCCATGTTGTCGTAGTCGCGCAGGCGCGGCGGACCGCCCAGCGGCCAGGCGTGGTGCTCCCAGGCGCAGCAGCTGGCGCGTCCGGATTCGATCAGGTGGTCGTCGATCACCCGCAGTTCCGCGTAGCCGCCGCTGAAGAAATGGAAGAGTTTCCCGGTCGCCGGATCCTGGCGATAGAGATCGCCCAGGCAGTTCGGGCCTGCCCCGCACATGCCGCGCGCTTCCACTTCGAAGAAGCCGTCCTGGTCGATGTCGACCAGATCGACGTCACGCAGGGGTTCTTCCATGGCGTCGGTCCCCAGCACCAGTGCCGTCTCGAACCGCGAGCCGCCCGGCGCGGCGACCGCCACCTCGAACCGGGCCGGCGACGCGCCGGCTTCACTGGCCGCATCGCATCGAACCGCGAGGCGCAGGCGCGAGCCATCCGATTGGGTGACCACCTGTTCGCGCGGCTGGCATTCGTCCCCCTCTTCATCGGCGAACGCGGGCGACGCCGCGCACAGCGACAGCAGAAGCAGCACCGGCCAGCGCGGGAAGTGCCGCTGCCCGCCGCGCGGGCTCACGGCGCGGCCTTGCGGCCGAAGCGGGCGCGCAGCGCCGGCCAGCTGGTGGCCAGCACGATGCCCACCGACAGTGTGATCCCGCCCCACGCATAGCCGGCCTCGGCCGGCCGCGACCACGCGACCATCACCGCATGGGCGAACCAGAACAGCGCGAACACGCCCGCCCAGTAAGGTGCCCGCGGCCGATGCAGAAAATGTCCCAGCGCCAGCAGCAACGGTGGCAGGCAGAACACCAGAAGCACCGCCAGGTAGTGGCGATCGCCGCGGAACCACAGCGCGTACAGCGCCGCCAGCGCCAGCAGCATCAGTGCGGACGGGATGCGCGGACGCGCCGTCATCGCGCACCCCCCAGCCGTCGCGTGACATCGGCCACGCGCCGGCCGAGCGAGCGCGCCAGCGCGGCTTCGTCGTCACTGAGCACGGGATCGTCGCTGCCGCCGGCCACATGGCTGGCGCCGTAGGGCGAACCACCGGTGCGGGTGGTGCTCAGCAGCGTTTCGGTGAACGGAATCCCGACCAGCACACAACCGTGATGCAGCAGCGGCAGCTGCATCGACAACAGGGTCGATTCCTGGCCGCCGTGCTGGGTGGCGGTGGAGGTGAACACCGCGGCGGGCTTGTCGACCAGGGTGCCGCTGGCCCATTCCGCGCCCAGCCCGTCGATGAAATGCTTGAGTGGTGCCGCCATGTTGCCGAAGCGGGTGGGGCTGCCGAGGATCAGGCCGGCGCATTCGGCCAGATCGCGCGCTTCCACGTAGGGCGCGCCGTCTTCCGGTACCGGCGGGGCGGTCTGCTGGGTGATCGGGGCGACCGGCGGCACGGTCCGGAGGCGGGCGGCCATGCCCTCGACCTCGCCGATGCCGCGCGCGATCTGCCGGGCCAGGCGGGCCACGGAGCCGCCGCGGCTGTAGTAGAGCACCAGGATCTCGGCCATGCGTCGGTCCGTTCGCGTCAGGGCCGCCTAGTATCCCCCGAGCGACGCGGCGATGTCGCGTCGCGGACGCATCGGTTACCCTTCCCGCGTCATGGAGCCACTGGATTCCGTCAATCGCTGGACCGACCGCCTGCGCGACCGCGCACGCGCCGGTACCTTCTTCCGCTTCCTGGCCAAGCGCTTCCTCGACGATCGGCTGTTCCAGGCCGCGGCGTCGCTGGCCTACACCACGCTGTTCGCGCTGGTGCCCCTGGCGATGGTTGTGTTCGGGGTGCTGTCGGCCTTCCCGGTGTTCGATCGCTGGAGCGACCAGCTCAGTGACTACATCTTCTCCAACTTCGTGCCCAACGCGGCGCGCTCGGCCGAGATCTACATCCGCCAGTTCTCCGCCAGCGCGGGCCAGCTCACGGCGGTGGGCGTGATCGTGTTGGTGATTTCCCTGCTGATCACGCTCAACAGCGTCGAGGCGACCTTCAACCGGATCTGGCGGGTAGCCTCGTCGCGGCCGAAGTTCGGCCGTTTCCTGGTGTACTGGACCGTGCTGACGCTGGGCGCGCTGGTGGCGGCGGCATCGCTGGCGATGTCGGCCCGCTTCTTCGCCCTGCCGTTGTTCGCGACCAGCGAAGGGCAGGTGCTGCGTACCTTCGTGCTGACCCTGGCGCCGCTGCTGATCGAATTCGCCGCCATCACCATGATCTATCGGGTGGTGCCGCACCGGACCATCAAGCTGCGCTACGCGATGGCGGGCGCGTTGCTGGCCACGGCACTGCTGGAACTGGTCAAGTGGGGACTGGGCCTGTACCTGGGCAGCTTCAACACCTACCAGAAGATCTACAGCACCTTCGCCGCGGTGCCGATCCTGCTGATGTGGATCTACCTGTGCTGGGTGGCGATCCTGATGGGAGCGTCGCTGGCCTCGGCGATGGCGGCGTTCCGCTACCAGCCGGTGTCGATGCGGCTGCCGCTGGGATACGAAATCTATGGCCTGCTGCGCATGCTCGGCCGCTTCAACGAAGCGCGCGCGCGGGGACAGGGGCTGCACAGCGATCAGATCCTGGCGCTGGAGCCGATGCTGACCGACTCGCTGATCCAGCAGATGCTCGGCCAGTTGGCCGACATCAATCTGCTGCGACGGGCGGAGGAGGGCGAGTGGCTGCTGTCGCGAGACCTGGACGACATGAGCCTGGCCGAACTGTACGAAGCCTGCCAGCTGCGCATCCCGATCGCCGAAGCGCACCTGCCGTGCCGCGACGATTCGCTGGGCGTCGCCGCGCGCCGTGCGCTGGATGACCTGCGGGTGCCGCTGCGCGAACTGCTGAAGCGCCGGGTCAGCGAGATCTATCTGGATTCCAACGAGGACAATCGATGAGAGCGGTGCCGACAATCCTGCTGATGGCCATGCTGGCGCTGGCTGGCTGCAAACCTTCGACGCCGGCCGCACCCGCGACCGCACCCGCAACCGGTGAACCGAAGCCGGCCGCGGAAGCGCCCGCGGCGGATGCCGGCAACGGCATGCAAATCCGCGAGACGACCGCGGAGATTCCGACACTGGCGGTCGACACCGTCGACGGCGGCCGGTTCGACCTGTCCGCCCGGCGCGGCAAATGGGTGGTGGTCAATTTCTGGGCGACATGGTGCGCCCCCTGCCTGAAGGAAATGCCGGAACTGTCGGCGCTGGACGCGATGCGCGAGGACGTGCAGGTCATTGGCCTGGCCTACGAGGACATCACACCGGCCGACATGCAGGCCTTCCTCAAGGAACATCCGGTGGTCTATCCCATCGCGATCATCGATGTGATGGCGCCGCCGGCCGACTTCGCGACCCCGCGCGGATTGCCCACCACCTATCTGATCTCGCCGGACGGCAAGGTCGCCAAGGCATTCGCCGGACCCGTCACCGCGCACGACCTGGAAACGCTGATGGCGCAGTCTCCCGGCAAGGCAGGTTGATGCTCGCGGCGCGCTTCCTGATCGAAGGCCGGGTGCAGGGCGTGTTTTTCCGCGCCTCCACCCGTGAGCAGGCACGCCGGTTGGGGCTGGCCGGCATCGCGCGGAATCTGGAGGACGGTCGGGTGGAAGTGATCGCGGCCGGTGAGCCGGACGCCATCGAGACACTGGCCGGATGGCTGCACCATGGGCCGCCGCAGGCGCGGGTGGATCGGGTCGAACGGTCGCAATGGACTGCGCAGGTGCCACCGGGTTTCGAGGTCGGTTGATGCGCGAACAGAAAAAAGGCGGCCGATGGCCGCCTTTTTTCATGGAGGATCGCTCGGCCTACTTCTTGCCGTTGCCTTTTTCCTTGCCCTGTCCCTGTCCGCCCTGCCCGTGGCCCTTGCCCTTGCCACTTCCCTGCGCCGGTCCATGGTCGCCGCCGCGGCTCTTGCCCTTGTCGGACGCGCCTTGGCCCTGAGCCGGACGCGCGGCGCCCTTGCTGCCGCCGTTCCCATTGCCCGTGCGCGCCGGCTTGCCCTTGCCCGGACCGTGCTTGGACCAGTCGACGTGGACGTTGCGATCCACCGCGACCGGATATCCCCAACGATCATAGGTGTGGGAGAAGCCGTTCTTCAGTGCATGGAATTCCGACGAACCCGGCTTGATGCCCATGCGCTTGGCGATCGCACCCCAGCCCTGGCCGGGATTGCGCTCGTACTCGTGAACCACGTCGATGCATGGCAGGCGCAGGATGTGCGCGATGGCGCAGGCGTAATAGATGTCGCCGGCCGACCAGCGACGGCCGAACAGATCCGTCACCAGCGAGCGCGGCGCGCCGTAGTAGCCGTTCATCTCGTCGATGAAGGGCTCGCGGTAACGCGAACCATAGTCGTTGATCTCGATCAGGCGCGTGTCCACCCAGGCGTCGCCGGTGCGGAAGTTGTAGCCGACCACCTGCGCATGCGCGGCGGAAGCGGTGGCGAGCAGCAGGCCGGCGCACAACGCCAGCAGCGGCTTGGAACGATGGAGGGTGACGTTCATGGAGGCACTCCTTTTCCGGGTGCGGCGAGTCTTGGAGGAGTGGACTGAATCGGTAGTGAAAACCGTCATGTAACGCACATTCCGCATGGGCAGTGTTCAGTCCTGCGTGACAGGTCTTGTGGCGTGTTTGCAAGGAGGGATGCAATTTCCGCGAGTTCGCGCCTATCTGTCCTTCACCACACGATATTGCTTCCGTTCGCCGGTACGTGCTGCTTTGTCGTCCACGTTGGCGCACAGCCGCTCGCCGCACAGGGTCACGTCCGCCTGGTTGTAAGCCCGCAGGAGTTCGGTTTTGATTTGGTTCTGCCGTACTTCCTTGCGGCTTTGCATGACGGCATAACCGGAAGCGGACACCGCAAGGACACTACCCACCAGCAAGGCGCCGCAGCCGAGCCAGAGCCAGGTGCGCCGTTCCTGTTGTAGTGCCCTGCGCTGCTCTTCCAGCGCGCTGGCCGCCGAGGTCGCCGCACTCGCGGCGGTACCCAGTTGCTGTCGGAGTTGCTCCACGCTGTTGCCGATGCCCTGCCAGAACATCTCACCGGCCTGCTGCCGCAGAGCCTGAGCCATTTCCTGCGTCAGACCACCGGTCTGGGCGATCAACAGGCGCGCGCTTTCGTCCAGAACCCTTGCCACCTGCTGCACCTGTTGCACGGCGGATTCGCTGCGCTGTTCCAGCAGTCGGGTGACGGTCGCGAGTTCAACGACAAGACGTTCGGTATCTTCCAAAGCCATGTTCCTGTTCCTATCGACGCATGACATGCGGCGCATGGACCGGTGGCGCGGGTTCGGCCTGCGGCGGGTCCGGGCGCGTCGGTGCCGCCTGCGCGTCCAGGCGCGCCTGCCCCAGCGCGACGGCGTCACGGAACGACTGGCTGGTCGGATGACGCAGGTAGTCGTCGATGGCCGCCGACAGCCCCCGGTCATCGCCGGTCAACAGGCTGCGGTACAACCGCCCCACCACCCCGTCCAGGAACACCGCCTCCGGCCCGCGCCCGGGCGGGGCCGCCGAGGTGGGGCGCGGCTGGCGCTCCACCGCGTTCTCCAACTGCTCGTCGACGGGTCCCTTCTGCCGGCAGTGACTCACCGCCTCGGTCCGGCACGGGGCCGCCGGTCCCAGCAGGTCCACCTGCCCACGTTCGCCTTGCCGGTCGTAGCGGCCGGTGCCATACAGCCCGCGCATGTGCTGCTCGGAGCGGTGCACGACGAACTGGGCCGGGTCCTCGGGCACC